>CBDTUM010000012.1:0-49659 GCA_965363495.1 uncultured Desulfopila sp.
ACTTCATTCAGAGTTTTATTACTTTCAAATCCCGGACAATGTTGATCTGTCATGTTTGTCTCCTTCTTGGCAAAATTAGCTATTCTGTTGCGTATCGACATCAACTTAAATTATACGTCGAAACTCTCAAAATGCCAGAAGAAGATAGTTTACCTATGCATAAATAACCTGGTCAGGATATTTATTTTGGCACATGCACCCAGCTAGGCCCGGTACTTACTCTCGGTCATTTAATTTTTGCAACAGCAGATCCCGCTCGTCTTCAAGCTGCAAAAGATCCATCATCACCGGCGGTTTCACAGAATGGGCCGGCATTCGCCGCTTCGTCTCGGCAATTTCCTCTTCAAGTCTGAGCAATCTTTCTTTTATTCGATCTATTTCAGAATTCATTCCTCTCTCGTTATTTTAAAAATATACAACGCAGAGCGACATCTCGTGCCCGTAAATCATCCAACAGATTTCTCGGTGCCTGCTATTTCCCGTTCAATCACTGACATTTCAGACTTCAGAGCCAGGCGTTTTGCCGTTTTATAGAAGACATTTGTGCCTATCTTTGTCGATCGGGTAAATGACACGACTTCATATCTGTCATTGTTCGTCAAAAGATCCTCAACCCAAAACACCTTTTCAATATCCAGAGAGAAATCATTACAAATCTGTTTGGCAAATTTTTCAGGGTTAGCGGAAATTGACTGGCCTTCACCTGTCGGTGCATAGATACAGACATAGGGTTTCAGGAGTTGCACCTTATCCGATAACGTTACACACTTGAATATTTTCACGTCATAGGCACCTGGAGACCAGGCGATCGGCTCCTGCTCACCGGTCTTGATTCCATCCCATCGATATCGTCCAGCAAAAATTGCCATATGCTTCTCCAAAAATATTCTGTGAATCCAGCATTTGTCCGCCAGTGAGAAGGAGATGACAAACTTTTACATCTGTCATCTCCCGTAGAGATTATTCGATAGCAAGGGCCTGTCTGTCAGCCATATCCATAAGAACTCGATCACGCGCCTTATCAATACCAAGTTCTTTACGCTTTTTGTCAATATGGGCAATCATCAACCTGGCCATTTCTTTCGGATCGTCAGCAAAGCCCCACTTGCCAAAACCAAGTGTTTCAAGATCTTCAAAAAGATGCTTCTCAAATTTGGTCCCTTTTGTCATAGGAAAAGTATGACCAAATACAGTATATACTCCGGAAGCAACAAAATATTGGCCGATGGCAATGGCTTTTTCACTCATCCATTCCGGGGCACAACCAGCAGCAGGCAAGTCGGCAATGCTATCGCCCAGGCCACCAACCTTAACCATTTCCGATGCGGCAGTGAGGATCCTGCTGTTATCAACACAGGAGCCCAGACCAAGTACCGGCGGCATTCCAACAGTCTCGCAGACTTCTGCAAGGCCAGGTCCGGCAAGAGCTGCAGCGCCAGGTCCGGTCAACCCTGCTTTGGCAAGGGCCATTTGAGAGCAGCCGGTCTGGAGAACCAAGACATCATTTTTGATCAATTCCTTGACCAATTCCACATGGGAGTAATCCTGTTTCGACCGCGGGTTGGTACAACCAACGACTCCAGCAACGCCACGAATCCTGCCGTTGATGATGTTTTCGTTCAGTGGTGTATAACTTCCCCTGAATGATCCGCCCAACATATAATTTATATACTCAAAAGAAAATCCGTGTACACCCGTCGCCTTATTCCTAGGAATTTGGACCGGTCTTTTACGGTTTTTAAACCTGGTAATTGCCTTGATAACGATCTCATCGGTGCATTCACGAGGATCATGCTCATCCAGTTGAATATGCAGGGCTCCTTCAATTTTAGCTCGGTAATTGGTCGTGATAAATGGCGTGTCGTAGAAATCCGCCACTTTCTGCATACCTTGCTTTATGCATTGAATATCTACGGTCATGGCATCAACAGCACCGGTTACCATTACAGCCTCGGTGCTGGAAAAATTTCCTGCATGAGGCAGGCCATGTCGAGACAGAGCTTCAAGACCGGAACAACACATGCCAACAAGATTAATTCCTTTAGCTCCGGCATTCTTTGCCGCATCCACCAGTGTAGGATCAGCAGACGAGACAACCATGGATTCAAGAAGATTAGGTTCATGCCCGTGAACGATTATGTTAACTTGATCTTCTTTCAACACACCCATATCAACTTCAACTTCCACCGGTGATGGAGTACCAAACAAAATATCTGAGATATCTGTGGAGACCATCGAACCACCCCATCCATCCGCGAGGGCTGTCCTGGAAATCTGCTTGGTAATATTTTCGTAATCCTGATCAACACCCATTGCTGTCCGGTGCATCATTTCCATGATTTCCCGCATAGCGCCACGTGGAACAATCCCGGCTTGTCGCCAAAGTTCCAGGGTTTTGGGTGGCACCCTTTTCATCATCGGGATCTCTCCCTCAACCTGGGTATAGGTTTTTTCGAGCTCATGGTAAAGATCCATCGCCACATCTTTTAATTTTCGGCCTTCCGTAGGAACATCGAGAGATGCCGCGACTTCTAATAGCTTAATAGGATCTTTGATAGAATAGTCTTTAGCCTTGCCATTAATGACATCACGGAAGAGTTCGAGCATGGCCATGCCATGATCGGTATGAGCAGCAGTACCGGCAGCAACCATTCGCCCAAAATTACGCGCCACGATAGTGTCTACTGTTGCCCCACATACGCCGACCCTGTCATACGGACTGTTCACATTCATCCTGCATGGTCCCATTGCGCAATTTTTACAACAGGCAGATTTTTCACCAATCGGACAGGCTTTCATAGCTTGGGCTCTATCAAAATCAAGTTCAACCCCATCTTGTCTTGCCTTGGTTATCATTTGTGCAGTGGAATCGCAGGTTGTAAGGTCGGATACTTTGATGAGTTCTAGTGGTTTTGCCATAATGCCTCCAATTTAAATGGATATCAGGGATTTTGCGGTCTACATGTCAAGAACACACAATTCAAGACTGGACCTTTCCTGTATGGCGGCAATCATGAACTACAACGCATGGCTACCATTTACAGGCACCTGTATTCTCATATGAGAAATATTCCCAGTAGTCCTAACTATGGCACCACAGGGTGGCATTGTCAAGAGGTTTATTGTATCTCTTTTATGGTCTCTCCATATTACTCGACAGAGATAAATTCAACAGAAGAACAATAAGATAAAGTGTTACGGAAGAAACTAAAGTGTTACAGAAGGAAAGGCTAGGCAGTTGCGGAAGAACAGAGCCGAACATGCCAGATTTATGGGCTGTACGACTCAGGTGAATGGACGAAGGGAGACGATTATTTCTTCATCGCTGCCAATTTACCGACTATACCGAAAATTTCCTTTGGTGCATCGTTTATATCTTCAAACGCCCTTCTGCCGGATCGATCAGCATCGACAATCTCATTTTGCTCAGGAACAAAGCCGATAATTTCAAAATCAGATAATGATTGGCGAATTAATTCCTCATCCTCCGGCCCATTTACCCGGTTGCCAAGAATGATAATATTTTTTATGCCAATATCCTCCCCGAGTTTTCTGATTTTTGCTGCCGCGGCTCTGCTTCTTGCACCAGGGTTAACAACAACAATAAGAGCATCCACAGACGACGAGGTAGCCCGGCCGAGGTGCTCCACTCCCGCTTCCATATCCATTATGACTATATCGTCTCTGACGAGGACAAGATGATTCATCAATGCTTTCAGGATAGTGCTTTCTGGACAGATGCAACCGGAACCTCCACTTTGCACGGTGCCCATCACTAACAATTTCACTCCATCTCTTTCCAGTGAAAAGCGATCCGGAATATCATCAACCTTAGGGTTAAGGGTAAAAAAACCACCCATTGTCCCCGGTTTGGCCCCTGTTCGTTCGGCGATAAGCTCAGTCAGGCCAGAGATTGGCGTGATCGGTGTATCCTCAGAAATGCCGAGCCCAGCCGCCAAGTTTGCCACAGGATCGGCGTCTATGGCAATAACTTTATTGTTTTTATCAGCTGCCAGACATCTGGCCAGAAGAGCGGTAATGGTGGTCTTGCCGACTCCACCCTTACCCCCGATTGCAATTTTCAAACTCACTTTGAGCCCTCTCAGGTTTTTGGTTTTATGAGATTATCTTACCTATAATCCGATAAGACATTTAAATTATTCCTTAATGACTTTGCCATCGCTGTCGACCAGAGCTACAGCAAAACCACTTTTGGTAGCAATATCGTGCAATTCTTCGATATGTACAGCCTGGAGTTCATATTTCTTTCCTTTTTCTCTCGGCAAAGTCAAAAAGCAATCGTTTGCCTCTTCTCTGGTCTGAAAGGCCGGAATAAAGTTGACGTCTTTGTCGGTATTGTATAAACCGAGAAAACTTTCGTCATTGCCGGGATCACAAACAAAGACATACACCCAGTTACCAGCTTCTGTTCCTACTGCTACATTTTCTTGCATAAAAAAACTCTCTTATTGAAATTAGCCTTGTGTGCAATGCTGCAACTATTCCCTGTTCAGATGTGTAACCATTGATTGAACAAAAAAAAGCCCCATCCCTGAGAGGATGGAGCTTTAGGCGAAAAAACAGTTGCTCAGATGTCCAAGTAAGAATCGGAAAAGAGATTGTCACCAGTGATAACTTTGACGGTTTTTACATAGTCAGCAAGTTCTTTAGACAAAGAAGAAAGTTCAGGGGCATCGCCGTCCATTGCCTGATAAACAATTTTAACGATCTCAGGACGCTGTCCTTTGGCAACCGCGATAAGTTCGGCATCAAGCGGATCGGCGATAACCGCTTTCATGCCATAGCGTTCCAACATGATCATAAAGGTATTGTTCAGGATTGGACGCAGATGCACAGGAGGACCATTGGAGATATTGGAAAGACCACAAGTCGACATGGCACCAGGGGCGATGTCTTCCAGCATCATCTGGAAGTTCAGCAAAGCCACCGATTGTGCCTGCTGGATGTTCACGGGAGTAACAATGCCGTCAACCCAGATCTTTTCATTGGGAATTCCGGCTTCATTTGCAGCATATACTAATTCTACGCACAGAGCGGCGCGTTCGTTTTCGTCGCGCGGCAGACCATCAGGTCCCCACATGAGGGCAACAATGTCTGCCTCATATTTGGCTGCCATCGGCAGCATCTCGTTATACCGCTCTGGACGAGCCATAATGGAGTTGACGATATGTGGCTTGCTTGAAGGTTTGAGCACCTTTAAACCCGCTTCGATGGCAGCTATATTAGATGTATCGAGGAGAAGTGGAATTTCAGGAACAACCTCCTGGACGACCTGGCAGACCCACGGCATCAACTCGTGGCCATCTTTTTTGGCAGGTCCGAGATTGATATCGATATAGTCCATACCAAGTTTTTTCTGCTCAAGACATTCCGCCTGAATGGGTTTTGCGTCTCGTTCTCTGTATGCTTTTCCGATTACCTTGGAAATAACATTAAGGCTTTCCCCAAAAAGAATCATATTTCTCTCCCTTTATCTAAAATAAGTGGTGGCCAACTTCTAAAAATAACTTGTCTCACGATAGACTATAACAAATTTGCCGGCGCTTCACGAGAGAAACAACCGGCAAAAGATTCTATCGCCTGTACTTATCTACTTTTCAGGAAGCCGGCGATATGAGCAGCCTCTCTTGGACCTACTATAATGTTCCAGCCGGGCAGTTCTTCTTCAACGTCGCCGGCGATCGCGGCAGCATACCCGGGGATAATCAGGTCAGTGTGCTTCACCTTATCCATGATTCCGCTTTTCTTGACGAACATACCAACATCATCACCGCCGAATTTTCCGGCAGCCCAGGCGGTAAGAACCGAAAGGCCCTCGGAGTCTTTAACGAGCAGCCAGGCAGGCACCTTGCTCGCCTCGATCTCTCCGGAAACAATGAAGTAGGTCAAAGCAAAATTGGTGGTGACCAGAACCGGTGAATTCTCGTCAGGGGTACCAATTTCGAATATCCCTTCAACAACCGTCATTGGTCGTTGCGGATCGGTATAGATGTTCAGACGTTCCAACAGCAACGGGAATACAACCTCGGTGGTCATATCTGATAAAACCACAATACCGCCGTACTTGGCAATAAACATAGCAGCAATGAGTCCTTCCATCTCAACAGTGGAGGCCATCTCGCTCGGGAAACAGATAGTTGGAAAACCAAGCAACCGATTGCCATCTTTTAATGCTGCCCGACGAATTGCAACCATATCTTCCAGCGCCTGTTTAACTTCTCTGGCACCCGAATCAATAACCAGATCTTTTAATCCCATGCCCGTCAACTTCTCGGTAAGAGCAATAACTCCATCGATGGAATCAGCCTTTACCGCCAACGGCAGATCGTTGTCCAGAGCAATCTTGCCAAACGCATCAACATTCTCGGCAGTCGCTGCATAAATTAAAGGACGCTTGAAGCCGGCGGTGGCAACGGCGCCACTGATGACTTCAGCCTTATCGCTCATCAGAATGAGATTGAACTCAGAGGTCTCGGCAATCAGCTTGGCAAGTGTGGCAAAAGCGACACCGTCACCATTGACATCTTTTAATGCCACCAGTTCCGGACGCAGGTTAAGACCTACCCGCTCATACTGCAGTGCGTTCCAGCACTGAAGCTTTGCGGCAACGTCCGTTTCTGCGGTATCAGAGGTTACAGTCCCTGCAATCAACGTGGGATTAAAAAACGTTTTTTCATGTCGGTAAAGAACAGTCTCACCACCAGTCTTTGTCGCACGAACACCTTTACCAAGAGGTATTGGACGGATCGGCGGTGCGGAAGCTTCAGCGAGTTGTGCCCTGGCTTCATCGGACACATAGGGGCAAGCATCAAGTTCAGCTTTGCCAGACGCGAGGTTCATAGCAAAAGCGAGGCACGTCGGAACTCCACACTCCTTACAGTTGGTTTTAGGCAGGAGTTTGAAGATTTGAATTCCTGTTAACGCCATTTGTGTTGTCTCCTTAAATATATTTCACAGCTGGATGTGCCCGGTTTCAACAAACGCTGAAACCGGGTACCTGCTTAAAAAATTATCCCATAATCGAAGGCATGCTCAAAGCAGGATGTCCTTTTTCCTTGAGCCATGGCAAAATCTCGTCTTCGGTAATACCAACAGTCTCGTCGGCAACCATATCAGCAAAATTTTCAACGCCCATTTCAGCGCCTCTCGCATTCAATCTATCACGAATTTCATCTTTAACAATCTTTGGCATCCAGACCATTCGGAGTATTCCACCATCACCAAGAATGAACTTCTTCTGGGTAATATTAAATTTAGAATGGCCAACAAACCCTGGAGAAGAAGCACCACCACCCATAACACCGGCAAGCGTGGTAAACTTCATTCCAGACGGTGTCTCGCCAGTGTAATCACGACCAACGGTCATAATACCGTTACAACCAGGCAGCATAGCAGCAATACACTCACAGCAGCCACAGGTGGTCATCGGGGCTTGGACCATCGAATAGAGGTTGTAGGTGTCGATTGCACCTTTTGATGCACTCTTGATGAATGTATCCACACCCTCAAAACGACCAAGCACCGGATCAAGAAGTTTACCTTTAGGGATCGGCTGGTTAGGACCTGTCGGATTTATCTCGAAAGACGCTTTACAATCCATCCAGTTATAGGCGCCGCAAAGCCCTGTTCTTTCAGGGCTTACTGTACATACATGGCTCGGTGCGAAAGATTGACAGAGACTGCAGGAATAAAAAAGCTCCACATCTTCGTCGGTCATCTTATCAACACGCTCATCACGGACTTTATATTCGGCCCTGGCTCTGGTCGTCATCTTGTCAACTTCTTCTTTCTCAGTAAAAAGAGTGACTTGAACCTTATCAACAATCTTTTGGAAATCCTGGTGGAATTTGGCATGCAACACAACACCGATATCCTTCAGGCTGAATCCTTTCTCAACTGCGGTTTTACTAACGCGTACCCAGGAAATATCACGCTGTCCAATATGCATTATTCCCTGGATATAGTTGACCAAGTGATGAATCTGCCGTTCCATGATCGGCTCAAAATCAGTCTGGAACTCACGACCGGCAATCTGCACAAAAATACCCAGTGGCAAAACGTCGCCTTCTTTCATATCTTTGATGTCAGGACCGACGACGGTTACCTTGCCATCCTCAATCTCACCCATCTCAGCCATATTGACCAGCTCAGTACACTGGGTCTTGCCACCACCCATCTGACCAAAAAGGTCGCCGCCACGTACCCGCTCACCCTCAAAGGCAGGTCCAAAAGCCAAAGGAATATCAATCTCGGTGACATTGATCTTCAGGCCGCGAACCTCAACGGACCTCTGGCAGATCTCATCGAACGGCACATTAGCAACAACGTGCTCATAGGTACAGATACCCGTCGGCAGAATCTCAGGAATATCGGTGGTGGCAAGTGTCGGGAAGCCCCAGTTAACACAACCGGCAGCTGCAACAGCCCACTCGGTACCGACATCGCCCAGTGCGTTGACAAAGGCAAAAATACGGTTCTTATTGTACATCAACATTTTGCGATAGTCGCCGGGTTGTACACCACCAAAAGCCATTGCCGCTCTATTGGCAAAACCGAGGGCGAAGACTGCCGAAGAAATATCCGGACCAAAAGGTACGATACGGGTATTCCAACCGATCTGCATACCAGCCTCGAGGCACTGCTCGATCACTGTCTTACCGTTGTGGTTGGCTGCGCAGAAGACATAGAGGTTTTTCTTCTGATAATCTTCGACGATCATTTTGGCAATCTCGGCATTGGGAGCGGCACCAACGATTGCCGCAAAACCAGGAGCCGAGCCGTCAACGAACTCGACACCACGCTTTCTAAGAATAATGTCACTGGCAGGACCAACCCAGAGTTTTCCGGCATCGATATCCGGATCTTCAGCGTCAAGGTAGAAATCCGGCTCTCTTAAAATTCGGAGCGCCTCTTTGACTTCATAGGCGAAGATACCGGCCATACCCGCATCAAGAAGCGGTCCAAGGTACGGCAGGTGGTTGCTACCCTTAATATGGGGTGGCAGCAAGCCACGAGCAAACGCCATTGGTTTTTTCAAGTCTTCCAGGGTCTCACACTTCATTCCAGTAAGAGAATATATTACCGGAAGATAGTATGCGGTATTGGGAAAGCCAATTTTAGTGCTGGCATCATTGGTTTGCAGGGCCCTTTCAAGATCACCTTCCACCTGGGACACAACCTTGTAACCACCCTGTATAGCTGCAAATGCTACTAATCTAGACATGCTTTACTCCTTATATTAGTAATAACGTAATCGCGGATATTAGTACCTTACAGATTGTTTTTTTGTTTTTTGCAAGAAAACCATCTGTCTCCAAGGTACTTACACCCCTCTAGGGGGTACTGAACCGAGTCCCGGCTTAATTACCGCTTACCGGGGTTATATTATTCCATTCCAAGGGCTTGTCTGTCAGCCATATCCATAAGAACCCTGTCACGAGCCTTATCGATGCCAAGTTCTTTACGTTTCTTGTCAATATGGGCGATCATTTTATGAGCATGTTTCACCGGATCAGGCTCACAATCCCACATTCCGCCATACATCTTCTCCATATCTTTATAGAGATAGTCTTTAAAGACTGGGGCACCTTCAACCGGCATATGATAACCAAACACGGTATACACACCTGAGGCGACGAAATATTGGCCAATAGAGATTGCCTTTTCGCTCATCCACTCTGGCGCACTGCCTGCCGCGGGAAGATCACAGATATCGTTGCCAAGTCCACCGGCTTTGACGACTTCGGTTGCAGCCAGCAGAATACGGCTGTTGTCAACACAGGATCCAAGATGCAGAACAGGCGGAATACCGACGGTCTCACAAACCTCACGAAGGCCAGGACCACAATGAACAGCAGCCGACTCAGGAGTACATAGGCCATGCATACCAGCAGCAATGGCACTACAACCAGTGGTCAAGACGATGACATCGTTCTTGATCAGCTCTTTCATGATAGTGATGTGTTCTTCGTTGTGCTTGGTTCGGGCGTTATTACAGCCTACAACCCCAGCAATACCACGAATACGACCGTTGATGATATTGTCGTTCAAGGTGAAATAATCACCACGGAAACTTCCACCGAGGTGATATTTGATTGATTCCACGCCAAAGCCGGCAATCTGGCTTGATTTGTGACGGGGAATCATAACCTCGGCACCACGTTTCTCGTAGTTATCAATAGCAATTTTGACGATACGGATAGCATCTTCCATTGCATGGTGCTCATCAAACTCAATATGCAGCACGTTCGGCTGCTCCATTCTGGCAATTGGATGCGTAGTGATCAGCTTGGTATGAAAACATTTGGCCACATTAGCCAGATTTTGCATGATACACTGGACGTCAACGACCATTGCATCACAGGCACCAGTGATGATGGCCAGTTCCTGCTGCAGGAAGGTTCCTGCCGGTGGAACGCCATGGCGTTGGAGTACTTCGTTGGCAGTACAGCAGATACCACTCAACTGAATACCTTTGGCACCTTTGGTCTTGGCATAGTCTATCAACTCCTGGGACTGTGCTGCAGCAACGATCATCTCGGACAAAAGCGGCTCATGACCATGAACGATGAGGTTTACGTGGTCTTCTTTCATAACGCCAAGATCAGATTCGGCCTGCAGCGGCGTAGGAGTACCAAACATAACGTCCTGGAGGTCGGTTCCGATCATGGAACCACCCCAGCCATCGGCCAGTGAGGCACGGGTACCCTGCTTCATCAGGTTTTTATAATCCTGATCAACACCCATATGGGTACGATGCATGATTTCAACTATTTCACGATCGACGTTACGGGGAATAACACCTTGTTCCGCCCATTTATCCTGGAGAGGTTGCGGTGCTCTTTTGATCATATGCAAGTTACCAGTTGTTTTGCCCCATTCCGCCACAGCAACTTCACCAACAGCAATGGCAACTTCTTTGACATCACGATCCTTGACCACGCCATCAACTTCAACTGTGGTGGCAACACCGTAATACGGCGCAATCTGAAAGAGTTTAACTGGATCTTTAATTTTATAATCTGCAACCTCTCCCTTGGCCGCAGCCAGGAAAGTGATCGCCACATTTCGGCCATGATCGGAGTGAGCAGCTGCCCCACCGGCGATCATACGAATAAAGTTTCTGGCGCAGATGGTGTTTGCGGTGGCGCCACAGAGACCTTTACGGGTATCTTCACCCTGAATACCGTCTTTAGGCAAAGGTAGGCGGCAAGGCCCCATGGAACAATTTTTACAACAGATACCCTGCATACCGATAGCACAAGGCTTCATTGTTACAGCCCGGTCAAAGACAGTTTCAACACCGAGTTGTTGCGCTCTGCGGATCATCTCCTGGGTTGATGCATCAATTGACGCTGTGCTTGCATCAGCTTGTTTAACGATTTTTTCTTTTAATTCTGCCATATCAGTGTTCCTTTCCATAGAGTTTTTGAGATTATCAATTATCTCTAGACCTTACATCACCTTCTTGAACGAATTGATATCTGAACCTATTTTCTTTTGTGGAATCTATCCAACATATCAAGAATTTTTTCCTGGGCTGTTTTTTGCTCCGCAGCAGCGGTCATAGCCATTTCAGCGACCGGTTGGCTTGCGGCAGACTCATCATGGGCTTTTTTAGCTTGGGCACGCAGCCTTTTCAAGGCTTTTTCGTCTTCTTCCCGTTTTGCAGTTTCAGCAAGCAGAGCATCAGCAGCTGTTTTTTCTTTAGCTTTAGCATCAGCTTTTACCTCGGCTTCCGCATCGGCTTTAGCTTTGGCATCAGCAGCAGCTTTGGCCTTGGCATCCGCCTCTGCTTTAGCCGCGGCGTTGGCCTGTGCCTCAGCGGCAACTTTGGCTTCTGCTGCAGGATCTACAGCGGGTGCAGCTTTAGCTTCTTCTTTCGGTGCAGCTTGAGCAGGAGCGGCTTTAGCAGCAGGTGCGGCAGCTTTGGCAACCGGTGCAGCGGGAGCGGACTTCTTGGCGGGACCTGCTTTCTTTTCTTCCTCGGCGATGGTTAGATCGGAGGCTGGGGCAAGCGCTGCAAAATCAATTTTTGCTTCTTCCAGAATTTTGGTAAGAGCAGCAGCATCAGTCAGCGAGCCGCCATCTGCGAGCGCATTGATGAATTCTTTGGTTAATTTGATTGCTTCAGGATGACGCATAATGAGGATATTTGATCCACTGAGCAGATACGTGACAGCACCGACGGCCTCCATCATAATCCCTCGTCTTTCCGGATCCCCCAAAAGAGGCGCTTCTTCAGCCGACTGTTTTGCTTCTTTACACTTCCAGACTTCGTTGCCCAGATTGTTGATCATCGGGAACTGCAGTTTTTCATCGCCCTGCACCATTGCCGCCATGGTTAACCGCTCCATGACTGAATAGGTGTATTCCATACCGTAACCGAGACCACCGGTAGTCGGATCGACAAGGACTCTATCCATCGGCATGCCGAGATTTTCCAGGAGGATATTCACCTGCTTTGCCAGGTTGACATCGATTGGCGATGAGGAGATCAGGCCATGACCATACCCCATGGCCGCAGCGCCGATTCCCTTGTAGTTTTTCTCTTCGACCGGACCAAGAACCAGGTTTTCGCCCTGACATACCTCGGCAACGACTTTTAGTACCGCTTCATCTTTTGCTGGATTTGCACACCCCCAGACGATGACGGGGACTTTGACTGCTGCCAGAACTTTCTTTACCGTTTCAGCAGCTGATTGAGGACTTGCATCTTTATCATTCGGGTCGATACTTTTCAACTGTACGACGATCGCTTCAGCACCAAATTTTTCGACACATTTTTTTGCCCAGGCGGCGGGATCAGAGGCCACATCTTTAAAGTGTGCCATTACCGGCGCGGCCCAGTCATCAGGCTCCATATCCCAAATTTCCATTGCAATAATGGGCTTGTTCGGCATGCTGCCTTCAAATGTATAGAAGGGAAAACATGTTTCACCTCCCACAGTAATAGCTGCATCACCTTTGCCTATAGAAATTGCTTTAATGCCGCCACTATAGGATTCCTTCTTTAGTTTAAATCCCACTTTTGCCTCCTTACTGGTGAGTAATTTTTCTCCTGAAGGTTGCATCTGACTTCAACATCAACCCTCCCTTTTAACACTAGCCAAACAACAAGAGGTACAAAATGTTTACTAAAATTATTCAATTTTTTCAGTACAGCGTTCCGCCCAGACCGGATAAAGGAAACATTTTATGTTATTATATTTTGCTTCCCCCTTGCCTTCATGCGTGCCTGCAGACGTGGAAATTTCTCTATTTCCGTGTGTGGCAAAAACATCGCTGCAATATAATTGTTCATATAGGATGGCGTCTCGGAGAGTTCAAAATTGGTCATCCGCTGAGTCACTGACACTACATCCTGACGAATTTTGTTTGTGAGAGAACTCATCCGTGCACCCATGAGCGAACCGTTACCGATAAAAGTAACACGGTCGGGATCAACTTCGGGCAGCAGACCAAGGACCATTGCCTTTTCTAAATCGATATAACTGCCGAATCCACCGGCTAAGATGATATGCTCCACTTCAACCATCGATAATCCTACTTCTTCGAGCAAAGTCATGCAACCGCTATAGATAGCACCTTTAGCACGAATAAGATTATCAAGGTCCGGCTCGGTCAGGACTATATCTCGATCGATCTGGGTTTCGTCCTTCCAGGCAATGACATACTCCCATATATGATTCGATTTTCGAACGCGGGCGATTCCTAAATCACGAGCAAACTTCCCTCGATTATTGATCAGGCCCATCTCGAACATAACCGCAGCCATGGTGATAAGACCGGAGCCACAGATTCCTTTTGGCCGAACATCACCGATGGTGAAAATCATCGGTTCGAAGGTGACGGGATCCAGAGAAAAATCTTCGATGGCACCTTGAGCAGCGCGCATACCAAATTCGATGCCGCCCCCTTCAAAGGCCGGGCCTGCAGAGCAGGCTGTGCAGGCAAGCCAGTCTTTATTGCCAACCACCAACTCGGCGTTGGTGCCGATATCGAGAAAAAGTGTCAACTCTTCCTTACGATACATTCCTGAACCCATGACGCCGGCAACGATATCTCCGCCAACAAAGCTTGAAACCTGCGGATAGATAAGTGCTATGGCATGCTGGTTAATATCAATGCCAACGAATGTAGCAATAAATGGCGGATACAGAGTGGCAGTCGGGACATAGGGTGCTCTACGGATATTGCGTGGATCTATTGCCAGAAAGAGTTGCGTCATGGTGGTGTTGCCGGAAAGAGTAATGGTCGAAATATCTTCTCGGTCAACCTTTGCCTTACGAATAATCTTTTCAAGGACACTGTTAATGGTGCTGACCACTACTTCCTGGAGTTTTTCGAGCCCGCCGGGTTTTTCCGCGTACATAATGCGGGTAATGACGTCTTCTCCATAACTTATCTGACCATTAAAATCTCCCGCTTCCGCCAGGCATTTACCGGTTACCAGATGGATCAGCTGACCATAGATGGTGGTGGTGCCGATGTCCATGGCAATGGCATAAATCTCCTTGGTCGTATCTCCAGGCTGGATATTGATTATAAGATTTTTCCCATCGCTTCTTACCGGGCGGATCACCGTCACCGTCACCTGAAAATTACTCTCCCGCATGACTGCCGGGAGTTTGCGGATAACCTCCAAGGTGAGTTCCAGCTTATGTTCGTTTGCCTCAAGTTTGAGATGCTCGATAAGCCTCGTGACATCAGGCATATTATTCTGTGCATCCGGAGGATTGAGAGTAAGAAATATTTTGGCTACTGGAGGAATAAACAATCCTTCTTCCTTCAAGCTCTCAAAATCCATCTGCCGAATAGAAGCAGTCCGGCGCGGAGTAGCCTGCAGGTTCATTACGCTTTTGTCAATGGAGGACTCGATAGGGATTCGGACCGTTACGTCTTCTGTTACGCGTGCCAGACAGGCCAAGCGATAGCCTTTAGCTATGTCCTCTTTGCTGACCCTCTCAGATATCCCGCCGGAAACGCTCCCCTTTTCAATAAGAACACGACATTTTCCGCAGACACCCTCTCCCCCGCACGACGCGTTAATATGAACACCAGCCTGGAGTGCAGCCCGGATAAGACTCTCCCCAGAAGAGACAGTTATAGCTCTGTCATGGGGAAGAAATGTAATGGTGCACTCACTCATGCGGGTTTCCTTTCCGCTAAGGAATTAGAGCAATTTAATTATTTCCTTTAATTCTCAGCGTGACAAATATCCACAATTGACAGCATTAATCGGGACAATGTTCAGATAATATTGGTTTCATAACCTGGCAGTGTGAAATCAAAAACTCTGGAACGACCTTCAAGTTCGCTTGCTTATCGGGCCCAAATATATCATATATTTTTACACTTACAACTTGTAATTGGGAATTTTTCTCTTAGAACTCTATAAAATCGAGGTTAATTGATGTTTCTTTTTCTGTGTTATATCAAATTACTAATTGCTATACATTCACTAAATGTATGCTCATCTCCTTAATATCAGGCGATATGTTGATCGTAACGTGAAAGACATTTCTATTAAGGCTGAAAAACCCGCACGTCATAACAGTTTTGCTAGACATTCTAATCAATATTTCTAATGAATTTTTTTTAAAATACACTCGCCCACGTTTATTCTTTTGCAGTTTCCTGGGGTACCACTCAACAGCACGCAGGACCATTGGTAGTACCAATAGTCTTTTCCATGAAACATCTCCGACAAAAAATATTTAACCCTACAATAACAAAATGTTACAATACTATCTGTACATACACCAATGCTCTTGACAAGAGCATTGGTATCTTTTAATATTGGTCTTACCTTTAGAACACTGCAGCCCCCCACGCTGCTTCACATTCAATGGAGCGAGAAATGATCAAAAGCCACATTGAGGAGTTACAAGCTATTTTTGGCGAAAAGAACGTCCTCACAGAAATAGAGGACATGATAGTTTATAGCTATGACGCCTCACATGTAGAAATTCAACCAGAAATAGTTGTTTTTGCCACCACCACGGAGCAGATCAGCCTGCTGATGAAATTTGCCTACCGGGAAAAAATTCCAGTCACCCCCCGTGGCCAAGGCAGTGGCTTATCGGGAGGTTCGGTCCCCTTTAAAAAAGGGATTGTCCTGTGTATGGACAAAATGAACAGGCTTATCGACTTTGACCCGGACAACCGCCTGATCACTGTTGAAGCCGGTATGACTACAGCAGACATCGATCCTATCGCCGCAACTGCAAAACTTTTTTACCCCCCCGATCCCGGCAGCGTAGCTTTTTCAACCATTGGCGGCAATGTCGCCGAAAACGCTGGAGGCCTTCGCGGGTTGAAATACGGCGTTACCAAAGATTATGTCAAAATGATGAAGGTCGTTTTGCCCCAGGGCGATATCGTTACCATGGGTAATAAATGCGTCAAACATGTGGCCGGTTTCAACATGGAAGGTATTTTCGTCGGCAGTGAAGGGTTGCTCGGCATAATGACTGAGGTTACTCTTGCTTTATTGCCTGTGCCGGAGCATCGCGAGTCTGCACTGGCGATATTCAACAGTCTTGATGGTGCAGCCCGAGCTGTTTCCGCTATCATCGCAGCAGGAGTAACCCCCTCTACTATGGAGTTTATGGATAATGTGACCATCAACGCTATCCAGAACTTCAAAGATTGCGGACTGCCCCGAGATGGGGCAGCGGTACTGCTGATTGAGACAGATGGTGAAAAAAATTCCGCTATCGCTGAAATGGCAAAAGTGGAAGTGGAAGTCAAAAAGAATGACATCCGCGAATTTGCCAGGGCAAAAAGCAACGAAGAGCGCAACCGGCTTTTTGAAGGGCGTCGCGTGGCCTTAAACGCTCTTGCCAGTGTCAGACCAAATCTCATCCTCGAAGATGCTACGGTCATGCGATCTAAACTCCCAGATATGGTGCGCGGCATAAGCAGTATTGCTCAAAAATACGGACTGCAGATAGGAATCTTTGGCCATGCGGGAGACGGCAATCTTCATCCGACCATCCTTCTTGATATGCAGGACAAAGACGAGATGTCCCGGGCTGAAAAAGGGGTAGAGGAACTTTTCCAGCTGGCCATCGACCTCGAGGGTACCATCTCCGGAGAGCACGGTATCGGCTTGGAAAAGAAACCTTTTCTGCAGAATCAGGTAGGTGCTGAAGGGATCAGACTACTCCAGAACATCAAAAAAACTTTTGATCCCCTCAACCTGCTCAATCCCGGCAAGATGTTTGATATGCCAGAGCAGCAGTCGGCATAAACGAGGCGATAGAGAAATGAATACACACGCTACTGTAAAACAACAGGCTGAGACCCATCTGCTGCAAGCTGCCAACGAATTCCAAAAATGCATGCAATGTGGCAAGTGCCGTTCCGTTTGTCCTGTTTTTAAAGAAATGGGCAATGAGTTGTACGTTGCCCGGGGTAAAAACAAACTGGCGGAAAAAATCGTCTCTGGTGATCTACAAATCACCCTAAGGGTAAAAGATGCCATCAACGAATGTCTTAACTGCAAAACCTGTTCGGCAAACTGCCCCGCCGGAGTCAGTCCCGAGCACGTTGTTCTGAGATTGCGCTGGTATATAACCACCCAGGAAGGACTCGGTTTTTTCAAAGCCCTTATTTTTCGACAACTGGTCTGGCGTAAATGGCCAATCACTTTCGGGGCCATGTTGATAGGTGTCGCCCAGCGGGCTTTTTTTGGTATTGGTCCGAAGAATCCGGTGCGCCATCTCTTTCCACTTTTTGGCTTTTCCAAACGAAGATTTTTTCCCCAGATGGCTCTCAGAAGCGCGCAGAGCCAATATCCTGAAGTGATTCCGCCCAAAATAGGCCCGACCAGAGGACGTATCGGTTATTTCACCGGCTGTGCCGGCAATCTGATCTATACCAATGTGGTTAAATCAGTGGTCGATATTCTTACCGGCTACGGTTATGAGGTGGTCATTCCCAAGAAGCAAAAGTGCAACGGCACTCCAGTACTCGCCAACGGAGATTATGAGGGGGCGAAAATGCTTATGGAGCATAATTTCGACTTGTTCCAGCGATACGACCTGGATGCCATTGTCGTCGCCTGCTCGTCCTGCGGTATGGCCCTGAAAAAAGAGATAAAACTTTTTCTTGACGATAGCCGGGAGCTACAGGAATTCACCAAAAAAGTGTATGATATTAATGAATTCATTGAAAAAAATATCGATATCAAAGAGGATCAGTTAGGCCAGCTCCCCTACAAGGTATCATACCACGATCCCTGTCATATGGTACGCGGACAAGGGATCAACGAACAACCGAGAAAATTATTAAAGATGATTCCAGGAGTGCACTTCAAGGAAATGAAAGACGCCGCCGTATGTTGCGGAAGCGCTGGAAGTTACTGTATAACCCATTATGACACGGCAATAAAAATCAACAACCACAAGGTGAAAAATATACAGGATGCAGAGGTGGACTACGTTGCCACCGCTTGCCCGACCTGTGTCATGCACATTCAGGACAACCTGCTGCAACACCAGTCAGGGGAAAAAGTGCGTTTTGTTGTTGAAATGCTGGCCGACTCGTTGCGTGCTGGTGGGAGTATTTAGTGACTTAGAAATAATTTTCTTGTGCTTTTTACAAGAAAATTATTTCGTGAAGGAACTTATCCCGCAAATCTTTTGGGCGGGATTAGTAAAAGATACCACTGTCTCAAGATATCCCCGCACAGCATGAGTACTAAAAAGAGTACCCGCAAGGGACATTGAAATGAATCCCGCAAATCTTTTGGGCGGGATTAGTAAAAGATACCACTGTCTCAAGATATCCCCGCACAGCATGAGTACTAAAAAGAGTACCCGCAAGGGACATTGAAATGAATCCCGCAAATCTTTTGGGCGGGATTAGTAAAAGATACCACTGTCTCAAGATATCCCCGCACAGCACGAGTACTGAAAAGAGTACCCGCAAGGGGCATTGAAATGAATCCCGCAAATCTTTTGGGCGGGATTAGTAAAAGATACCACTATCTCAAGATATCCCCGCACAGCATGAGTACTAAAAAGAGTACCCGCAAGGGACATTGCAATGAATCCCGCAATGCTTTTGGGCGGGATTAGTGAAAGACACCACTGTCTAAAGGTAACCCCCCCCTGGAAAATTATAAAGAGTACTAATAACGACATGACCAACAAGACCCTGCTTCCCGGTAAAGATCTCGCCTTAGAAGATACCATTGATAACGCGACATCTTTACTGACGGCCATGGATATTCCTACCGAAGCGGTGAGTTGGCTTAATCCGGCCCCGAATTGCTGGTCTGTCCACATCCAATCTACTACCTGCTCCCATCTCTATACCAACGGTAAAGGAACTTCGCGGCTGGCGAGTCTTGCCAGTGGCCTTGGCGAGTTTTTTGAACGACTCGCGACCAATCTATTCTTTGCTGATTATTACCTCGGCGACGAGACAGCGACAAAACCCTTCCAGTTTTACCCTGATGAGACATGGTTTCTTCCAGGCGAAGACGATTCCATTCCGACCCGCAATCGACAAGGAGTAGAACTGCTCAACAAAAAACTGCGCAGCTTCTACAATCCTGACAGAGAATTGACCGCAGCTCATCTCTGTGATAACAATCTGGACTCTGTTGACGGGGGCATCTGCGCCCTGCCCTTCCAGTCTCTCACAAACGGCCAGACAACGTATTTCCCGGTAAGCCTGCTTAATAATTTATATGTCAGCAACGGCATGGCAGCCGGTAACTCACCTGCCGAATGCTGCTCACAGGCACTTTCCGAAATTATTGAACGTTATGTTAAGAACATTGTTATCGCGCAAGGTATTTGCCTTCCTGATGTGCCGCAGGTTTGCCTGAATCAATACCCTCAGCTGTGCTCCATTCTCGACACACTCGCCGGAAAAAAATTATTGGTCCGGGTAAAAGATGCTTCTCTTGGCGGAAAATTCCCGGTTATCTGTGTTCTTGTCGCAGATCCGGTCAGCGGCGGAGTTTTTGCCGCATTCGGGGCAAACTGCCGGTTTGAAACTGCGATGGAGCGAACCCTGACCGAGCTCCTTCAGGGTCGTAACCTCGGTGCGTTTAGACGATTCCAGCCACCATGCCATGATCTGGAACAGGTGGCCGATCCATTTAACCTGGAGAGCCATTTTGTCGATTCCGACGGGCTGCTCGCCTGGAGTATGTTTAAAGACAAAGCAGATTTTGACTTCTCTCCATGGGACTTCGTCGGCTCGACGGAACAGGAATTGCTCCGGTTGCAACACCTCATTACCACCTTCGGTTTCCAGATGTATCGCGCAGAATACCTGCATTGCGGTATGTATAGCTGCCGTATTCTTGTCCCGGGCATGTCGGAGATTTATCCTGTCGACGATATGGTCTGGAACAACAAAGGGAGTGGTGCCGAGATTCGTCCGTATCTGCTGCGCCTGGCGGAGATGAATCAAAGAGAACTTGCCCGGCTCTTAGCATTGCTGGACAGCCTCGGACTCAGTGACGAACAATTGATTTCGCACACGACAGGTGTTCTCTTTGACGAGCAGACACCTTGGGCCACTCTGCGTATCGGTGAACTCAAGGCAATGATTTTTCTTGCCATGGGCAGAAAAGAAGAGGCTCTCGGCTGGTGCACCTGGTGTATTGATTACGGCGCACTCCCTAAAACAAGAGTGCGACTCTACCGGCTGTTACTCTTGTTGCTGGATTTCCATAGAGTCGGGACAAAACCAGATGATTACCAAGAAAGTCTCAGTCTTTTCTATCAGGAAAATGAACTGCATGAGGCAACATCGATTGTAAACGGAACAAGCAGATTTTCCGGCCTCAATTTCGCGTCAAGCTGGCCGAAAATCTCCTCTGAGCATAAAAAAATGCTGCAGATCTATGATAAAATCCACAGCATAAAAGCCTCCCTGATGGCGTTGTAAACACTCAAAGTGCATTTCAGAGATGGCTAGATAAAAAGTTTGATATACGAGGCGTAGTGTTTTTGGCTGGTTTCCGACTATACAAGTAGTATGTCGGGAACCAGCCAAAAACCTACAACGAAGGAGATCGGATTTTTTATGACGCCAGCTTATTTGCCGAGTACGGCTTTGGCCTCCCTGGCTATGGCTAATTCTTCATTCGTTGGAATTCCCCAAATTTGCACCCGACTTTCAGCTTTGCTGAGAAGAGTAGGTGTTTTAACCCGCTGATTATTAGCCGCAGGATCCATAACGATACCAAAGGGCTCCAGCCCGCGCAGTGTCATTTCCCGCACGATTTCATCATTTTCGCCTATGCCTGCAGTAAATATGATCGCATCAACCCGGCCGAGCACCGCCATATAGGCGCCCACATATTTTTTATTACGATAGGTCTGCACGTCAAGAGCAAGTTTTGCCAATTTATTACCATTGGCAATTGCCTCGTGGATATCGCGCATATCGTTCATTCCGCAGAGCCCTTTCAGCCCAGATTCCTTATTGAGCATCGCATCGATGCCCTCGATATCCATATTGCAGTTTCGCACCAGAAACGCATGAATTGCCGGATCGATATCGCCGCTGCGGGTACCCATGACCAGCCCTTCCAAAGGCGTCAATCCGAGCGTTGTATCGACACTCCGGCCATTCTTGATAGCGGTCATTGAACAACCATTACCGAGATGAATGGAAATCAGATTGAGTTCATCGAGCGGTTTGCCCATGAGTCGCGCACACTCGCTGGCCACGAATTTATGCGAAGTGCCGTGAAAGCCGTAACGACGAATGCGGTGCTGCTCATACAACCCATAGGGTATAGCGTAGAAGTAGGCGTGAGGCGGAATCGTCTGGTGAAAGGCGGTATCAAAAACAGCAACCTGGGGGGCTCCGGCGAACAATTCCTGCGCTACCCGTATCCCATCAAGATTAGCTGGATTATGCAATGGTGCAAGGGAGATATTTTTTTCTACAGCAGCAAGGACATCTGCCGTAATAACCGTCGGTTTATGAAAATCTTCACCTCCATGCACCACCCGATGGCCAATTGCATCGATATCACCTGGATCGGAAATCACTCCCTGGTTGGGATCGCTCAGCAACTCAACAACCAGCCGCATGCCGGTCTTGTGGTCGGGCACAACGGTCGTTTTTTTAACAACCAGCTCGTCTTTGCTCCCTGGCCTCATAGTACATTTTATCAACCCTTCGGTCTCACCTATTCTCTCGACCAGACCTGATGCCGATACAGATTCATCAGCCATATCGAGAAGCTGAAATTTTATTGACGAACTGCCCGAATTTATAACTAGTATCTTCATTATTTCTATCCATTTTTAATGTATTGTTATAGCCTAAAGCAGGTTTCATACCTTGTCGCTCGTAAGAGGGCAACATTTAAATTGGTCCATCCTTTGTCCCACCCTTGTAACCCTTGACAAACGGCCTGTCGACCGAGTAAAAAACCACCTTTTATCAATCTGACAATCTCTTGACACCTTCTAACCAACTCCATTCATCTCAGGTGCCCTTTTGCGATACATGATTCTTCTTTCTGCCGTCTTAATGCAAATGTGCCTTGGTGCTACTTATTCATGGAATGTCTATGTGCAACCGATCAAAACCCTGATTGGTCTGGAACAAGGGCCGGTGCAGATCCCGTTTACCGTCTTTTATTTTATATTCCCTCTGACCATGATGGCCGCGGGAACTTTCCTGCCTAAAATTGGGCCTAGAATTTCTGCCATGGCCGGGGGATTGCTTTTTGGCGGTGGCTGGCTTCTGGCCAGTCTCGGCGGCAGCAATTTTTTGTACACCATCCTTGGCATTGGCGTTCTCAGCGGTATAGGTGCAGGAATGGCTTATATCGTCCCGATTGCCGTCTGTATCCGCTGGTTTCCAACGCATAAAGGACTGGTCACAGGCATCGCAGTCGCCGGTTTTGGCGGCGGTGCCGCTCTGGTCAGCCAGGTGGGCGGATGGCTGATGGAAATGGGCCGGACCCCATTCCAAACCTTTTTCGCGTTTGGCTTATGTTTTATAAGCATCATAGTCGTCGCGGGAGCAAGTATGCGCTTTCCACAACAGAGTTGTCTTGCCAAGCCTGTCCCCATAAAAATCTCTGAACTTCTTGGCCACCCGAGTTTCCGACTGCTCTACGCAGCTATGTTTATCGGTCTTGCCGCCGGTTTTGCAGTCAATGCCAATCTTAAAGAGCTTTTTCAGCAGGGGGGCAACACTGTGCAGATTGGTATAACCGCAGTGTCGCTTTTTGCTCTGGCCAATGCCACCGGGCGAATCGTCTGGGGAATGATCTTTGACAGAGTACGGGCAGCAACCGCCATACAGGCCAATTTGTTATTCCAGGCTTTTGTTCTGCTTGCCGCCCCAATCATGCTGCATTCGGTTGCCGGTTTCTGGATTTTTGCAATCCTCACCGGCTTTAACTACGGTGGAGTACTGGTTCTCTATGTATCTTCAGCCGCTCGCTGCTGGGGGTCCGAAAGGGTGAGCCAGATTTACGGATGGCTGTTTTCAAGCAATATCCTTGCCTCGTTCTCGCCGATCATGGCAGGTTTAGTTTTCGACACCTTTCAGACCTTCACTTTTGCCCTTTTCGGGCTGGCCGCATTGCTAATCGCCGGTACTGCCATGATACATAGCAAAGGGCAGGTTGTGAACATGGAGAGCAGCCCGCATTCCTGATGTGTTACCTCCATCTGGTTCCCATGCGGCGCATGGGAACCAGATGGCACAGCATTCAGGGAGTAAGGCGCTAACCCCGCCCAAAAGCTTTGCGGGATTCATTTCAATACTCGCTTGACGGGTACTCTTTTCAGTCCCCGTGCTTTGCGGGGGTAAGTTCCTTGACGAAATAATTTTCTTGTATAAAACACAAGAAAATTATTTTTTACTCTTGAGCAAGCAGCGATAACACGGATCTTTCGATATTCTTTTCCTCATTACATGCAGGGACTACAATTGATACCAGAGGACAATCAACGATGGTACCAACCGGCTTATCGCCGATTTTGCCCATTTTTTTCATGCCGACAACAAACGTTACCGACGATACTATGATTGCACAGCATCCTAACAAAGATATCACCAGAAATAGTAACATGCAGTCTCCCTTTCGATTCTATACAAGCCTTGTGTCATTCTATTTTCTGTAGTTGTATCATCTTTCTTAAGACAAAAATACTGGCAATAATCAACTGACGTGGTAAATAAAAGGGCTCGTCAGTCCTCACTCCCGCCCAGAAAAGAGTAATCCGGTCTGAAACAGATAACTACAATACAACAGATCACGCGTATTGCCATACTGCCACTTTTCGCCCTTTCGACCCGGTCGACGGGATAACTTTTTCATGCCATGAACAGCTCTAAAATGAACAAAAAAAATTACCGCGAAATCCCCTACAATTTCACCTCGGCAGATGACAAACTCATTATCAACCTGCTGTTCGGCTCTGAAGTATGGGACGACCTGGAAGAACTGAGAAGTCAGCGTATCAGTGGACGATCGGCACGACTGGTCATGCGTTTTATGGGCGATCTTTTTATTCTCAGGCGAAACCCTTTTCTCTATCAGGAGCTTATCGACTCCTCAACCCGAAGACACAAATTTCTCCAAACCGCAGCGGAAGACCTGATCGTCATTGAAGAGGCGGCAAAAATCGGTAGGGTCGGCACGGAACGAAGCGCCAAGGTGCTCCGCCTGGTGAGACTGTGTCATGATCGCCTCGGCGAACTAAAAAAAGAAATTACTGAAGCCTCGGGTCAACGTCAGAAGATACAAAAAAAGCTGGGAACAATCGTCGGCAGAGAAAATGTCCGTTTCGACCCTTTCACCCTCATCAGCCACGCCACAGATGCCACCGATTGGCGACTTTTTCTGCCGGTTGCCGTCATCAGACCGACCAGTGAAGAACAACTGCCGGCACTCATCAAAACTATTGCTGAACTGGGCCTGAAAATAATCCCCCGAGGCGGCGGAACCGGGCTGACCGGCGGTGCCGTTCCAGTAACCGGCAACTGCGTCATTATCAACACCGAAAGACTGACCGGAATGAGCAATATCGAATACAGAGACTTCCCGCACCTGGGAAATGATGTCAAAATTCCGGTTCTCCATGTTGAGGCCGGAGTGGTAACCTCAGACGCCATGGCCCATGCCACAGCCAAGAATCTGGTTTTCGCAACCGACCCGACCAGCGCCTGGGCTTCGACCATCGGTGGTAATATTGCAGAGAATGCCGGAGGAAAAACGGCCGTACTCTGGGGTACTGCAATTGACAATATTTTGTCATACACCATAGCCATGCCCGGACAAGCTCTTCTCACCGTCCAACGTGTCAAGCATCCGATGCGCAAAATTCTGCCCGACGACAAGGTCTGTTTTCAGGTTTTAGATCAACACAATAAAGTCCTCCGCGAAGTTATCCTGACCGGCACAGATATCCGCAAAAAAGGCTTAGGGAAAGATATCACCAACAAAGCCTTACTCGGGCTTCCCGGTTTTCAGAAGGAAGGAACCGATGGAGTTATCACTTCGGGAACATTTGTCCTGCACCAGGAATATGAAAAGAAAATAACCTTCTGCCTTGAATTTTTTGGCGCAGATATGGATGAGGCCAGCCGGGTTATCGTCGAGATATCCGAAGAATTTATCAATGATGACCAGGAAGCTTTAATGGCCCTGGAGCACTTCGACGAGGAATATATCCGAGCCATCAAATACAAATTTAAGGCGGCAAGAAGCAGCCATCCAAAGGCTGTTCTGCTTATCGACATGGTGGGCCACACCTCCGAGCAGGTATTGCGCGGCAAAAAACGGTTGGAAAAACTTCTTAGTCCTTACAAAAATACTGAGTTATTTACCGCTCAAGATGCCGATGAGGCGGCTCGTTTCTGGCGCGATCGCAAGCGACTGGGAGCCATCTCCGCCCGGACGAACGCCTTTAAACTGAATGAAGATATTGTCCTGCCGCTCCACGGGCTGGCCGAATTTGCCCGCTTTGTCGATGAATACAATATCGAAGAAGATATCTGCAATAAGGAACAGTTCATCCGTGCTATCAGCAAATATCTGGAGACTGCCGAGCCGATAGAGGACCCGGACTGGCTCCAGGCGAAGATTCCCAAGGCCGACGAACTTTGCAGAGAGACTATAGCGGAGCTTTCTTTGCGCACCGTGGAATCGGTGCGGCACGAGGCCTCAATTAAAAAATTAATGGCTGAGTTACTGGAGCTATTCAGTGGGTATAAAATGGTCAGCAGCAACATCGAGGCCATCCACCGCGAAATCCGTGCCAAAAGGATTATCATCGCTACCCATATGCACGCGGGTGACGGCAATATCCATGTTAATATTCCGGTTTTTTCCAATGATCGCGAGATGATGAAGCGGGCGGAAAAAACTGCCGAGGATGTGATGGCCAAAGCAGTCAAACTCGGCGGTGTGGTCAGTGGCGAGCATGGCATCGGCATCACAAAGATGAAGTTTCTCGAAAAAAACCGCCTGGCTGAACTAACGGCATACCGCAAAAAGGTAGACCCCGAGCATATTATGAATCCGGGAATGTTGTGCGATCCGGCCATCATCAACAAGGTATTCACCCCATCCTTCAACCTCCTTGAGCTGGAGGCAAAAATCCTGCAGCACGGCTCCCTGGCCGCGCTGTCATCAATGATTTCGAAGTGTATCCGCTGCGGCAAGTGCATGCCGGTCTGCTGTGTGTATCACCCGGGAAGCAATATCTTTTTCCACCCGAGAAATAAAAACATGGTCATCGGTTCGTTGATCGAAGCCCTGTTATATGATATGCAGCGTTCTCATTTACCTCGTTTTAACCAGTTAAAAAACCTCGAAGAAATCGCCGACCATTGCACCATGTGCCGGAAATGCCTCACCCCCTGTCCGGTTGACATCGACACGGCGGAAGTTTCCTTGCTTGAGCGGGAAATTCTCAGCGAACTCGGCTATAAACATACCGCACCGGCCACCAGGCTCTCTTTACTGTATCTGCAGAATAGAAATGAAACGATTAATAGTGTTTTCAGGAAAACGGTTTTAGAGTGGGGTGGTTCCCTCCAGCGCCTGGCTGTCAAAGCCGTGCATAAAGCACCGACCTTTATCAGTGAAAAAGACTGGCGTCCATTGAGCCTGCTGAAATCGCCAATGACACCGGCATCGCCTCGTACCCTCGGTTCTATGCTGCCCCAGTGTACCGAACACGAAGCGTTATTGATTCGACCGCAGGGAGAAGTCAGCAAAACCGTCTTTTATTTTCCGGGGTGCGGGTCCGAACGTCTCTATGGCACTATCGGCATGGCCGCTGTTTATCTACTGCTAAAAAACGACATCAAAGTCATCCTGCCGCCCCCTTCCCTCTGCTGCGGTTTTCCAGCCAGAGTCAATGCCAAGAAAAAAATGGCCGGACAAATATCGCTCCGGGACACTATCATTCTCAGCCAGATCAGGGAGATGCTGGGACACTTAAGCTTCGATGCATTTCTCATCAGTTGCGGCACCTGTCGCGAGTCTCTGCTTGAAATGGGTTGCGCTGAAATATTTGATTGCCGCATCGAAGATATCTCCCAGTTTGTCCTGGAAAATAGCACACACCAATACGGTGCCAAAAGACCGGAACCAATACTCTATCACGCCCCGTGTCATGACTCCTTTAACGGTGAAGGAACCAGCCTGCTCGGAAGGCTCTATACAACGGTGACGAGCGTTGCCAACTGCTGCTCCGAAGCCGGGACCCTTGCCATTTCCAGGCCGGATATTTCCCATGCTATGCTGCAGCGTAAGCGACAATCGATTGCCGCCCTCAAAACAGGTAATGAAACAACGATTATGGCAACAAATTGTCCGTCGTGTATCTCAGGGCTTGGTCGTAACGAAGATATGCATATTGTACCAAAACATATGGCGGTTCTCCTGGCCGAGACAATTGGCGGGCAGGAATGGGAAAAGGAATTTGTCGGGCTGGTCGCAGCGGCCGAAAAAGTTACATTTTAATGGCGTCCGCCCCCTGGTTCCCATGCGGCGCATGGGAACCAGGGCTCTCTGCCAGCCGACTCAGCTGGTTGCGCAGCAGTTCGATATGCAATCGAAGGTTATACAGTTCGTCTGAATAGGCAAGAGGCACCTCCACCTGCCGCACCTCATCCTCTATTGCATCAAGGCCGGCTATTACTGAAGTAATATCCCCAATGCCGACGTCTTCTCTGGCCTGCAGGTCAAGCTCATGCAGTTCATCATACCAGCGATAGATACGGGAACGCATCCGCCAGCGGTAAGTGGGAGGCAATACCTTGGTCAGCGGAAGAATAAGAGCCGCCATCGGCAGCAGCATTAGCTTGAGCCGATCAATAAGCGACGCTGCCCAGAAGGGCAGATATCGCTGCAGAAACGGCGGCCCGTTTCGATAAAACCGTTCGGCTTCTTTGTTGAGTGGGAAATCAACTTTTTCCGGCGATGGAAATTCTTTTCCTGTGGTAAGAATCGTCGTATCCTTATGTACGGCGACCGTAGCCTGCATGAACAGATCCGTCAACGCCGGATGCAACAGATCATTTGCCACCAAAGTTGCTGCCGGGGCAATAAGATGGATATCCCGGTCAGGAATGTTGTGCTCCATATCGAGAACCCCTTCAGGTAAAACAATATGGGAAAGATACTTATGCAGACGGGCATAGGATTCGGCACGGACCAGATTAACGAGCTCCACTCGCGGATCAAGAACAAGCTCCCGGATAAGGGGCGAATCGGCCCTGGTGACAACAAAAAGAGCATCGATATTGTGTGCCAGAAGCTCTTTTGCCCCGTCCTTTCCCCCAAGCGGCAGGATGGTAATTTTTTCTGACCCGGATACATTATTGTCGCGCAAAAGCTGCATGACCATATGCCGCGTACCGCTTCCTTCAGGCCCGATTGCGATGCGCTTGCCGATAAGATCAGCAATATTGGCGACCTTAAGACCCTTGTTGACAAAGATCCATAATGGCTCCAGGTATATACTCGCCAGCCCCCTCAACTCGGGGTAGTTTTTCTCATTGCCTACCCCTCCCTGCAAAAAAGCTACCTCAACTTTTTTATCTGCCAGGAGTTTGAGATTTTCCTGGGAGCCTGCTGTTTCAAGAATCTGCAGATCGATGTTCTGTCTGGCCAAAAAGTGCCGATATTGCTGTGCAAAAGCAAAATACGCTCCATCAGCGCTGGCCGTGGCAATAGTGAGCGTCTTCGGTGGCGCCGGTGCGACAAACTGATAGGCGATCACTGTAATCAGGCAGGCGATAAAAAAGCCGACTCCGTAAATTTTTACCAGCTCTTTTACTGTTCTGTTAATTCTGATCTGCCTGGTCTGGTTCTTTTTCATAGTATCTATCCTTTGGCAGTTGTTTGGACGATCGGATTAACTGATAAAAATCTCACCAAAGAGCCCTCTTGTCTACTCAATTCCATCGATTTTGATAACCATAAGCGTAATATCGTCCTCCGGCTTTTGTCCCACTGTAAACTGGTCAAGTTCGTCATACACCGCATTGAGGATCTCGCCAGCAGGCAAACAAGCTTTCCTGCGAATGATGTCACAAAATCGAACTTTACCAAACATCTCCCCCTGCCGGTTGAATGCTTCCCAGATACCGTCTGTGCCAACAGCAATTATCTGGCCGGTGGTTAAACCGTCTTTCCTGTTTTCGCTATACTCGAAGCCGTAGGCGACTCCAAGAGCAATCCCACTGCCTTTCAGTTCAGTAAAGGCATCAAGGACCGGATCATAAAAAATGGCGGGATCATGGCCTGCACGGACCCAGCTCAGGCATTTTTGTTCCGGATCGAGGGTCAGGAAAAAAAGTGTCATGAATCGGCCGGTTTCAAGAACATCCTGGGCTAAATGGTGATTCATGGCGGTAATCACTTCGGCGATAGTTCCCGGTTGCGATGCCCGCATGCGCAAAAAAGCCCGAGCTGTGGTCATCAAAAGAGCCGAATCCACGCCATGGCCGGATATATCGCCAACCACAACATTGAACGGGCCATCTTTCTGTTCATTCCGCCAGAAATAATCGAAATAATCTCCGCCAATCTCGTCACAAGAGATAGTTCTTCCGGCAATATCGAACCCTTGAACATGAGGTTTATCGCGGGGGAGTAAACTTTTTTGCACCTCCCCTGCAAGTATCAGGGCTTTTTTGTGTTCTGTCATATCAGTGATAAAGGCCATATTGCCGATGACATGTCCCTGATCGTTCCTGAGAGTATTGCCATGAATCAATATCGGAATATGTCTGCCGTCTCTTGCTACAACGGTCCCTTCAGACTCACGCGACTCTTTTGCCTGCAGAGCTTCTCTATTGGAGGACATAACTTGTCTGAACTGGTCAGTAAAAAAATCCAGCGGGGTTCTTCCTATCAACTCCGCTCGCCCATATCCAAGCAACCTGCAACAGCCGTTATTAACGTCGACGATGACGAATTTTTCGTCCATGAGCAAAAAGCCCTCTGTTGCCGTCTCGACAATTCGACGAAATTTCTCTTCACTCTTTCGCAGTGCATCTTCGGCGAGTTTTCGTTTGGTAATGTCAATTAGAATTCCTTGATTGTGGGTTTTCTCGCCGGCTTCGTTCCGGACAACTGAGGTCTGATCTTCAACCCAACGTATCTCCCCGGTCCTGGTCAGACAGCGATATATCTGGGTATACTCCTCGACATCAGCACTGGCATACTGACTGATCTCCTCTCTAATTTTTTCTCTGTCATCGGGATAGACAATATCTCGAAATGTAAGGCGGCCGGAAAGAAATTCTTCAGGCTCATACCCGAACTGCCGTAAATTTTCAGAAATATATTCCAGATGCAGTTGATCGCCAGCAGGTCGGCGAAATAATATGACCGGACTTCGATCAACAATCAATTGCAGCATCTGCAGCGCTTTCTTGATCTGACTATGTTGCTTGCACTCCAGGTTAAATTCTCGGTTGCAATCGGCAAAATTCTTCTTTAGACTGGCATATTTAATTTGCAGGCTTGCCAGTTTCACTCGCAGCTCCTCTACTTTTTCAGCCTTTGGCCGTAGCTTAACCAACTCGAGAAGGAGCTCCTCTTTTGTTTTTTCCACATCTGATTGCATAATACTTCCCAGGCAAAATTGACCAACAGCAACTTCAATGCTTTTTCTTCCACTTCAGCGAAATATTTCTCACAATGTTCACCGAAGGGCCAGCAGATGTGCTGATATCTGCAGGTGAGAAATCCGGGTTAAAGGCCGAAGACAAAACGGCTTCGGTGCCGATGAATGCTTACCAAAAAAAATGGGCCGATAAATGGACACATGCCATCACTCGACCCAATCACACAGTCCATCCAAAACTGTTAGGTTACAATTTTTTCATAATACTTTTTGAGATCATTGTTCAAGAAATATTGAATTTTGGCCATTCCTCTGCCATAGCCGCTCCACAGGTCTTTGACCTTTAAATCCTGCAGGTTTTCTTTGGCCTTAAATTCCATTTTGCGCCACATATTTTTGCGATAATCATTGTCAAGTTTTACCAGGTCTGCTCCATTGAGCATGGCCTTTTTACGCTGCTTTTTAAAGGCTATCTTGCTATAGCCAAAAGAACCGATAAACAAGGTAACAGCTGCAAGGGCACCCGGTACGATTAAGTTGGCGAGGGAGAATTGACTATTCCTGATCGAGGTAATAAGGGTATTCTCTGGAAATGAAAATATGGCATTAAGGACAACATCACCAAAGAAAAAGAGCAGCAGCGCAACGCTGACGGTTATTTTGGCATATTTCCAAAAAACCTTGGTCGCCCGGTTGAGAAACTCGCTGACCGCCTCAGCGACAATCTGCAATTCGTTCAACTGGCGGTCGATGTCCTCCAGGATATGACCAATACGAAATCCCGGGGCATTTTTTATTTTTTCGATGAGTTCATCCCGCTCTTGTGGCCAGCCTTCAGCCACGGTGTTCGGGTCGACAACTGACGGTGCGTAGGTGAGATAGATATGCGGAATATCTTTACGTCCGGTCATCTGAGACATATTCCAGCAGAGCGTGCCGTAAGAGCGGGTAAAATCACTCAAATGATCGCACTCGTCAATCCTGCTCATGACAAAAACGATCCGATGTTCTCCCGATTTCTCAGGCAGAGTGTGTCGAATAGTTTCGTATGATTCCTTGATGGTACCAGTCTTATGCGAATCAAACATCAGTACGATAAGGTCAGCAATCTTGGCAAACTCACCAAGCACCTTCATATAATCGTAGCCTCGGTCATTTTCACTGGTGGCATCAATCATCCCGGGGCTATCAATGATGGCCATATTCTCCAACACCGGGCTTGAAACCTGCTTCATACAGATATGAGAAATCAGTTTTTCGCCAAAGCCTCTGAAATGCTGAAAAGGCAGACGTTCATCATTGACCAGAGTCGACCCTGGAGTTTCCACATTATTGATGCCTGGATCGGAAGTGATGATAGTAAAAGAATCATCGGTTGGAGCCTGTCCGGTGCGCTGTATATGCTGCCCCACAAGCTCATTTATAAGCGTCGATTTGCCCGATGAATAGTTACCGATAATGAGTACGATCGGTTTCCATTTCAAGGCTGCATCAATGCCGCCAAAGTCCATTTTATAACGGGCAAACAGCGGCTCGAGTTTTTTCTTCACCTTCGTCTGCAATTGCTTCTGCAACTCTTTTTCATTCATCACATAACCCAGTTAAAATTAATCTAATAAATACAATTTTTAGAGAATGTTTTCATAGTACTCGAACTAACAAAAACTCTCGAACATTTATTGATACCTTTGTTGGAGAAAATGATAGGCAATTTAAATTAGCATGGCAATGTATAGTAATTCCATAAAGATAGTACATAATGATCCCATCAAGTGGAAACCATGTTGTTCACCAAAACCCCGGATAAGACTCTCCTTTTCCAGCCAACTTTGAGATTCACTATCATAGCGACAGGACTATAAAAAAGACAATCTACTGCAATAATAAGGTTTTTTGGTTTCCGCAAACATTTTCACTGCATCGTGCGATTGTACTTTTGCTTAATTAACGAATATTGATTATAAAAAATAGCCCGTGTCGACTTGATGCAGATTTTACCAATAAATGTCTATCACAAAATGGAATTATGTCTAAACGTGTCGCAATTATTAGTTTTTCATTTAGATTACCGAGAACCCTTACCAACCGATACTGGCAGGACCTGCTCAATGGCAAAGACCTGGTGACTGAGGTCAGCCCACAAAGATGGTCTAAGGAGACTCTCCTCCTTTTGAGCAAAGAGCACCCGCGAACCAGCTCTACCTTCGATGCAGAGTTCTTTGGTATTTCCCCAAGACAAGCATCCTCGGTGGACACACCTCAACGCCTACTGCTAGAATTAAGCTGGGAAGCAATGGAAAATTCCGGGATCAAGCCTTCCTCTCTTCGAGGCAGTCGGTGCGGCGTCTTTATAGGTATTGCCAAAACAGACCCTTGCTCTCAACTCACCCATGATTTCGCAGCTATGGACTCGTCTGTTGCGACCGGCAACACTGCGAGCATAGCCGCAAAACACATAGCTAATTTTTTTGATGTATGCGGTCCCAGCAAAACACTTGATGCCGCATGTTCATCTTCCATGGTTGCCTTGCACCAGGCTTGCCACTCGATCCTCTCCGGAGAGAGCATGCAATCACTTGCCGGTGGAATCACCCTGCATTTGTATCCCTCTGGTTTTCGTGCTTACTCCAAAACATCCATGTTGTCCTCGCAGGGACAGCGCCGCGTGTTTGGCGTCAGTCGTGAGGGATGCGTACAATCTGCAAGTGGTGGTGTTTTTTTTCTTAAGGATTACGACCAGGCGCTAAGCGACGGCAATCCAATCTTAGCCGTTGTAGCAAATTCTGTTCTCAAAACAGATGGTCGAAAAACCTATTTGACCGCATCCGATGCCGCATCTCAAATCGCTTTATTGAAACAGGCTTATGCTCAAATCGACATCGAGCCTGCCGAAATTGACTATCTGGAAACGCACGGAATCGGTACCACCTTTGGTGACGCGCTTGAAACTCTGGCTATAGGTAATGTACTCGGCCAACGCCGTCCCCTCAATAACCCGCTCCTCATAGGCTCGGTGCACAATAATATCGGCAACCTGGAGGCCGCCTTTGGCGTTGCAGGTCTGGTAAAAGCACTGTATTGCCTCCAGCATCGCATGGTACCGGCAACTCTTGGTTTTCAAACGGACAACTCCCAGATTCCATTTAGAGAATTAAATCTTGAGATTGTTACCAATAATAGGCCTCTGGGAAAAACTGGCAAACTTATCATTGGCGTCAATTCCTGCGGCTTTGGAGGTGCTCATGCGCACCTCATTCTGGAAAGTTACCAACAGCGTAAGTCAAAGCCTTACAAACTGCCCCGCAACACCCTTCTGCCAATCATACTTTCTGCCAAAAATGAGATCGCCCTCAAACAGGTGGCACGAAATTTTGCTCTTTTTCTCACGCAACACAACCAGTCTGACCTCTACGACATTGCTGCAAATGCTGCCTTGAATCGCGAAGTGCACGATCACCGGTTAATGCTCTATGGGACGACGACAGAAAGCATTGCTGACGAACTGCTCAATTATGCCAATAATCAGCTGGAGAACCTCTCCCTGGAAACCGGAGTCGCACTCAAAGCGCCACACGGTGCTGCTTTTATTTATTCGGGCAACGGTTCGGAAGAGGAAGGAATGGGCAAACAACTCCTTACGGAAGAACCAATTTTCCGAAGAGCAATTCAGGAAGTCGACGACCTCTTTCGTCGTCATGCCGACTTCTCGCTTCTAGACGAACTAGCCGGGAAAAACGGGCAGGGGCGATATGCATATACGGAAATAGCCCAGCCCGCGTTGTTTGCTCTCCAGGTGGGAATAACCCAAATGCTCCGGCATCGTGGTCTTTATCCTGTAGCTGTTGCCGGACATAGCGTCGGTGAAGTAGCGGCAGCCTGGGCAGCAGGAGCCTTAACGCTTGAAGCAGCAATTGAAGTGATCTTTCAACGTAGTCAATTACAGCGAGCGACCAAAGGCAAGGGATCAATGACCGCCATGAGCTTAGGCCAGGAAGCGGCGATGGAGCTGCTCATTGAACTTGGTTTATGGCCAGCACTTACCTTTGCCGGGATCAACAGCTCTCGCGGCGTGACCATTGCCGGCAGCTCTCTCTTGCTGCAACAACTGGAAACACACCTCGCTGATCGTAAAATCTGCCACAAACGGCTGGATATCGACTACCCATTTCACAGTCTGGCTATGAATGAAATCGAAACCGGTGTCCGGATTGCACTCGCCAGAATCCAACCCCGCAAATCACTTATTCCCTTTTATTCAACGGTCAGCGGCAATCTTTTGGAAGGCAAGGAGCTTAACGCAGAATACTGGTGGAATAACATCCGCAAACCGGTACTTTTCGAACAGGCAATTAAACATATGATAGCCGATGGTACGAATATCTTTATTGAGGTTGGGCCACATCCAATATTGCGGAGTTATATAAATACCTGCCTGAAAGACATGGCGAGAAAGGGACGCATTGTCTGCACTGCGGCCAACCACAACAATTCTCCTGAACGAGTCTGGAACGCCTGTAATCAGGCAATGCTCAGTGGAGCACACATCAATTGGCAACATATTTTCCCGTCACCCGGTCGATTTATGCAGCTGCCGAACTACCCGTGGCAGCGCGAGCGTCAATAGTATTCGGAGTTTGTATTTGACGGTAAACCGCCATTATGGCTTTTTCTCAGGCACCACCGGGTCTGGTCGTTTTGCTGTTGAATTCGTCTATGACACTGCTTGCTGTTGGATGTGAGGGGCAGTACTACCCGATTCAACATTAATTTGATTTGGATCTTTTGTTGGGCTCTTTTGCATATGGTTTTTCACGCTGGAGCGAGGGAAACGAGATGCAATGAGTCAACTAACCAGAACTATCGTTTTTTTCCGACAGCGGCGGATAAAATCGCCACTTACTGATCCAAGCAGGACTTCGGCGATTTTTGATCGGTCCCTGCGGCCAACGTAGCACATTGTCGCGTCAAAATCCTGGGCATGTGCCGTCAAAACCTTACCAGGCTTACCATGGAGGACGGTGGCCATAATTTTCGATTTCGGCACGCCTGTCTTGGTCAGGAGATCCTCTGCTTCCTGCATATATTTATATGCGGCAACGCTCAGCTGCTGACAATCCACCCCACTCTCATCATAGAGGCAAGACGGATCAAGGACGTTGACAAGAGAAACCGCTTCGATACGTTCAGTTACCTTTTCTAATATGACCACGGCCTCTTGAACAGCCCGGAAACAGGTGGGTGAACCATCGATTCCAATCATAATGCGGGCCGCAGGAGATACCCCGGTTGCAAAACCTTCTTCGCCTACAAGATAAAAGGTGGCGCTGATATGCCGGTTCAAGACTCCGTTGAGGACGGTTCCCATGAATAAACCATCTTCCTCCCCTTTCCTGCGGCTCATGATCAACGTTGAATACTTTTCATCCTCGCATATTGCGGTAATTTTTTTCACCGGGTCCCCATCCTCGACCTGAACCTTGGCCTGGAGGACGACGCCACTTTTTTGTAGGAGTTCCTGAACATGGGACAGCAACGGGTTCACAAATTCCTGGTAGTGCGTTTCGCGCAGCCGCTGCATCAGTTCGGAGGAAAGCACACGTCCGGCCCGAAAATCGATATTATCCAAATGGGTGCTCATAAATGATCCGCCGACGACATGCAGCAGATCGACCTTCTCCAGATCGCCTGCCATTGCACTCGACACCAACTCAACAAGCGGCAGGACATTTTTAAAAAGCTCATAATCCTTTACCGGAAGCAACAGACGGGTAAGAGCCGGAATATTCTTTTTCATGACGGAACTCCTTCGCTATCCTTGCCCACTGGTTCCCATGTGCTACATGGGAACCAGTGGGCAAGTTTCAATAGACAAGCAACAACCATACATTGGCGACGACTACACTGAGCAACATGAACGGAAAGGCTATCTTCATGAACTGGAAAAATCGAATCGGATGGCCGGCCGACTCGGCAATCCCCAAAGTGACCACATTGGCGCTGGCACCAATCATCGTCCCATTACCGCCAAAACAGGCGCCGAAGGCCAGTGCCCACCATAATACTCCGGATTCCGCCCCCGGAATCACCTGCGTTAAATAGGCAACAATCGGCAGCATGGTGGCAGTGAACGGGATGTTGTCGACAAAGGCGCTCATAATCGCCGACACCCACAAAACCAGACAAATCGATACAATCAGGTTGCCCTGCGCCAGATACAACACCCCGTCGGCAATAATATCGAGCAATCCGGTCTCCTCCACGCCACCGACCAGCATGAAGAGAAACATGAAAAACAGCAGGGTACTCCACTCAATATCTTTTTCAATCAACTCCAGCATGTCAACTTTTTTGGTTAGAAGGCCGAAGGTGAACAACATCGATGCGCCGAACAGGGCGGCGATACTCACTTCCATATGCCAGATACCATGGGTGAGAAAAAGCGCGACAACGATTGCCATGATTACCATCCCTACGCCAAGCAGGGTTGCATCGGTTATCTTATATTCCTCACGCAGCTCGATAATAAACTTCTGGATGTCATCAACCTTGGCCTTATTGAATTCTTTAAGAAAAACATATCTGGAAAAAACGAACAGCAGGAACATGACGACGACACAGACCGGGGCGAGATTTTCGACAAATTGCAGAAAATTCAGGTTGGCGTAAGAACCGATCATTATATTGGGAGGATCGCCGATAAGAGTGGCCGTACCACCGATATTTGAGGCGAGAATTTCAGGAATAAGCAGGGCCAGCGGGGTAATTCCAAGCGAGACGGCAATCTCGATTGTCACCGGGGTGAGCAACAGCATGGTGGTCACATTATCGAGAAAAGCAGAGGCAAAAGCAGTAAAACTCATGAGGATGATGGCCAGCATATACACATTGCCACGGGCCAGCTGATAACACTTGTAGGCACACCACTGAAAAATACCGGTATGCTTTAAAATACCGACAATGATCATCATCCCCATCAACAGGAAGATGACATTCATATCGATCGCCTTGATGGCGCTTTCGTAGGAGAGGATATGATATTCCGGATTCAGCGTGCCGAAGGTATAGGATATGACCAGCATGAGAGACGCCCCGAGCATGGCGGCCATGGTTCGGTGCAGCAGTTCGAAAGATATTAAAATATAGGCGAGGACAAAGACGACTGTCGCGATCCAGAAGGCAGGCCCGGTGGTGCGATCAATCTGCAGATCGGCCAGGCCAATAAAGTCCCCGCCATCCCTGGCCAGCTCGCGCCCTTTGATTGCAGAGCTGTTCTTGGTGAAACTCGGTTTGTAGGCGGTGATTTCCAGCTTGCTTTCGTCAGTGATCGCCCCGGCCTGCAGCCAGAATCGAGCCTGGTAACTGCCGTCGCTCTCGGTCATGAGGGTGTCGTTGGCCTCTCCATGCCCGTCATCACCAACGGTTTCCAAAGGGATTCCGTCCAGCAAGACCTGGATTGCGGCATCGCCTACTCCAATATTGTGCGAGTTGAGCACCTTGCCAAAGATTTCCATCCGGACCTGTCCCGCCGAATTCGCTGTTTTTTCTGCAGCCACGCACAGTGAGGAAAATAACAGCACACAAAAGAGAATCGGCAACACCCCAAATACAACAAGTGCACGATACCTGCTCCGGACTCCAACCACTCGAACCATATCAGCCTCCCCTGAGACACTAAGAGCAACAAACCTACCCATTAGTCCCTGTCGAGACAACTCCACCCGCCAGAGGCCTTTCATAGAGATGCACCTTTTCGGTACGCATTATGTCACTCCGACTGATATCTGTAAAGATCAATTTTCTGCAGCCAGCCAACGAGCAACGGCCTCTCTAACACCGCCATTATCGTTTGACGCAACACTTGGGAAACATGATTGTAATGACGGTGGTCCATTGGCGACCAGAAAGCCTTGTCCTGCCCAATGGAGGAGATCGACGTCGTTATAGTCGTTCCCGACAGCGCAGATGTTTTTCTGGTGCAGACCGACAGTATCGGCAAGCCACCTGACCGCCTTACTCTTAGATACGGTCGGGGCAAATATCTCGATCCAAAGCGATACGCCATCAAGAGGTGAGGTAGCTTTAATAACGCTGCACTGTTTGCAGGTGGCGGCAATATCGGCTGCGACAGCATGCCCGCTTTCATCGGCAACAATACAGAGAATCTGGGTGGCTCCGGCAAATTTTTCCAGCGCCGCAAGAGACAAAGGGTTGGCGAAGTCGTGGTACAGTGCCAGCCGCCGGTTAAAATCCGGGTTATCGCCGCCACTCACGCTATAGAGAAGATGATGGGTGTCGGGTACCGGCTTATGGATCATAAAATCGAGACCGGCAATTTGCAGATAGTCGCTTGTCCGGCGGACCTCGTCGAGACAAAGAGTGTAGCTTTTCAGGAGTTTTTGTCTCGGATAGTCCATGACACCAGCGCCGGTTGAAAAAATAACATAATCAACAGGGAGCGGACTTGACGACCCGGAGCAGCCGAGTTGCAGCATGAGTTGATCAAAAGAATATTTGGATCTTCCCGTGGCGATGGCAACTAGATACTCCATTTCCCGCAATTGCTCGAGTGCATCCAGGTCTTGCCGGGCAATCCGCCGTTCTGAGGTCAACAGCGTCCCATCCAAATCGACGACGAACAGGCCACGATATTTTTTTGTGCTGTGGTATTGCATTTCAATACCCCGGCGATCGGCTTAAGCATTCCCCAAACTGATCGGCCAGACCGCTGCAACGCTCAATGTTTCGCGATAAGGCCTGTTGAAACACCTGCTTCTGGGTGACCAACCGTACCGTTTTTTTTGCTCGGGTGACAGCGGTATAGATCAGTTCCCGACTGAGGATTCGGTTATCTTCTTCCGGCAGGACAACGACAACTTCGTCAAATTCCGAACCCTGACTTTTATGAATGGTCATGGCAAAGACAGTTTCGCAGGGCGGCAGACGATACGGGGAATAGCTTCGCAAGCCGCCATGGGTCGCAGCGAACCAGACCTTCACAGAATCATCAGCCGGATCCGTGAGACAAATACCGATATCGCCATTAAAAAGATCGAGGCTGTAATCGTTTCTGGTTATGAGCACCGGCCTGCCGGGATACCAGCTATCTGAAGGACAACCAAATCCCCTTCTGGTCAGCGACAGCTCCACCCGACGATTAATTCCCTCAACACCCCGACTGCCATAATGAATTGCACAAAGAACCTGAAAACGATTAAAGGAACGAAAAAGCTCCCCGACATCGGGCCGGGGGCACCGGTACACCTCGGCCATAAACCGAGCATAATGGTGGCTGATATATTCGATCAAATCCGTTTGCAGGATCGCAATATTATCGGTTGTCGATTCTGCCAGCAGCGCCCAGGCTTTTGCACTGTCACCAGTATTAATGCTAGCGGCTAATTGTTTTATGTTATCGTCGAAACGATAGCTTTTTTGGAGCTCGACAGTGTTTTCCGGCAAACTTTTAATAAAATCGCCAAGTACCGCTCCGGATTCGACCGAAGCAAGCTGGTCTTTATCGCCAAGAAGCAGCAACCTTGTGCCGGGCTTCAACGCATCGACAAGCTTGCTCATAAGAGCCAGATCGACCATTGACGCCTCATCAACCACCACCACGTCCCAGCCCATCGGGTTGTGCCGGTTATGACGAAACTGCGGCGAATGGTGCCTGTAGCCAAGCAAACGATGCAAGGTTGTTGCCTGGGTGGGCAAAAAGCCAGCGATTTCTTCCGGCAGCTGCATCCTCTTAAGACTACTGCTGATCGATTCACTGAGTCGCATGGCAGCCTTGCCGGTAGGTGCGGCGAGGGCTATGTCAAGCTTTCGCCCGGCGCCCTGCAGTAGGAGGGCCAGTATTTTAACCACCGTAGTAGTCTTCCCGGTGCCAGGGCCACCGCAAATAAGTGTCGGTGTTTTATGCAGGGCGATTTTTGCGGCCTCTTTCTGCCAGTCGGTGCCTCCCCCGTCCCCCGTGAAATAACAGTCAAGTACATTTTCCGGAACAGGCAGCGATACGTTCATCGCCGCCAAGACGCTGATCTGCTGGGCAAGGCGCTTTTCATAGTGATAATACCGGTGCAGATAGAGTCGGCAGTTGTGCAGAACCAGAGGTGTTTGCCCACCATCTGATACCGGAGGAAGGTCTTTCAGAAAATGTGCATCACTCTTCGAAACAGCCAGGCAGGCGTGTCCGGCATCATGGGCGGCGGTGAGGGTTCTGACCAGTTGCTGAAACCGGTCTTTTTCGCTTCCCGACAAACAGGACCGGTCGGCCAGAAACCTGGAAAAATGGATATCGAGAAGATTATAGTCCTGCCCGCTCATCTTCCGTCCCTCCTATTGCCTGATCCAGTGCCAGCAGTGTATCATAGTCTGGGAGGGTGCAATACACCCCGCTGCCAGGAATTTCCGGGGACATGCCCCGCACAAAAAGATACATCACCCCGCCGAACTGGAGGTCATAACGATAATTCGGCAGTACATTCTGCAGATGGCGATGCAAGACAAGGGTATAAATCCAGTACTGGAGTCCATAATTGTGCGACTGCATGGCGGCGGCCAGCTTATCGGCGCCGTAGTCGGCCATCAACTCACCAAGATAGTTCGTTTTATAGTCAAGAATATAATACTTGCCCCCATACTCGCAAATAAGGTCGACAAAGCCGGTGAGATATCCCCGCATTTCCTTATGGGCAAGAGGGGTGACCGTTGGCTCGTCCGCCAGGATACTGTTGATCTGCTCAGTTGCCAGGCGACTGAGATGAAAATAGAAACCCATTTCTTTTAAACACTGACTCTCGGCGAGCATGGCCAGACAAAAGCTCTCCCCGGTAAGGGGCGTGGTGACCACCAGCTCCAGCAATTGCTGAACCTCACGCGGCGCAGCGTCCACCCCATAGCGTACACATTTTTGTTTGAGAAGATCGACCAGTGTTTCCTGTTGCTCTTGCCCGGCAATTGCCGAAAACGACAAACATTCCAGAAGATCATGGATGACATTGCCAAAATTTGGCCCGGCAGGCAGCCCAATGACCGCAACAGAGCCTGGATGACCGTCCATGGCTGGTGTATACGCCGGCGCATCTTCATGGTCATATTCACTGATCGATGCCAGAGCCGAAAAGCTCGACATCTGCCAGTCGGTATAAATGGAACGTCCTGAAGGTGGCAGCGGGTGCAGCTCCTGTTCTTGAACGATTTGAGGTGCTGTTCTGATCGGCACATTGAGGCCAACAATGCGATGGTGCACCGGCTTATCTTCAGCCAAAGAGGTAAATTTTTGCTGCTGCAGCGTAGAGTCGCTAGAACCGTCCGGAAAAAGCAGATAGCCAAGGGCGGAGTGACAGGAATCACCAACACTGCCTGATGGTTTTACGTCAGCCCAGGCAGTGTAACAGAGGACTTGCGCCCTCGTCAGGGCAACATAGAGCAGCCGCAGCTCTTCAGCCATTTCTTCCTGCGCCGCCTGCTCGCGACGGGCTGCAAACTGGTCGGAACCAAGATCGATAACCAGCTGATGCTCAGCATCGTGGCAGCTTATCTGATATTTCTCTGATTGTATCCGGTTGCTGCTATACCAGAGATAGGGGCAAAAAACCACCGGATATTCCAAGCCCTTGGCGCTGTGCATGGTCACAATGCACACAGCCTGCTCATCGCTTTCCAGCAGCAGCTCAGCGTTCTCGGTATTCCGCTCATCCTGCATCATCTTGTACAGCCACTGGAGCAACTGTGCTATCCCCGGATTTTCGGCGTTTTCCTGCTCCTGAACCAGCTCGAGGAGGTGATGGATATTAGCAATGGCCCTTTCGGCCAGCTGTCTGGTGGCCAGGGTGGGCAGAACCTCTTCTGCTATCAGGAGTCTGTTCATCATGGGCAGAAAGCCCTGCTCCTGCCAACACTGATTATATTGCAGAAATCGGCTGTGGTAATGGCTCAGTTGCTGTTCATCCTGCCACAATCGATAGAGCTGATCGCCGGAGAGGCCGAACCATGAGATGGTCATCGCCGATTTAAGTCGTGCCGTCTCACCAGGTGCTGCGATGGCCTGGAGGAGCAGCAGCATTTCCCGACACTCGCTGGTATGAAAGACCGATTGCCTGCTGCCGATCACTGCTGGAATTGCCGCCTCGGCCAGTGCCTGGCGATATTCCTCCGCCTGTCTGTTACTGCGGACCAGGATGGCAATATCCTGTGGCGCCAGTGGCCGTTGCTGAAGCTGTTTCGTGGAGGCTTGCAGCAGTGCGGGAGCAATCGGATCAAGCAGGCTCCCCAGTTCAGCAACGATGAACCTGCGCAAGGCGACGGCCGCTTTACCGGAGGTCCAACGACCGTTTTTTTCCTCCGGTTCAGGAACGAGTGTGCAGTAGACCATTCCGGCCAGGGACTTGCCGTTCTGAACCAAATCAATTTCTCCCTCTTTTTTCGCGGCCTCGATCGAGTGGTAGCCAAGAATCTCTTCCTCGAAAAAAAACGGTCTGGTTCTGGAACCAAAGAGCCGGTTGATCTCGGCTACTAAAAAAGGATGCGATCGATAATTTTTTTCAAGAGTCAGCAAGGTGGTTGCCGATTCCCTGGCCAGAAAATAGGAATGGATATCCGCTCCACGAAATTTGTAGATCGCCTGTTTGGGGTCACCAATCAAATACAGGTAATGGTTTTTTCCTCCGAAAAGAGTGGAAAAAATATACCACTGCATACTATCGGTATCCTGGAATTCATCGATCAAGGCGACCGAGAAACGTTCGCCGAGCATGTGCTGTAGAGAGCGTCCCCGTACGCCTTGTAAAGCAGCTGACAACCGGATTATCAAATCGTTAAAACCCATGTTGCCATGCTGCAGGAGCTGTCGGCTTACTTCGGTACGCAGCTCCTCGGCCAGTTTGACCCGAAAAGTAAGCAACAGTTTGTCTGTTGCCGTTAAAAGTGCGGCAATTTCGTAATCGGGCAGGGACCAGTCAGCCAGGTAGGCCTGTTTTTTTGCATCGCCCCGGATCTTTGTGCCATGCAACTCACCGACAAGAAACTGCCGACCGAGCAGATGGAGGTTGTCCGGAATGCTGCAATGTGCCCCCCTAAAAAATGATTCAATAGATGTAAACCACGACACAAAATCATTACTAAACGGTTTTTTGAAACAGCCTTCAGCCAAACCAGCAGCAAAACAATCATATAAACGCTCCCCGTATTCCGACCACCAGGAGACCATGCTTTCCATCGCCGTTTTGAGCTCGACCAGCACATCTTCAACGGGGCCGACCCTCGGCTCGAGTCGTCCATTGCCGCCAAAAACGGCAGCAACACTGGCCAGCAATTTTTCCGGAGTTCCAAAGCCGCCGGTAATAACAGAACAGGGCAACAAATCGAGCGAATAGAGATACCTCCGCCAGAAGTCATCGGCCACCTGATTACGCACATGATCTATATTGGCGAGCAGCTCAACATCAAAGAGCTGACCACTCTCAAGGGCCTGCTCCACCAGCATACGCTGGCAAAAACCGTGGATGGTGAAAATCCCGGCTCGGTCAATATCATAGAGGGCCAGCTGCAAACAATGAAGCGCTCCCTGGGCATCGTCAAGAGTCGCGGCCCAGTCAAGCAGGGTCTGATCAATCTTGTCCACGGACAGTGCCGATGTACCATTAAGGAGATTCCTGGCTTCAACCAGCCGAGCCCGGATGCGGGTTTTCAGTTCCTCGGTGGCGGCTTTGGTAAAGGTGACAATCAAAATCCTATCGATAGGCTGGCGTAACTCAACCACCGCCCGCAAAACCAGCATGCCGATAGCATAGGTCTTGCCGGTGCCTGCACTTGCCTCAACCAGGTTGATTCCCCTCGTTAACACGAGCCTTGCAGCGTCGAAAACCTGGTAACGCTCAGACATCTGCTGCTCCCCAGACTGGACACATTATTTCCTGACAAAGTTGCTCAAATTGGTCACCCAGGATGACATCCCTTTCTTGGACTCCAAGCAAAAGCTGCCATTCAGGCTCATAGCCTTTTTCAAGAAATTGCGCAAACAGCTCCCGAGCCTTCTCAATTGGCGGCGTCCGGGCCTTAGGATTTGCCAGCTGCCTGGCATAGACAAAAGCCGGCTCGACATACAGCAGCGATGGCGCACGACACCCTTGGGTGAAACAGTCGAGCAAACTCTCAAGACCGGGCCGGCTCTGGCTGACATCACCACCCCTAAAAGTGACAACACTCTCTTCGGCCACAATCTTGGTTTCGGCCGACGGTTGAAGATACGTGAGCACCAGGTGGTGCAGCCAGCCTGCTAGAAGATCACGTCCCCGCAGCTTACCAAACCGAACCAGCACCACCCCCTTTTCATGGATATTGGTGAGCGTGCCAAAAAGACGATAGTCGCCGATAGCCAGATCAAACGGTAAATCGCTACACTTTTCGCCCATCTGCTGTGCCCGCACCCTGACAATAAATTCTTCGATGCTTCGTCGTTTTTCAATAAATACCAGCTCGCCGGAGGTGCCGAGCGGCCATTGTCCTCGGCTCTGCAGTTTTTTACAGATATCGATTGCTTTTCCGGCAAGCTGCAGGTTGACCATTTCTTCTTCAACAGCATATTTGTCAAGCCCGGCCACGGTAAACATCTCTCGGTCATCCGGCAAATCTTCTCCGGCGTCCAACCGGATTCCCAGACATTCATTAATAAAAAACTTTTGCGGATTGCGATAAAAACGCAGCAGATCACCAAAGACGACCTTGTCGTTTTTGTCGTCAAGCTGCCCCTGCCACCAGGCAGTAGCCGGTTGCTCTTGCTGCTGCAGAGCCACAGCCGTTTTGCAGTAATAGTTGTCATAGCTGAATATTTTCCGGTCTATCTGCTGCTTGAAATATCTGCTGCTGAAAGGATGTAGCGGATGCCGGACCACGATGTCCCCCACCCCGTAACCGTTTTCCAGTACCTCGAGAAATTCAGTCACCACCACTGAGGGCGGGATCTCTTCATTGGTTTTAATCGATTGACCGATATAGCTGAGATAGAAAAGCGATCGCGCCGCCAGCAGCGCCTCTAAAAACTGGTAGCGATCATCGGCGCGCGGCGAGCGGTCGCCCCGTCGAAAATTCGTCCCCATTAGATCAAAGGTGTCATACCTGTCTGTTTTCGGGAATACGCCGTCACAGAGCCCAATAAGGCAGACCACCTTAAAGGGTATCGAACGCATCGGTAACATTGAACAGAAAGTAAGCTGACCACGGAGAAATCCGGTGCTGGAGCGGCTCTCTTTCGCCGATTGATTAAACCATTCGCGAATAACCGTAAACCCGACTTCACCGGAGTGAAAAAGGCTGAGCGGCCCGGCCAGCTCACCAACAAGGCTGCGCAGTTCCACCAGCTCCTGCTCATACTCCTCTCCAAAGAGTTGTTGCACAATCTGTTGCAGCAGCTCCGACCAGTCGCGAACCGGACGATTCTGCTGAAAGTCGCTCTGTGCCCTTTCGACCAGCTCGACAAATTGACAGAGACCACCCAGGGCATACGCTCCTCTGCCTTCAATATCACCAAATGGCAGTACGCCATCGACAAATTCGTCGCTGTCTATCGCATAGCCCATAAACAGCCGGTCAAGTCCTGCCTGCCAGCTGGTTTCAGCATATTCGGGCAGTCCATTTTGACTGCGCTGCGAGGCGGACAATCCCCAGCGGATTCCAGCCCCGGTAACCCACTGCTGCACAGTATCCAGATCTGTTGCACTGAGCTGAAACTGCGGAAAAATAACAGGCCGGCGCAGCAGATCGAGGAGTTCGCTCCAGCCAAACCTGCCGCTGAAAAGATCAAGAAAACTTAAAAATGCGGCAATCACCGAATTGCGTCGCCGCAGGCTTCGGTCGGCAATGGAATGCTGGATATCAGCAAAAACAGCCGGGATGAGCGGCGCGTATTCCTGGATATCCGGGGCCATGACAATTATATCACGTAACTCCAGGCTGCTATCGCGGTGCAGCAGGTGCAGCAGCTGGTCTTTTAGAACGGTTATCTCCCTGAGCTTTGCATGGCAGGAAACTACCTGGACGGTATCGTCAAGAACTGCTGATGGAGGATGCGGTCCTGCCGGCAGAAAGCCCTCAAGCAGATCGGCCTGGATTCTTTGCAGCAGTGTCGCATCAGCATAATCTTTCCCGGCAAGAGGATCGTCATAGCTTGCAAACTCCAGAGCAAAACTTGCATTCTCCAGCATCATATTCTGCAGATCGCGTCCCTGGCTGCCAAGCGAGGCAAGGAGCGGATGATGTTCCTCCTGCGCGCTTGCAAATTGCTGCTGATCGTCAGTTATTTTGCTCAGATCTTCAAACTGTTTTCTCCGGCTCTGCACATTGCCCCAATAGTTCCGGCATGGGGAAAGGAGGAACAGGTGAATATCCATGTGACTGGACAGGCTGTTTAAGTAATTGAGATACATCGGTGGAAATGTATGCAGCCCAACAACTGAGATGCGCTTCGGCAAGCATCCGGTAAGATCCTGTGCACTGTCCAGCCTGTCGATTACCTGGGTAAACTGCATGCCGCGATGAACTGTTCCGGCGGGTTGGGCCAGCAGCCTGCGCCATAGATCCATCTGCCATATTTCGGCTGGATGGCTGGTGACAAGGACCCCACGATCCCACTCCCGGAGCATCTCCGGCCGCATTATCTGATATTGATCAAAGATATTAGCCAGACGCCGGGCCAGCTGAAACTGTTTAAGATCGCCATTTTCCTCGGAAAGATAGGAAATGAGTGGCACATACTGCTCGCCAGAGAGATTCCGCAGCAGCCCATCGAGCCGCCAGGTAAGGATCTGCCGCTGGAAGCCGTCGGGACTTACTCCCAGCCCCAGTTTGCCTGCGACAAAACCGAGGAAATCAAGAGGCAGGAAAAATTTAAAATTACAAAAAGAACGGAATGCATCGGCCAGGCTCTGGCCAACCATCCGTTCCATGCCCTGGCTTTGGATAAGAAACAGCTCCGTAGCAAAAAGGCTCGCCTGCTTATCCGCCCATATGACCTCGGCCATATGACGGAGCAGGTTTTCGGTGCGATTGGAAACATGGAGGTAGAACATAAAAAAATCAACCAGCAGAAGGAGCAGCTCTTACGCTGACAAGCGGCCTTGTCTGCCATTTACCGAGTGACAGAGTAGTTAAGTCCAGGTATTATTGCCTGCCGACGTCCACTCCGGCGTATTCATATATGCCGTAAAAAAGTCCCGCCATAATGCCAAGTGCAAAGAAAAGCCGCAACCGCCTGTCCCATGGCAGTTTTTCGCCGTCGGCCATATATTGCAGAAGGGCGATGATGACATAGGTAATACCGGCAACATAGGGTGCAGTCTGGACAACCTGCCAGAGCGTGGCTTTTATGGTAGCAAGGGCATCGATTCCCAGCCGCAGATTAAACAGCACATACACTACGGCTGACAGATAAAACGAAAATTTTTCTTTAACACTCTGCATATGAACTCACTCAATACCCTTTATTTCCCAGCAACGGCCCTTTATTCGATACGCCAGTATCCTCTTTATCTGCTCTTTCCGAAGATCCACCTCATCAAGCCGGTGGAAGAAGACCCCGCCGACTCCAGCAAAGAATCCACAGATAGTTTCATTAAATCAGGATTTTGTCAAGTACATACTCCCTGTCCCCTGGGTGAAAACCGCAAACGGTTCGTCCGTTTAATTGCCGACATCGACAATCGAAAAGACGACTATGCCGCCCAATTGAGCTCGTTGATTCTGGCTTCCCAATCCGCTGTCTCAACCGTTGATGAGGATTCGGAGCAGGCGATCATCTCCTCTTTGCATCATCCAGGAGAGCGGCAGAAGCAAGCACAGCTGACCGGAAAAGAAGAAAAACTCTGGCAGGCACGGCTGGTACTGGCGATCGGCGAAATTCTCGACCGGGAAGAAGAGGAAATAGCCCGCAATCTGGCGGTACTGGACGATGAGCAGGCTGCGCTGTTTCAACAGCTGCATGGTGAGAGTCAGGAAATGGAGGAAGACGAACTGGAAAACAGCCCTCTCGCCGAACTCAATCAGGTAGAACGTCACCTGAACGCCGCCCATTCAGGAAATATCAAGAAAAGATTTAATGGCTGGAAAACGCTTTTTCTTGAAAGCAATATGCAGCAATGCGAGCTATTCCTGACCGACAGTCAGGATGGAGGAGATATTCTGCTGGAGTTATATGAAAAGAAAACCAGCATGACCGCCCCGCTTCTGCCCGGCCTTGAGCTTCCCGGCCTTATCGGCTATACCAGTGAAGAGGCCTTACAATCGACTCTTGCGTTTCGGGAGGAAAACAAGGAATTGACGACACAGATTGACCAGATGTTGGTCGAGCTGGCGCACGACGAAGAACTTACCACCGAGAATAACGGCACCCTCAATGCCGTCATCAGCACCTTTACAACATTAGCCGATAAATGGAATGGTCGGCTCGAAACCGTCTTTCCCGCCCGGCAATTCGGTAGGACTCCCGTCAAGTTGTATCTTTTTCCAAATCTGGCCTGTTCCACACTTATCGGCGCTTCTGCAAACG
>CBDTUM010000013.1:0-48805 GCA_965363495.1 uncultured Desulfopila sp.
GATTATAAGAGAATTAAAAGAGGTGGTGCCCAAAGAGGCTAATCCCTTCGGCACCTCTGTACTAAGGAGTTTCCAGTGGCTACTACGGTTATAAAAGGTCTCAATGAACAAGGTAAGCGGATTGGCTCAATGGAATTCGAGAAAATGGTGCGACATGCTGCGACATCGTCGGTCGACCTTACCCTCGAATCTTATGGCCAGCACAATATAGGCATCAGACTCCAACGGGAAGAAGGGCTAAAAATTACCGTAAAAGGGCCTTCCGGACAGCGTCTCGGCTGTATGGGGATGCCCGGCACCACCATCATTTGCGAAGGTTCGAGTTCCGATGATGTCGGATACCTTAACATTGGTGCGGAGATCGCAGTTCTCGGCGATGCGACCAACGGTGTCTGCAACGCCATGGCCAATGGAAAAGTATTCATCGGCGGCTCTATCGGCGCACGTGGGTTGACCATGACCAAATGGAACCCTGAATACACACGCCCTGAGCTGTGGATCCTGGGCTCCACCGGTGACTCCTTTGCCGAATTCAACTGTGGCGGCATTGCCGTTGTCTGCGGTGTCAATCCCAAAAACCCCAATAATATTCTCGGCTACCGCCCCTGTGTCGGCATGGTAGGCGGCACGATCTATTTCCGCGGCAAGATCGATAATTCGTTTTCTAAAACAAACGCCAAACAGACAGTTCCAAACGATGAACAGTGGCAGTGGCTCCAGGCCAATATCGGCGACTACCTGACCAAGATCCGGCAGCCCAAGCTTCTCGAGACCTTGTCCAGGCGCGATGAATGGCAGGTGCTTCTACCGATAACTGCGCAGGAAAGAGCACTGATGTTTGCCGGTCCCATGCCTATGGCCGAATTCAGAAATGAACACTGGAACAAAGCCTTCGGCGGCGATCCTTTGCGCGATCTGGCACCTGGTCTTGATCGCAGCGTCATCGACACCATTGTTACCGGCGATTTGCGCCGGAAAAAACCGTATTGGGCCAACTGTGAGTCAGCTGCCCCATGCACCTACTACTGTCCGGTGCATATCCCAACCGTTGAACGTCTGCGGCTTATTCGCGAAGGCCGGATTGATGAAGCCTATGAGATGCTTTTGCGCTATACGCCTTTACCGGCTTCGGTATGTGGTGCAGTCTGCCCCAACCTCTGTATGGAAAACTGTTCCCGCCGGGGAGTAGACGATTCCATCGATGTGCAAGTGTTGGGCCGATCAGTCAATCACATTGCTGCACCTGCCGTAGCGGAACCTCTGGATAAAAAAGTAGCCATCATCGGTGGGGGCCCTGCCGGAATGAATGCGGCTTGGCAATTGGCCTTGGCCGGGATTGAGGCGCATATCTTCGAACAGGATGAAAAAATCGGCGGAAAACTTGCCCAGGTCATTCCCTGGGAACGTCTTTCTCAGGCCATCTGGGACCAGGAAATGAAGCGGTTTGTTGAAATGCCCAATATTTTTGTTAATCTGGGTGTTACAATGACTCAAGAAAAATTTACCACCCTGAAAAAAGAATTCGACTACGTGGTGGTGGCAGTCGGAACCCACGTGCCTCGAAAATTAACTTTTCCTGGCAGCGAGAAGGTCCTTACCGCCCTGGACTTTCTCAAAAAAGCCAAAAGTGCATCCCCTCTGCCGGTTGGCAAAGAGGTAGTCGTCATCGGTGCCGGCAACGTTGGTTGCGATGTCGCCTGCGAGGCATACCGTCTCGGTGCGGAAAGTGTGACTCTGGTGGATATTCAAAAACCTCTCGCTTTTGGCAAGGAAAGAGAGGCTGCCGAGGCTCTTGGAGCCAAATTTCAATGGCCGGTTATCACCAAGAAAGTTACCAATAGTGGGTTACTCACCAATGAAAATGACCTCATCCCGGCCCAAACCGTCATTATCTCCATAGGCGATATTCCCGCGCTCTCTTTTCTGCCGAAATCAGTCGAGACCATAACCGTCGGCGGAGCAGCCTGGGTTACCACAGACAAGGCGCACCGTACCTCCGATGCACAGGTTCTTGCGATCGGTGATGTGGAAAGACCCGGCCTTGCCACCCACGCTCTGGGTGCCGGAAAAACCGCGGCAGAATATATTATCGCCGATTGCCAAGGAATCGACTGGAAACCTTTCGACAAGCCGGTCATCCCTCAGAAGGCTTTGACTATCACCCACTACATTCCGATGGAAACCGGCAGCACTGAGACGGAGCAGGCCAACCGTTGTCTTTCCTGTGCCTCTTGCCGCGACTGTCACCTCTGTGAGACTATCTGTCCCACCGGCGCCATCAGTAGAAGAGATCTTGAATTCGGCTCAGAAAGCGGCTATCAGTTTGGTTCGGAAGCCAACTATGAATATGTGTCGGATGATAAAAAGTGTATCGCCTGCGGGTTCTGTGCAGATACTTGTCCTTGTGGAATTTGGACTATGAACGCTTATTAGTGACTTAGAAACAATTTTCTTGTGCTTTTTACAAGAAAATTATTTCGTGAAGGAACTTATCCCGCAACGCTTTTGGGCGGGATGAGTGAAAGAAGCCATGAAACAAAACGTATCCCGCAACCCTTCTAGGCGGGATAAGTCAAAGATGCCACTAAACAAAACTTATCCCAACCAAACCCGCCCGAACCAACCACTTAATTTAACGAATAAATTGAAGCCTCTCCCCCCGCCCCTACCAATCCAACCTACCGACGAACAAAACGCAAAGAAACTTCATATCGCCCACTCTCAATATCAGCAGGCAGCTGCCGACCATCCGCCACCAGAAGAGTCAACACCCGGCCGATCCGAGGATCGCTCACCGGTTTATTTCGCCGCTCCATGCCCGATGGACCTGCAATGCCTTTTCTCGGCGGTCTGACATGGAGCAATTGAGCGGCAATAAAAGAATTATTCATCTGGGGTTGCTTTTGACTCTGCGCTTTCAGCGGCGCAACTGAGCCGACAATTATTTCCATAATACATCCTCCTTATTTAGATACCGTACAATCTCATTTAGGAGCCTGTCGGATTATGCCCTTTTCCCCATCTCTTCGTTGTTAGTGAAAAATTAATGCTCGCAATATTAACTATATGGCTCCGCTTAATTTTCAACCAACGCCTTGATCTGGGCAAAAATTGCTATAATCCGACAGGCTCCTAGCCAATTATATCAAAAACCCATACCATATTGGTAATTCGAGTGTATATTTACCACAAACTGGTTTTTTCTATAGCTAATCCAAACATCATACAGTTCATTTGCATTAATGAGTAAGTATCACCAGATCATTTAACAATCCTTAAAAAGTTCCTATACAATGACCGATCCGCTCAAAAAAATTCTCGAACCGATTAAAAAACTGCAAAACATCCGCGGCATCGAACTGCCAATCGGTATGGAGTTTCTCCAGTTGGTGGTAACCGGCCCACCTGGAGCCGGTAAATCCTACTACATTGAGCAAATACGCGGATGGCCCAATGAAGGATATATTGACCTGTCCCAAAAAGGCTGGTGGAAGGATCAGTCGCTCATCATCCGCCCCCGCGAAGTGCACCTCGGTCTGCCTTTTTATGGCTACAAAGAGGCATTAACCGTTTTCGATAAAGAATGGCTGCAAAGCAGTACTCCCCTTGAGCTTGAATTAAATAGAATCAAGATTCCGCCTCCCAAAAAAAACTTTCTCCAAACCAACTGGCAGAACCGGTATATCTTTGAATTTCTGATCCCAAGCCCGTCAACCATTTACAAACAACGGCTCGAACGTCAGAGCAGTGGTTATTTCCCTGTGGACGAAAAGCTCAGCCTCGACATGGTGAAACGGCAGGTCGCCGTATACCGGGAAGTAGCTCTCTACCTGCACCGTGCAGGAGTCAATGTCTATGTGCGGAAAAGTCTCGACAAGCCACCGATGCGCATCGCTGAAAAAGGAGTTGTCAATGTGCCCAGCTGGATCCTTGACCGCAAAACGGTACGACCCAGCTTAAAGAGCGCTGCCGGATGGAAATGGCTTATCCGCAGGCGTTACCCCATCGAGTGGCTGACCCTGAGCAGTACCCCGCTCAGTCTGGCACGCGAAGGGAGAATTGCTCACGATGGCAAAGGCTTTGAACTTATAGTCGGCGATATGCATTTACGTTTTCAGCCGGAAATGACTCTGGGCGATAACAAGAAAACTGCTCATAAAAACTGGATTATTAACACCGAACAGGGCTGTTCCACAGGAAAAATCAACGGCTTTATCCGAATTCGAGTGGGTGAAACGATCATTATTGGCCAATCGAACAATGAGCTGAACGAATTATTTCATTTCAATGAGACAGTCGCCAAACGACATGTGAGTGTCATCAACCGCCGAGGCGATCTCATACTTACGCCCCTGGCAACAGAACGGGAAACGAAAATTGTCAGACACGACAACCTCGAATATCGAGAACAGATAGAACGCGGCAGGTACCATGCCCTTTTAGAGATCCGCCGAATATATGGCCAGAAGATAGAACCTCTTCCCACCCAAAGAGCACTGCAAACCATAAAATCAGTAAATGCCCTGCTGCTGCAAGAAATATATCGACCAAAGAATACGGAGGGTAATCCTGGGGGGCTGGTGGAAATTTCCGGTAATACAGTCCCGGTCATCATTGGCGACCTGCACGCCCAGGTAGATAATATCTTAAAAATCCTCAGTGAAAACTGTCTGCTCAATTGTCTGCGCATGAAAACTGCAACGCTTATTATTCTCGGTGACGCCGTCCACTCTGAAAACATCGACGAAATGGACAAATTCGAAACCTCCATGCTCATCATGGATCTGATTTTTCAACTCAAACTCAAATTCCCCGACAACTTTTTTTATTTACGAGGCAACCACGACAGTTTCGATCCGGAAATCAATAAGAATGGTTTTCTCCAGGGCGTTCTGTTCCGTGAGATGCTGATTGAAAATAGGGGCATAGAATATGCTGAGGAAATGCAGATCTTCTACGACAGACTCCCCTACATTATTTGTTCCGATACTTTTATCGCCTGCCATGCAGGGGCTCCCCGCAATGATATCAGCAAAGACGACCTTATCAATATTAGCAATAACAGTAAACTGGCAGGAGAACTGACCAATAATAGACTGCAACGAACAAACTACCCCGCCGGTTATTCCAAAAGAGATGTAAAAAAACTGCGAAAATGTCTCGATCGACCACAAAAAACCAGGCTTATTGTCGGCCACACTCCCTTGGATCCCTTCGGAAGTTTTTGGTTGCACGCCGGTGCCATCAAAAATCACCATATAATTTACAGTGCCCAGACCGAAGGACCAAGCATCTTTATCCAGAATGGCACAAATTTTATGCCAATCAGTTTCCCGGCTGAACGGCTTATGGACCTAATAAACGATCTAAAATGATCTTCGAGCTGCGTCCCCTGCTTTCTTCGCCTGTGGGGAAGGAATTTTCCTTAAAAGGAACAGGACGTTGATCAAAAAATAGTAAATCAATCATTTCAGCGAATGGAGTTACGTGGACAACGATTATCTGCGCTTCACAACAAAACGGTTGACTTTCCTGCCATACTTAGTAATGAATCGTTCAAATTTAGAACTATTCTCACTTTTACCTCAGACTAACCCTGATAAACGAAAAGAAAGCTGGGATTCTTTTCAATACCCCCTTGAGGGGTGCAAAAAACTTGCGACAGATTATTTTCTTGAAGAATACAAGACAATTATTTCCAGGATACTCAAAGCACCGGCAAACGCATCTTTAGATGCGTGCTTTTCACCGAAATCTACACAAGAAGAATACCTTCTGCTCAGGAGCTTGTTGCATCATGTCAATCATGTCTAATCGTCACCTGTCCGGCCTTCTTCGGGGTTCACCATTTAAACCTATCCAGGAACACATGCGAGTTGTATTCTCCTGTGTTTGCCTGATTCCACCGCTGTTTGACGCTGTTTATCGTGAAGATAACGAGTCGGTGGCTGATTTTTCCGGACAGATAAAACAACTGGAAACAGAGGCGGATAAGATGAAGTCCACCTTTAGGCTGAACATGCCGAAATCTCTTTTTCTGCCCGTAGATCGAAAAGACCTTCTCAGTCTTATCGGCGAGCAAGACAAAATTGCCGACATCGCCGAAGACATAGGCAAGACCTTTCTGTTCAGAGAGATGACAGTACCGACAGAAATAAAAGAGCTGTTGGACGAACTGCTGGAAGGCACGATGGAGATAGCAGCCGCCGCCAAGGATATGATCGAGCAGCTGGATGAACTCCTCGAAGTAGGGTTTGCCGGTCGGGAGCTGGACAAAGTTTCGAAAATGATTGCCGGAGTTCGTCGAAGCGAGCATAACATTGATGAGGTAATACACCGCATCAAAAAGAAACTGTTTTCCATCGAAAAAGACCTTGATCCTGTTTCTGTCATATTCTGGTACCAGATGATCGATATGGTCGGGATCATTTCCGATCAGTCGGAAAATCTGGCAGATCGACTGCTTCTTTTTCTTTCTAAATAACACAAGAGACTTTCAATGGAAATTATTGCTGCGTATGGAACTGCCTTGATGATTCTGGCAGTTATTTTTGGCCTTTATATGACGTGGGGTATCGGGGCGAACGATCTGGCGAATGCAATGGGAACATCGGTCGGTGCCGGAGCGGTATCGGTCAAACAGGCAATCTGTATTGCCATCATTTTTGAATTCCTTGGTGCCGTCCTGGCTGGTGGCCACGTTACCGAGACTATTCGGAAAGGGATTATTGATCCAACCCAAATTATTAACAATCCGGAAATTCTCGTCTATGGTATGCTGGCGTCATTGCTGGCTGCCGGAGTGTGGTTGATGATCGCCTCAGCCAAGGGCTGGCCGGTTTCCACCACCCACTCAATCGTCGGCGCCCTCATCGGCTTCGCCCTTGTCGGCATCGGTCCGGAAGCAGTTAAATGGAGTAAAGTCGGCAGCGTGGTAATGAGCTGGATTGTTTCACCGGTGGTCGGTGGTACCATCTCGTTTCTGTTAGTGATGAGTACCAGAAAACTGATTTTTAATACCGACGAACCTCTTAAAAATGCCAAGAAATACGCGCCGGCGTATATCTTTTTAGTTGGCTTTGTTATCTCCCTTGTCACCCTTTTTAAAGGGCTCAGTCATCTCCACTTTAAACTCACCACCCTGCAAAGCTTTGGCTTTGCCACCCTTTTCGGACTGCTGACTGCAACCATTGGCTGGTCTTTCATCCGTAAAATAAAAGATGATCCACGGGCAAATAAATCCTTCAGCTATGCCAGTGTGGAAAAAGTTTTCACGCCGATGATGCTATTTACTGCCTGCTCCATGGCTTTTGCCCATGGTTCCAACGATGTTGCCAATGGCATTGGTCCTTTAGCTGCCATATACAGTATTATCAGTTCCGGAGGCGAGGTCATGCAAGCCTCCGCGCTTCCTTTATGGATTCTGCTGCTGGGTGGCACAGGAATTGTCCTCGGCTTGATAACACTCGGTTACCGGGTGATGCTGACAGTCGGAAAAAAGATCACCGAGCTGACGCCTTCCCGCGGCTTTTGTGCGGAACTTGCCGCAGCTACCACGGTAGTTATTGCCTCACGGACTGGTCTGCCCGTCTCCACTACCCATATCCTGGTCGGTTCGGTACTGGGGGTAGGCCTGGCGAGGGGAATTGGCGCGCTTGATTTACGAGTCGTACTGAATATTGTTATCTCCTGGCTGGTAACCCTGCCTGCCGGAGCACTCATGGCCATGCTCTTTTTCTTTACCTTAAAAGGTATCTTCGGTTGATAGCTGGATAGATTGACGTTGAGTTTTTTTATTTAATACCGACAGCGAGCATAAAGTCACGCCAGATAGGCGCTGCGGTGGAACCGCCGCTCTCCTGATTGCCCATCGATTGGTTATGATCATTGCCCACCCATATCCCGGTGGTATAGCGGGCATCGTAACCTACAAACCAGGCATCGCGATTGTTATCGGAAGTCCCGGTTTTGCCGCCCCTTACCCCGGGAACGTCGGCGACCTTTCTGCCTGTCCCGCTGGTTACGACTCCCTGTAGCATCGTCCGCATCTGTCCCATCACCTGAGAGCTGGCAACAGTCTGCTTCGTTCGTTTCCTCTCTGGTAAAATGACGGTTCTATCGGCACTGACAATTTTGCTGATAAACGAGGGCTCAGTAAAACTACCGTCACCGGCAAACGGCGTATAGGCAGCGGTCAATTCCAGTAGGGACACATCCGCCGCTCCTAGTGCAAGAGAGAGATCCGGTGGCAATTTGCAGGTAAAACCAGCCTTTCTGGCGATTCTATGCACCTCCTTATAGCCGACCTGCTGCATTAACCGAACCGTTGCTGCATTGAGGGAATGGGCTAAGGCATCGGCGAGGGTGGTCTGTCCATGGTACTTGCCAGAGTAATTTTTCGGGCTCCAACTTCGACCATTTCTGCCGGTGATGGACAGCGGACTGTCGTCAATAGACGACTGGGATGCCCACCCCTGGGTCAATGCCGCAGTGAAGACAAATGGTTTAAAAGTAGATCCAGCCGGTCTTTTCGCCTGACTTGCCCGATCAAAAGGCGATTTTGAAAATGAAGTACCTCCGACCATTGCCCGTACTCTCGAGGAGGCTGTTTCAATGCATACGAGGCTGCCCTGTGGCACGGCCTCGATAGTATCTCCGGCCAGAGTTTTTCGACTGAGACCGGCACTGACTCCACGACGCACCGCAGCAAGCGCCTTTGCCTGCATTTTCGTATCCAGATTAGTATAGATTCGTGCCCCTGCGGTCTGGAGCGCACCTTGCAAAATTTCCCGAGCCTGTTTCTTCACCACTTCCAGGTAATAGCCATTTTCGTCAGTTGCCTGCTGAGTCCTCGGGCTGAGGGAAATTGCCTCTTCATAGGCGTTCTTTGCCGCTTCCGGACTGACAAAGCCTTCTGCCGCCATTCGATTCAGGACATATTTCTGCCGTTTAACCGCCCGATCGAGATGGTCAAAGAGCGAGTATCTGCTCGGTGCCTGCGGCAAACCGGCAAGCAGAGCACATTCGCCCAGAGTAAGATTGGCCGCACTTTTATCAAAATAAACCTGCGCCGCCGCCTCAATTCCGCTGGCCCCCTCGCCGAGATAGATCTGATTGAGATAAATATAGAGTATTTCATCTTTACTCAGCAGCTTGTCTATGCGCCAGGCGAGGATGGCTTCTTTAAATTTACGGACGTAGCTCTTTTCCGGAGTCAGAAGTAACGATTTAGCGACCTGCTGAGTAATCGTCGATCCGCCCTGACTCCTCGCTCCATCTTGGAAATTGTGCATTGCCGCCCGGAATACCGAAATAAAATCGAGCCCCGGGTGCTCATAAAAGCGTCCATCCTCCGCGGCGATAAAAGCTTTCGACAGAAAAGGCGACATAGCATCAAGCGGTATCACCGTTCTATTTTCAGTAAACATACGCTCAATGATCTTGCCTTTATTATCGTAAATGATGGTAGCCTGCGCCGGTCTATATCTGGTAACTGATCGAAGATCAGGCATTTTCAAGCTGATGAAAAGATACAGTAGCCCCCCGAGGAAAGCTGTCTGAAGCAGGGAAATAATGATCAAAAAAGTCGATATATGTTTCTCATTATATACATTTCGACGCGCCGCAGGTTTTCGAGTCGGGCTCTTCCGTGTATTCTGTGGTTTAGGGGGTGACACTTTTCGGACACTCATGGTAATATTCAACTGCTCAATAGAGGACACGCCAATCTGGAGCAGATTGTAACATCTGTCTATGAACTATCAACAGTAAAGTCGGTGCCATGTCAAAAATCCGTATACTCCCTGAACAACTTGCCAATCAGATCGCGGCCGGCGAAGTTGTTGAACGTCCCGCATCAGTCGTCAAAGAACTCCTGGAAAATAGTCTGGATGCCAGGGCTGATCGAGTTGAGATTGAAATCGAGGGCGGCGGCACCAGGCTGATACGGATCATCGATAACGGCGAGGGAATGGATGAAGATGATCTGTTGCTCAGCCTGGAGCGGCATGGTACCTCAAAGATCCAGACCCAGGAAGACCTGGGCGCCATTGGCACCCTTGGTTTTCGGGGGGAGGCGGTGCCGTCCATTGGCTCGGTCTCGCAAATGACCATAACTTCCCGCCCCGAGCAGGCTGAACTTGGTACAAGCGTGGTACTGCGATTCGGCAAATTAAGCAAAGTGCATGAAACCGGCTGTAGTTTCGGCACGACCGTTGAAGTGCGCAATCTTTTTGGCAATACTCCAGCCCGGCGAAAGTTCCTGAGGACTACCCGTACCGAACTTGGCCATATCGAAGAAGTGATAAAAAATTATGCCCTCGGCTCCCCTACCGTTACCTTTATTCTCCGCATTGACGGCAGAGACACCATTTATCTGGACAACTCTCTATCGGTAGAGCAGCGTCTTGCCAATATCATGCACTACGATGGCACTTTTATTCCCGTCGGCCCAGCTGAACATGCACGCACTCCACGCCGGGTATCCGGTTTTTTGGTGCCCCCGGAGAAGGCAACCGTAGGGCCTTCCAGAATGCGCATCTTTGTCAATGGTCGTGCGGTACGAGACAGAATGATACTCCACGCTGTTACCGAAGGTTTACGTGGATTTTTAATGAAAGGCAAAAATCCATCAGGACTGATACATCTCAGCCTGCCCGCAGAGGAGGTCGATGTCAATGTGCATCCAGCCAAGCATGAAGTTCGTTTTCGCAATTCCCGAGACATCCACACCCTGCTCAGTCAATCGGTTATAGACGCCATGCGGGCCCATCAGTTGACCATAAAAGCGGTCCTCTTCGGCTCGGATCAAATGCGCGCGAGAACACCTTTCCCGTCAGAGACAACACTGCAACACACGCCCTCTTTCCCCTCCACATCTGTCTCCACCGAACTGCCTGATGACCATTACACCGAGTCGAGAGGAGATCGGGTGCATGAAGCAGATACAAGCAGCCTCTCTCAGAGAGAAAAAAAACCAATCTGCCCAGGAAGCAATACACCGCCACCAGTTCAGCCGCTCTTTGTCACCGCCGAACCGATGCAGCGATTATCTTCCGGGCAAGTGCAGAAACCGGTTCACCAAGACAATAATCAAGAAAAACTAAGAGCAATTGCTCACAATCTTATTATTATCGGCCAGTATGATGACCTCTATATTTTCTGTAAAACCAGCGAAGGATTGTTGATTATCGATCAGCACGCCGCCCATGAGAGACTGCTCTATGAAAAACTTCGTAAGCAGTACCTGGCCAATACGGTTATCCGCCAGACCCTGATGTTCCCGGAAACGGTTGAACTTTCACTCTTTCAGGCCCAGTTGGTTGAAAAAAACGAGGCGGAGATAAACCGGATCGGCTTTTCCATTCGAGAATTTGGCGGCAACACTTATATTATTTCCGCAGTTCCAGCCCTTGCCGGTCTGGCCAATGCCCGAGAACTCTTTCTCGATATTCTCGAACAATTCGGTAGCGAGAGCAGTAAAGGAGATAGCGGGGGATTCCTCGACACAATTCTAGCGACCATGGCCTGTAAAGCAGCTGTGAAAGCAGGAACGAAACTTTCCACCCGGGAGATAGACACCCTGCTTAATGACATGACCAGGGCTGATTTATTTTCCCACTGTCCCCATGGCCGACCGGTAATCAAACTCTTCACCAAAGATGAGGTGAAAAAATGGTTTTACCGCACCTGAGTATTGCAGTATCTATTCCTAACATGCCGGGTGGGACTTCATGGCTTGCTGACATCCGTGTCAGAACGACAAGGAACTTCCTGGGCCACGAGATTCTTTTCCTGGCACTGTTGGCAGTGCTGCTGTGCAGCGGCTGCGCCAAACCACCGGTCGCCAAGCTTATGGAAACCACCGCCTACTGTGGCTGCTCTTCCTGCTGCAGTTGGGAGCGAGGCAGCTGGGCTATGCTGAAACTCGATTTCTGGAATCGTTATGTCAGTTCTGGCCCCAATGCCGGCAGATCTTACAGTGGCCTGACCGCCAGTGGCACTGTCCCCTATGAACCAGAAGAAGGGCTGTTCTCTATGGACTCCATCTACCGCCCCTGGATGATCCCGGTTCGCCTGATCCTGTTCCCCTGGTATCTGCTTCCCCATGACGGCACCATTGCCGCAGACACCAAATATTACCCTTTCGGCACCCGCATGTATGTCCCGGGTTATGGCCAAGGCGTTGTCGAAGACCGCGGAGGGGCAATCAAGGGGCCAAACCGCATTGATCTCTATTTTGATTCGCACAGTGACGCACTCACCTGGGGCAGAAAAAAAGTTCGTGTTACCATCGAACATCCCCGGTAATAACCGAAGGAAAATCGACCTCGATTGACAAATCTGGCCATGAAAATACACCCACTGACTCTCTTGCGCGTCTTTCTGCCCTTTGCTGCCGGTTATTTTGTATCCTATCTTTATCGGGTGGTGAATGCGGTCATTGCCCCCGATCTTATTGCCGACATCGGAGTTGGTCCCTCCGCTCTCGGCCTGCTCACTGCGACGTACTTTATTTCCTTTGCCGCTTTTCAACTACCGCTTGGGGTTCTACTCGACCGCTTCGGCCCCAGAAAAGTTGAAGCTGTCCTGCTTTTTTTTGCAGCTCTCGGTGCCTTCATCTTTGCCCAGGCGGAAAGTCTTACCGGCCTGATCACCGGCCGGGCCTTTATTGGATTTGGTGTATCCGCCTGTCTAATGGCGGCATTCAAGGCCTATACCCTCTGGTTTTCCAGGGAAAAATGGCCGCTGATCAACGGCTTTCAGATGGCTGCCGGTGGCCTCGGTGCACTCGCCGCCACGTCTCCGGTTGAAGCAACCCTACAGTTCACCGACTGGCGCGGCGTATTTATAGGATTGGCCTTGTTGACTCTTTTCATTGCCGGGGCAGTTTTTTTTATCGTTCCGGAAAAAACAATAGAAAGCAACGGAGAAAGCCTACAACACCAACTGCGTGGCATCCGCGAAGTGTTTACCAGCCGAAAATTCTGGCGAATGGCACCACTTACCACCGTTTCGCAGGCGACATTTCTGGCCATCCAAGGACTCTGGGCCGGCCCGTGGCTTACCCATGTTGCCGGTTTCGAGCGTCCGCAGGTTGCCCGCCTGCTGTTCTGGGTCGCTGTGGCCATGATTGCTGGATTTATCGTTCTTGGCACCATTGCCGAGCGACTAAGTAAGCGCGGTGTCTCCGTTAGCGCCACGGCTGTCACCTGCATGTTTCTGTTTATGATAGTCCAACTGCTTTTAATCCTCGGGCCGACAGGCTGGTGTGTTCCCATCTGGCTTGCCTTTGGATTTATAGGTACCTCGAGCATTATCGCTTATTCCGCTCTTTCTCAATCTTTCCCGGTACAGCTGTCCGGCCGGGTAACCACCGCCGTCAATCTGCTGGTTTTCATCACCGCCTTTGGGGCGCAATGGGCTATTGGCGGAATCATCCATTTTTTTACCCAGGGAGAAACGGTTCTTTCTCCACAAGGATTTACCGCCGGTTTTTCCCTGTTGCTGGTGCTTGAGCTCGCGGGAATTACCTATTATGTTGTGGCCGGTCGAAAACCAATTGACCCGAGCTGAGATATGCTTACCATAAGCCACGTTGTATGGCTCATCTCCCCTGTAACCTTTTGTTGCGAGTATTCCCCATGAAAGAGAAAAGTACAGTTACCATTATAGGTGGCGGGCTGGCTGGTTGTGAAGCCGCATGGCAAAGCGCCGAAAGAGGCTGCAGGGTTTGTCTTATCGATATGAAACCGCTGCGTTTCAGCCCGGCGCATCAATCGGAAAAACTTGCGGAGCTCGTCTGTTCCAATTCACTCAGATCAAATGATCAGACTTCGGCTGTGGGTCTGCTGAAAGAAGAGATGCATCGCTGCAACTCCCTGACAATGCGCGTTGCCTATGAGACACAGGTTCCCGCAGGCAAGGCCCTTGCGGTGGACAGGGAAAAATTTGCGGCCAGGATAACCGAAATTATGGCAACCCATCCCCTGATAGAGGTTACCAGAAAAGAAATTTTTGACATCCCGGAACCAGCGCCTGCCAAGGGCCCTATAATCCTGGCTACCGGCCCGCTTACCTCTGATCCCCTTGCTGAATCACTTGCCGGACTCACCGGCAGAAAGCGACTGGCCTTTTACGATGCCATTGCACCAATTGTTGCTGCCGATTCGTTGGACATGAACATCATCTACTGTAAATCACGTTACGATGATGGTCCCGGGGATTATCTAAACTGTCCTATGGATAAAGAAACATACTTAAATTTTATCAATGAACTCGGCAATGCTGAGTGTATGCCTCTGAAAGAATTTGAAGAGGCCAAATACTTTGAAGGCTGTCTGCCGGTGGAAGTGATCCGTTCCCGAGGTGACGAAACCCTGCGCTTCGGACCGATGAAACCAGTCGGACTGGCCGACCCTAAAACAGGAGAGGACCCGTACGCAGTGGTTCAGCTTCGCAAGGAAAACCAGGAAGGCACTACCTATAACATGGTTGGTTTTCAAACGAAATTGACCTACCCCGAACAGCAACGCATTTTTCGACTCATCCCCGGCATGGAAAAGGTCGAATTTGTCAGACTGGGGTCCATTCATCGCAATACCTTTGTCCTTTCTCCTGAATTATTGCGACCGACCTTGCAGTTTAAGATCCGGCCGGATTTGCTGCTGGCTGGCCAACTCTCCGGGGTTGAGGGATATATTGAGTCGGCGGCAATGGGATTGCTTGCCGGAATGAATGCCGCCCGCCTGATACAAGATATACCCCCCGTTGTTCCTCCCCGGGAGACGGCTCTCGGCTCGCTCATCTTTCACCTCACCGAGAGTGATCCTCTTCGTTTTCAGCCATCAAACATTAATTTTGGACTCTTTCCCGCCTGGGAAAAGAAAATCAGAAAAAAATTCAGAGGAGAGGAACGAGCGAAAAGGTCACTGGCAGCACTTGAAAAATGGCAACTTGAAGAACGGCTTTGAGAGGAAGGAGTTACTCTTTGTTCGACACGGGATGCTCGGTAAAACCCCAGTAAGGAAAATCCTGGCGATAATCAGCAACCTGCCCCGGACTATGCTCCCTGCTTGCCACTAAAAAGAGTCTGTTGGTTTTCCCCGATGCCTCGGCTGATCCACCACCTTGAGGAGATGTCGGGTAGAGCACCATGGCATTATCGGCGCTGTATTCAATGTCTCCGGAGCCCTTGAACACGCCGAGGTGCGGCTCTTCAAGATAGGATCCCGCAAGCCCTCTTGACAGCTCTGAGATGACCAGAAAAGACACCTGTAATTCATCACGGATAGACTCCATCTGCCGCAGCCAGGCATCAATGCCGGTACGCCTCTCAGTGAATTCATTGAATGGCAGTTTATGCAAGCTGTCGACCACTACCACGGTATAGTCACTTCTTGTTTCGTGACGAATGAAATCAATATGCCTGCGCATCAACTCGGGTGTTACTTTCCTGTCGTTGATTACCCGCCAGAAAAAAAGCATCTTCTGCAGTTTTCTTTGGGCTGCCTCGTAACGCATTTTTTGCTCTTCGGCCAAGCTCCCGTCTTGCAATTGCTCCGTGGATAAACGGGCCAATCGGCTCAGGGTTCGTCGATAGATCTTTTGCCGACCATTTTCAAAATCATAGCAGAGCACCGGAATCTGCCGCAGGGCCATCTCTGATCCCATCTGGATCAGAAAGGTCGATTTACCGACTTTTGGGGCACCACCAATCACATTAATGCCGTGGATACCACCAAGGGCGGCATCCAAGCAGGAAAACCCTGAAGACAGATTCCGGTACTCTTCGCCCTGTTCCTGTGCAAGAGACTGGAGAAAATGAGAGTACTCGCGCGCTGGTGAAAAAAAGGGCGAAAAAGAACGGGAGGTTTTGACCATTTTGCCGACGGCCTCTGCGAATCCTTTGCCTGAATCCTTTGCCAGCTGCCAGAGGGAATACTTACGGGGACTATGCGCTTGCCAGGCAAGAATTCTGGCCTTATAACCAATCCTGGAGGCGAGACTTCGGGCAGCGTTCGCCGACTCCAGGCTGTTGGTGACACAGATAAAAATTGTTTTAATCTTATCGAATAACTGCACTGGAAGCTTCTCCAGCTTTGTATAATGCGACACAGCAACCCCGGGAAAACCGAGCTGTTTTAAGGTGAGAAGATTTTCCTCACCCTCGCAAATAAACAACGCGCCGTTTTCACAGCGCGTAACGTCCTGAACATTATAAATGTTGTACGGTTCTTTACTGAATTGCTCTTTGCCATGCCAGAAAGAGTCTTCCGATCTCTCCGGATGAACACAACGGGCAGAATAGCAATTGCCATCCTCTTGTATATAAGGATACACGAGATAGCGACCGTTGAACCCGACCTGCATTTCCATAAGAACAGCTTGTCCGACTGTGCTCTGTTTGAACAGATCAAAAACAGTATCAGCTATCCTGTCCCGGTAGCCACGTATTTCGTCATTGATATTTTCCGCTATGTATTCGAGTTGTTCAGTAACGACGTTCTGCTCCGGATCATGCTCCGGCACTTCAGAGAGTGGAATGGTGGCGAGACGGGCAAACCAGAGAGGAAAACCACCTGGGACGCAGCGGTTTACACAACGAAAATAACCGTGGAAGAAACTGGCACTGTTAAGAACGACAGTCAGTCGCCCGTCAACATGGCCATTTTCTTTGCAAAAGGGGCAATCGGCAGTGAACTTTTCTTGCCATTGTCCCCCCAGGTGTTTGAGATAAAAGAGGGAAACGGCATCTTTACCTTCGGCCATACCATGCTCCGCATAAGGTACTGCAATCGGCACGAACCGGAAGAGACATTTATTTGATCACCTGTGGTTCCTGACGCATAGTCAAAACAAGAGCGTGGAGAAGTTTACGATCGATCAATGCATCAAATTTCATATGCAATAAATAGTCATTTTCTAGAGACTGACTGGTCTTCACCGCGATGACGGTTCCTAACAGCGCAACCCCTGTTTCCAATTCACCCACTGCCGGAAGCATTATCTGCATTTTTTTTCCCAGCAGCAGACGGCTATTTATTCTCTGCGCAATCTTGACCAGAAAGGAAAGACCACCTTCGGAGATATCACAAAGATCTACACTAAAGTCCGTTCCGAGACTCCGGCCCCGTTTATCAATCAGGGTGGTTACAACTCTTCCTGAAATCTGATATCTCTTCTCAACGCGTCTATCATTTGCGCTTCGTTTGATGAAATCTTCAACAGTTTCGAATTTTCTACATAAATTATGTAATTTAGCTCCAAGCTCAGGAAAGTTTTTCCGCCACTCTCGCAGCGTCTCAAGCTTTAAAACCGAGATCTCCGCAGTGCCGATGGCGGCAGCCGATATTGTCGAAACAGAAACCTCAAAAAAAGCCTCCGCCCCGAATATTTCTCCTTTCGCCATGGTTTTCATTAAGACGTCACTGCCCTTGTCATCGAAATAGAGTTTGACAATCCCGGAATTTATAAAAAAGAGGGTTTCCTGCACAGCACCTTGATGTATTATAATTTCTTCATTTTGATATTTTTTATGTTTCAAGGCATAATACACAGCACTGAATTCATCAGTGGTCAAAATATCATACAACTCGCTCCATATCTCTAAATGGCCTTTATCAATTGCCGCAACTTTTTCTCGATCAATGATCTCGGATGCATGCAATATCTGACTGACAGCGGTGGAATCAATCTCGCCAAGCCATTCTTTCAATTTTTGTGCCTGCATAAAATTACGCAGGCGGGCAACTCTTTCGATAAGTTCGAGCACTTTTTTCACCGCTGCGGCTTTATCCCCGCGGGCAATAAACGTCCGTGCAGCCTGTTCTTCCGGTAAGCCAGTTACTACCCACTGCGAAATCGGCTTCTTACCCATATTTGATGCCTGCTTGAGGGCGTTTTTGCGCAGCTGACTGGCCTGAATATGTTTTGTCCGGGTTTCCTGCAGTTCTTTCTGCAAAAATTTCAGAGCTTTTTCAGCTGCATTCCAGACTTGTTCGGATATTTTTTTCGTCGCCCGCTGTCCTCTTGTCTCGAGAAAGGCAAACACGCCTTTATATGCCGGTGGACATGGACAACGCCCCAAGGTGTCCAATAATTGCAGCAAAAGATCATTTCGATTGTTATCACTGAACTGCTCATGGGATGCCAGCAATCCTAAAAGTTTTTCAGCAACTTCCAGATCACAATAGACGGCAAGTGCACCGATAATCTGCAATTTAATAAGTTCAGAAGACTCATCAAGTGCTCTCTGTAAAAATTGTTTTCTATTTTTTCCACCAAGTTTATAAAGAGTAAGAAAAGCTTCACGCTGTACCCGAAAATCTTCATGCTGCAGGTAGGGAAGAATATTTTCAGCATCTGCTTCTGTTCCGGTTTCGCCGAGCAGCTTGATGAGATTGCGTTTACCATACCAGATCATATGTTCTTGAAGACGTTCATGAACGAGAGAAGGCAGGTAATCAGGGCTATAAGTGAGAAGATCTATGATTTTTAGGCGATCGGCCGTACTGTCAGTATGAATTAAAGATTCCACGAGGAAACGTACAACAACCGGCCCCTGATATATCAACCGAAAGCTCAATTTCTCATCTTCGGGAGCAGCAAGGCACTGGTTGAGCAGCCCCGGAAGACTTGCTCGTCGAATTCCCCGATCCTGAATCTTGGCGACAAGAGCTCTTATTGCAGCAGAATGAGGTATCTGTCCGGAGCGGATCTTGTGCAGGAAAGTAAGAAGGGCATCCCCCCGCTCATTTTCTCCAGCCTGCCAACTCCCTTGCAGCACCTGCTGCAAGAAAGTGATAATATTTCCTTGCAGTTCTTTGTTGGATCCAGCTTGCCGAACTTCGGCAATAAGTGGTTGCAGAACAAGATCGAGACGACCCCACTGACCATCAGCCAAAAAATTTTCACCAATGGTTATCATGCTTCTTAGCAATGATTCCCGCTCTTCTTTGGCATCTTCCGCCAGGTGAGCAACCATACTGTTCAGTAGCAAAGAAATATTTGCACCATCACTATTTTTCTGCATCCGGCGAAGTGCAGTCGGCAGATACTCAACCAACTCCTCACTTTTCAGCAGGCTGGAATTGCCCTGTAAAAAACCTTTAATGCCAGCCTCAAGACGACGTTTTTTTCTTTCTTTTTCGCCCTCATGGATAAGATTTCTCGCCTTTTCAATGCTGAGGAAATGCTTTCCTTTTTTGCTGCTCGCCAGACGCGACAACGCCTCTTCAAGAAACTGAGCTTGGAGTGAATGTTCCCCACCAATACGTCTTGCTTTTTTAAGCTGCCCTCTAAAAAGTGCAATAATCCCGGCAATTTTCTCGTGAGTGAGAGCGGCGAGTAAACTTTTGTATACCTCCGTGCCAAAACCAGCAGGATATTCCTGCGCCAACAAAACACACAGGGCCGGCTCCTTAAGGCTCTCGATAAATACTGTTGCCAGCCCCTGAGCAACTTCCTGTCTGCTGTTGGACTCGATCAATGTCTCAGCTTTGGAGAGCATCAAAGGAAAATATCGCGAGGCAACTATCATTTTTCTTTTTTGAATGTCTTGCAATATGTGCGCTACACCCGCTGCCAAGGTCTCGGTTGCCGTATCCGGGCTGGCCAAATTTTTCTGTAGCTCGACCTCTATAACCGGTCTTTTTTCCTTACCGAAAAGACAGGCCACAATTTCAGGCCGAACCTTTATAAGGTTTCGGGCACGTAGACCGTCTGCTTGAGATTTACCTCCGCTCGTCGCAACCAATTCTTCTATATTTTCCAGGAAATAGCCAGCCAAGCCAAGACTTGTTACATACTCAAGTCCCCCACCCTCGTTCTTGATTTTTTCAACAGAAGCATTAAAAACCGTAAGAAGCTGGCTAAAGGCAAAACGATCCATATCAGCATTGAGCTCGAGTTCAGCAAGGCCAAGCAGGCGTAACTGCCTATAAATAACAAGATTAGAGAATGAATCCAGAATATCCTGATGCAGAGGCTGCCCACACAAATAGGGATGTCCTTCTTGCAAGGAATACTTCAGCCCACCATACAGACGGAGACAGGTTTTAATACTTTTATATCCCCGGTCTACTGCAGCGGCAACCTGGGGAGCCTCTGAGGGATACATACGGCAGGTAACAATAGTGTTGTTAAAGGATTTTAGTACATCAATACTGTTGTTGTCCAGGGACGCAATCTTATTCATTCTTCGACACCACTCTGCAAAAAAATCCGCCGGTTAATTCTCAGCACCACAACAGCCTGTTTCCCGATCACCTCGAACCTTTTTTAAAAAGGACTGTTTTTACCGTCTTGAAAATTACTAACAAATCAAAAATTAATGACACGTTTTTCAAGTAGTAAAGATCATACTCCAATTTCTTCAACGCATCCAGTTCGGATGCCCCATAAGGGTAACAGACCTGAGCCCATCCAGTCACCCCCGGTTTGAGGTTATGCCGAACTGAGTAATAAGGTATTTTTTTCTCTAGTTCATCAACGAAAATCTTTCGCTCCGGCCGTGGACCGACCAGACTCATTTCTCCTTTCATAACGTTCCATAGCTGTGGCAATTCATCTATTCTCATGCGCCTAATAAACTCTCCGACCCGGGTTACCCGATCATCATTTTCTTTGGCCCAGACCGCACCGTTTTTTTCTGCATCCTGACACATGGAGCGAAATTTAATAATTCGAAACAATTTGTTGGCTTCGCCAACTCTTTCCTGAAGATAGAAAACAGGTCCCGGAGACTCCAATTTGATACATAAAGCAGTCAGCAGCAAAAGAGGCAGGGTGATCACCAGCAAAAAGAAGGAGATGAAGAAATCCATAAACCTTTTCAAGTGATATTTCCAGCGACTAAGAGAAAAACCATCAGAAAATATTATCCAACTTGGAGCAATCCTTTCCACCAGAATCTTTCCGGCAACCCGTTCATAAAAAGTAGTACTTTGTTCAATAGTTATTCCCCGCATCTTGCAATTTAAAAGAGCTGCTATTGGCGTTGCTCCCCGCGGATTATCAAGAGCCACAACGATTCGTTCAAGATCATGCCATGAGAGAAGATCTTCGAAATCACCCAAAGTTGCGCGAACCGGGGCATTATGCGGATTATAGTCCGGTTGTTTGTCTCCGACAAAACCTTTTACCCGGTAGACGGAGTCTTTTACCCCTTCGATTTCCCGGGCAATATCCGATGCCAGAGTTCCAGTGCCGACCAGCAGGATGTTCTGGACAAAGATCCGCTTACGCAGGATATGGTAGTAGGCACCACGCCAGAGGGCCACCGACAAACATATTACCAGGTAACCAAGCCAGAAAATATGGCTGGAAATTATCATGAACGGCACTGTATAATAAAGTATACCTAGCAGAATACAACCAACGCCGAACGCCTGGGTCATCCGGATAAAAGTATTCAGGAGCGAAATTTCGTTTCTGAGATCATATTGATCAAAAAAATAGAGGCAAAGCTGAAATATGAGAGTAACCTGAACAGCCCTGACAGAATTAGAAAAAAAATCAAGGAAAAACAACCCCGATCCCAACATGACCCAATCTACGATCATAAGGGACGAAAATATCAATATCCCTTCCCCCAACAAGAACACTATTGTTCGAACCGGATAATATTTATTGAGCACTGTTGGCATTTCTACGATCTCATATCTTTTAAAAAATTAATCAATTATAATGAGTTACGTTAAACTCATAAAACATCAAATTTCACGATGGCTCAGTAAAAAGCTTCATATGCGAGGCGTAAGATGAAGACTTTTTTTACGACGCTATCAATTATAATGACAGTATATTGTAATTTGAGTCAGACACCAAAATTTTTTATTAAAAAATGTATCTTCTTCGCTCTGCAATAGCAGCTGGTTCGATAACGCCATGTGCCTGTAAAACTTCCAGCAGCTCATAAAGCGGCAGACCGACCACATTGGAGTAGGACCCCTCAATAGCCTTAACCAGAAATATCCCTTTTCCCTGAATGCCATATGCTCCCGCCTTATCAAGAGATTCTCCGGCTGCAACATAAGCAAGAGCAATTGCTTCAGAAAAATCGGCAAAAAAAACCTTCGTTGTCACCAACTGCACAATTTTCACTCCGTGCACTCCATTCGCAACACAAAAACCGGTTTTCACATAATGCTCCCGACCGGAAAGCGTCATAAGCAGACGAACAGCATCATGTGCATCAGTTGGCTTGCCGAGAATTTTATCATCAAGGCACACCACGGTATCGGCACTTATCACCCAGGAATCCGGAAACTCTGTGCTGACCGCGGCAGCCTTTTCCCCAGCCATGCGCAGAACGAAATTATCAGGGTTTTCACTATCAAGTGGATGCTCATATACAGCAGCAGTTTGGATCGTAAATATCACCCCCATTTCTGCAAGGTACTGTTGCCTGCGCGGAGATCCTGACGCTAGAATTATCGGTTCTATATTTTTGTACATATCCTTCTTCTGCTTTTTTTGCTGATAAACCTACTAAAGACGTCGACCAATAGCGTAGACGACCAACTGGCTCTACCAATGCAACATAAAGTACAGGAAGCAAACATCACTCCCCGCACTGCAAACGCCCCTACCCTCTGATAGCATAGCCACCATCGACAGTGATGACCTGCCCCTGGATCATGGCTGATAGATTGCTGCAGAGAAACAGTGCAATATCGGCAACATCCTGTGGAGTAGTTAAACGTCCTAAAGGAGTCCGGGCTTTTGCCGTGCTGAGGATCTCATCCCGATTGGGAAAATGTTTGAGCGCATCGGTATCAACAACACCGGCACTAATAGTGTTGACATTGATCCCCTGAGGGCCAAGCTCCACCGCCAGATGCCGAACAAGCGATTCCAGCGCCGCCTTTGATGCGCCTACCGTGGTATAATTCTCAATGGCTCGAACCGCCCCAAGGCTTGAGACGGCCATAATTCGGCTGCCTCGTTTCATCAGGGGCAGTCCTTGCTGTACCAGCGTCAGCAGGGCTCGCGCGTTAATCTCCATTGCCCAGTTCCAGTGACGCTCCGTCAACTCAAGGGCAGGTTTTAAAACACCTGAAGCGGCATTACTCACCAGGATATCCAAATGACCAAATTTTTCAACAATAGCGGCAAACATCTTTTCCACATCGCCATTATCTGCGACGTTAGCTTTCACTAAAAGACATTTTCGGCCGATTTTTTCTACCTCTGCCGCCGTTTCTTCAGCATCCCTTTTATGACGAACATAATTCACTATAACATCTGCACCCTGTTCGGCCAATCGAATGCCAATAGCCCGGCCAATCCCCCGGGATCCCCCAGTAATAAGAGCTATTTTCCCCTGCAAATTATACATTTTCAGTAATCCTTTCGTTTATTTTAGTACTTTGCAAGCGAGTATTAAAATGAATCACGGCTGATTTCAAGTTTATAGGGGGTATCATAATTGGTACTCAGCCGACAATTTTTAGAGCCACTCTCTTTACTAATCCTCGTAAAAATCGCCAAGGATTAAACCGGATACCCTGCAGTGTATCAGGGGGCAAAAACCCTGAACCATGAAAATCCCGCGGCCAAAGAAGCGGATAGCTATGATAGGCTGCGGTGCTGCCACTATGACCTCTCATCGCCGCAGCCTGCCAGAGGGGGCTTCTGGTCTCATCAAGTTCCAGCATCTTGAGCAGTGCGGTGTCGAGAGCTACCGGGCAACGCGCCGCAGCTATGCACCCCAGGGTCAAAGGACTACCGTCAAGCGGACCGGAGCGGTGCATAACCTCTATTCCATCCGCCACATGCAGCTGGTACGGCAAAAGCGCGAGAAGATCAAGAATGATTCCGGCGAATTCAGCATGGCTACTGCCATGAACCATATGCAGCATAGCCTTGTTTACGCCTTTTACAATGCCAAATACGTTTTTGACGGCCAGAGTCACCAGCATTTGATTATGTGCCTTTATTTTAGGAAGCCCTACAAAAATATCACATTCAAGCGCCTCACGAGCTATTGACACAGTCACACCACCGGCAAGTCGTCTCTTGACCGGAGTGGTAAAATCGATCAATTTAACATCATAATCCTTCAGAGCCTCGGCGATACCAAAGGTGCGACAAACTTTTTGAGCGGAGCCAAAGGCTGGTGAATCGCCGACAAGCACTCGGGCACCCTGAGCAAGAAGCCATCCAGCAACACCGGCAATAAAACGGCCGTTGGTACATGCAAGTGCAGGACCGCTACTACTGATAAGATTTGGCTTAAGAAGCACAATTTTACCGTGGAGTGATCCAGACAGAAAAAGATGAGGTCCTATCTCGTCAATGCATGCAGCTATGGCGGAGTGGTTGTAGGAGGTACACCTCTGCAAGAGCACTTGATGGAAGACTTCATTCATGGATTTGCGGATTGATATGCCCGAACGAGAACGGGAACGGGAAGCGTAAAACAGAAAAACCGGACCCTAGCAGGGGAGTCCGGTTTTTCCAGGAGAAAAGAGAGAAGAGATAAAGCATAATATCTATTGCATATCATATGCCACTTTCCATTAAATGTCTTAAACCCCTTCATTCAGGGCGTTATAACCAATTGTAACGAAAAAAACGAGAGAGCAACAACCCTCTTTTGTACAGTTTTTTATACTCTTATTATTCTCAAAATACCGATCCCGACATTCTTCTCTGTGATATCGGGACAATAGCCTATCTAATTTTTTAAACTGTTTTACATCGCTCTTTATACTCTTATTTGAAAGAGATAACGCGAGTACGGATAACATCCGAATTTTTCATAATTTGCTCAAGGATTACAGAGGGAATCACCGACTCTACATCGATAATATTATAGCCAACCTTGCCGTTGGACTGGTTCAAATAACTGGTGATATTAACCTCGTTGTTGCCAAAGATATTTGACACAAAGGCGATCATTCCTGGAACGTCCCGGTTGATGACAATCAACCTCGAGTGCACCTTGTCACTTGGTGTTGATTCGATATTGGGGAAATTTACGCTATGTGTGACGTTACCGTATTTCAAATAGTTGGAGATCTCTTTAACCGCCATCAGTGAGCAATTTTCTTCCGATTCTGAAGTCGACGCCCCCAGGTGCGGCGTTGTCAGCACTTTGTCATGTTTCACCAGCGCTGGACTCGGAAAATCGCAGAGATAGGCCTCCAGGTAACCGTTGTCCAGGGCCTCAATGACAGCTTCTTCATCGACAATGGGTCCCCTGGAATAATTTATCAGTATGGCCCCCTTCTTCATTCTGGCAATAAACTCGGCATTGACCAGGCTCCGGGTTTGGTCAATGAGGGGCAGATGCAGACTTACTATATCTGCATCTCCGACTGCATCACCAAGATTGCGACAAACCCGGACTTCAGGAGAAAGCTGATGAATATTGGCAAGAGATGGAGCAGGGTCAAACCCCTTTACCTTCATGTGTCGAAAGACCCCGCCGTTGGCCAGGCGAACACCAATCTGCCCGAGCCCTACGACTGCCAGCGTTTTTCCGGCGATTTCTTCGCCTTTAAAAGCAGCCTTTCGAGCCTCGACCTGTTTACCGACCTTATCTGGGGCAATCGCTGCGAGGGATTTACAAAATTCGATACCTCGATAAATATTTCTCTTCCACACTCCAATCATTGGGAAAACTAGATCTACTACGGCATTAGCATTCGCTCCTGGAGTATTGAGGACACAGATGCCTCTTTCAGTGGCACGCTCAACGTTGACATTGTTGGTTCCAGCTCCGGCCCGGGCAACCACCAAAAGGGTCGGATAGTCGTCGACATTTAAGGGAGAACTTCGAAGTATAATACCATCAGGGGCTTGTTCATCTGCGGAAACCGTAAATTTGTCGGTGAACAGTTTCAAACCCTGCTTGGCAATATTGTTAATTTTTTTTATTCTATACACCGGCATCAAACTCTCCCTGTCTCTTTTTATTGTTTTTTCGCTTTCTGCATTGGTTGCAACGAAAACAGTTGTCCACTATATAAACGGCCTGCGCGAAGATCAACTTTTTTCCACAATTTCTTTATTTATCAAAAAATATCAGAACTTTATTAAATTTATACAAGGATATTTCCCGCTCCGGCAGTATACACAGGCATGGGTTGCTGGAATCCGCCTTCATACCAATTTCCCACAGCATTTGCTGCGAAATCCGTAAAAAATACGATTTCCGGAAAAACTGGTTGCGATTATTTTTACGGTATATGCCATCCATTTCCGCAGGCAAGCTCTTATAGAGAATGGATTTCGTCTGTTCCGGCTGCTCAGTGCTCCCATCGACCAGCAGACAATCGGGTAGAAAGCGAAAGCCACAACGAAGCCAGTCGTAGCGCAGCAGCTCGAGGATCAACTCCTTGTCCTCGCGCTTCGCTGCAATCTCGACCAGTTTTCTGCACATTAACTCCTGGGTCGCAGCCAGCTGAAAAAAACCACTTCTTTGACAAATGGCCAGGATTTCTTTAAACAAAACCCCAATATCTTCCTGCCGCCGGCGCAAGTATCCCCAAAAAGAGCCAAAGTATCGATTGTTATGAAATTTTTCAACAAGCTCAGAAAACCAGTACAGTTCGCTCATGGTTGCATGATCTATCCAGTTGGTCTGCAAGATGGCATACGGCGGTTCATGACAGAATAAATACCCAGCCTCCTCAACATCTTGACAAATGGGCGTATCCGGCAGGATTTTCAACAGTCCCATCTGGATGTAATGCGCACCCATAGCAAATACGTCTCTGAAAGAGGCCATAAAGCTTTCGTGCGTCTCATAGGGCAGGCCAAGAATGAGGTCGACGTGGAGATGAATGGTACCAAGACCGGCCAGCCGATTTACAGTCCGATGTGCGTAAGCCGGATCAACTCGCCTGTGAACGGCCGTTAAAGTTCTTTCATTAGTAGACTGAATACCAAGCTCAAACTGAAAGCGACCCGGTGCGAGTGTCGCCAGGAAATCGTACATCTCTTCAGTGAACCGATCAGGAGCCATTTCAAAATGAAAGAGCGTTTCACCCGCCTCGGCTGCGAGAAACTGCCATATGGCAAGGGCCCTGGCCGGAACATCGTTAAAGGTCCGGTCAATAAATCGAACCACTTTGGGCTGGTGGCTGAGAATATCGATCAGCTCGCTTTTCACTGTCGCTAATTCTTTATGGTATAAACCCTTTTCCGCAGCGGAAAGACAATAAGTGCAGCCAAAAGGACAGCCCTTGCTGCTTTCATAATAGATATGCTTATTGAGCAGATGTTCGGTAAAATCGGACGGCCGATAGGGATATGCAAAAGAGAGGTCTTTCATGGAAAAGAAAGACCCTTCATATCGGGATCGCATACAACCAGCCTGTAGGTCACGGTAGAATTTCTGCCCAACCGCTTCGATCTCGCCCAGCACTACCGTACAGCTATCCTGACCAGACTGTTCTAAACCGTTGAACCGGTCACCAAGCACCGAGGCCTGCGGTCCGCCGATCACCACTCGGCAGGCAGGCAGGCACAGACGCAGATCAAGAGTTAATTTCTCGATCAGGCTGCTGTTCCAGATTGCCGCCGAAAAAAAGATATACCGTGGATCACCCTGGCTCAAACGGAGCAGCATTTCATAGTAATTGTCATTGATGGTAAACTGGAGCAGTTCAATGGCGACATCGGGACAGTTCTTTTCCAGCTCATTTCGGACATAAAAAAGCGCCAGGCAGGAATGGGTAAAGCGGGCATTGATGCCGACTAATTTGATCGGTTGATGTATAGTGTTCACTTGTAATACCTTGCAGTGATTGTGAGAGTGCAAAGATTTTGAGCAGAATGTGATTTTCGATATTACTTTATACGATGGCAAAGCAAAATGTTTCATATACTATTCATAAGATTATTCTATCATTTCATAATACTAGAGAACATCGCAATGATTAAACAATTGTTTCCCAAGGGCACTTCCCCGGGCGAAAGACGACACAGAGCAGATGAAACTTTTTACTGAGCCATCTCCGAACTCAGATTTTCACGAGATCATCACACAGCATATTCATTTATTATGAGATAGCGCAAATGACTTATTGTACGCATCACTTCCCAACTACGGCCCTCTTCCTCACCCTCATTTTCATCTCTTGCAGTTATTCTAACACGGTTGCAGGGGCAGCAGGATCGCACCAGAGCAACTATGAGCTGTCATTATCCTTTGTCCCTGAGGAAGGGCGCCTGATCGGGACAGCCAGAATTACCGTTGAAGCAGGCCAGAAAATCAATCTTTTTGTGGCCGGTCTTGAGATCACCGGGACCTTACTGCAAGATGAAAGCGGCAACGAATATACACTCCTGCCGTTCCGGGATGAGCTGCATCTTGCCGCAGTAAACAAAGGCCGGACCCTCTATATCTCCTATACTAAAACCATTAAAAATGGTTTTGACAACCTGATCAGTCCGCAAGGAATTTCTCTTACCACCAACTGGCATCCTGTCCCATCACAACCGATGCAATTCCATGTCACCGCCACGATACCCGACAATTTTTCAGCGATCATGGAAGCTGACAGCTATCCGCTGGCACAACAAGGCAACACGGTCAGTGCCGTCTTTTCGAGGCCGGTAACCGCTATTCACTTCAACGCCGGCCCATATACTCTTAGCAAACAACGGGTTCGCAAGGGTCTCATGGTCTACTCGATGTTTTTCAAAGAAGATCAAGACCTTGCCAGGGAGTATCTGCAGGCAGCCACCGACTACCTGCGCCAGTATGAGCAGGAGATTGGCCCCTATCCCTATAATCATTACGTCATCGTCGCCAACCGCCTCCCCACCGGCTACGGAATGCCGACTTTCACCCTGCTCGGCCAGATGGTCCTGCGCCTCCCTTTTATCAAAGACACCTCTCTTGGCCACGAGATTGTCCACTCCTGGTTCGGCAACGCTGTGGAGGTCGATTACAGCAAAGGGAACTGGTGTGAAGGACTGACCTCTTTTCTGGCTGACCATGCTTTCCGGGAGAAAAAAGGAGAAGGTGTTGCCAATCGACTGGAGAGTATTACCAGATACCTCAGTTATGTGCACAAGGAATCGACTATCCCGCTGGCCGCTTTCACCTCTGCGAGCCATAACCAGCCAATGGCGGAAGCACGACGAGCGGTCGGCTACGACCGGGGAGCCTTGCTTTTTTATGAGCTGCGGGAAAAAATCGGCCGCCAGTCATTTAACCAAGGCCTGCAGCGTTTTTATGCCGACAACATTGGCCGACAGGCAAGCTGGGAAGATATACAAAAAAGCTTTGCAACTGCCTCCGGCATAAATCTCACAGATTTCTTTTCAGAAAGGTTAAAAAGAAACGATATTCCGGCCTTGGCTGTAGAAGACATCAGAACAGAAGATGCCAACGGCGGTACCACTCTCTCTTTTGATTTGCTCCAGCTCCAGGAAAAACCATATTCTCTGGTTGTGCCTCTCCGCATTAAAACCATGACCTCGACCTTCACTCGCATCAGCCGGATAACCGAGCAGAAAACTCGTCTTTCCATTCCTCTTGAGCAGGCGCCTTTAGAGTTTACCATTGATCCGGACTATACATTTCTCAGGCAACTAACAGACGAGGAGCTGCCTGCTGTCTGGTCGCGTTTTATGGGGTCCGAAAAAGCACTGGTCATTCTTGGTAAAGAGAGCGATCGGGGACTTTATCAACCGCTGCTTGACACACTCACGGAAAAGAACCCGACAATTAAAACTGCTGCCCAGGTCAGCAACCTGGAACTGAGCAACAATGATCTGCTCTTTCTTGGACTCGATCAGGCTCCAAGCAGGACCCTTTTCGCCCTGCCGAAGCATCCCGAAGAAGGTTTTACCCTCGATGTCCGTCGCAATCCGCTCAACAGCAAGCATGTTGCCGTACTGCTTTCAAGTAGTGGCAATGACCAAAGTATGGCTGTCGCGAGGCGACTCAGCCACTATGGAAAATACTCCTACCTGGAGTTCAAAGACGGCCGTAATGTGGTAAAGAGAATACAACCGACCAGTTCCGGTCTCCACTTCGTTTTGGAAGAACTCCCCGCCGGTGGAGCGACCTCGGCATTGTCTCCTTTTACCGAGCTCGTTACCAGTCTTTCCGATGCCCGGGTGGTCTATGTGGGAGAAACTCACACCTCACTTGCCGACCACCTGTTACAATTACGCATTATCGAAGCTCTGCATAAAAAAAATCCCCGCCTGGCTATCGGCATGGAGATGTTCCCTACTTCATCACAGCAGGCGCTTGACAGATACACGTCAGGTAACAAGGAGATTGATGAACGAACCTTTTTAAAGGAATCTGATTACTACAATGTCTGGCGATTTGACTACCGTTTTTTTCAGAATATCCTGCATTTCGCCAGAGAAAATCAGTTGCCGGTCATCGGCCTCAATCTTGATCGCACTATTGTATCCGATGTCTTTCGTTCAGGCGGAACCGACAAGCTGACCAAAGAGGTACAGGACTCGCTGCCCAGAGACCGGGATCTGGACATGCCGGGTTACAGTGAGCGACTTTCGCTGATGTATGGTGTCCATGTGCAGGGCGGCCACGGCAGTGGTGCAACAAGCGGCTTTATTCAAGCCCAGGGCCTGTGGGATGAGACCATGGCGGAAAATATCACCACCTTTCTAACCAGCCATCCCGATTACCAGATGGTGGTGCTGGCAGGTACGCAGCATACCCGCAAGGACTCCGGCATCCCTCCGCGGGTAGCGCGAAGGATTTCCGTAAAGCAGGCCTCGGTTATCAATATCTCCGAAGATAACGCACCAAATAACCTGGCCCGGGTGGCTGACTATTATTTTTTTGCTGCACCGGCAGAGCTTTCTGAAGCACCAAAGATCGGTATCGTGATCGATGAAAAGGTAGAAAACAAGCAGAGCTTTCTTAAAATCAGCCAACTCAGCCCCCACGGCAAGGCTGCCGCTGCAGGCCTTCTTGAGGGCGATATTGTGACAAAAGTCAATGGCTTTTCTGTTTCCGACATGGCCGATCTGCGCATCGCCATGCTTGGCGCGAGTGTGGGGCAAACTATCGATGTCAGTATTATGAGATCAGAAGACGGCCAGGACCGGAGACTTCTCTTACACGTAGTACTGACCGTCCCTCCAACGGGGCAACCACACCCTTAATCCACCGGGTGCTGATCAGTCATTGTAATCCGTGGTATTCATCCGTTATACTGGTGGACAATGTTCTGCCCGCCAGTTCCCTGGTGACATACCGGCTTCTCAACGAATCTGTTGGAGGATACTGATACTTACTACCCCAAAATGGTACTGTTTTTCTCTTAAAACTTTGCAAAAGGAGAATCCATGCATAAAGTATGCAGCCTGTTTGTACTTATTTTTACTTTTATACTTTTATCTGGAGAGAATGGAATGGCAACAACAAAGCTCAAAGACGGTCTTTACGCAAAATTTGACACCTCTAAGGGAGAAATCCTCTGCAAGCTCGAATTTGAAAAAACGCCCCTCACCGTGACCAACTTCGTTGGTCTTGCCGAAGGAACAAAAGATCTCGGTGGTGGCGCCAAGGCCAAAGGCGACAAATTTTACGACGGCCTGAAATTTCATCGGGTCATCCCCGACTTTATGATCCAGGGCGGCTGTCCACTCGGCACCGGAACCGGCGGCCCTGGCTACACCTTCCCTGATGAGATTGACCCGAAGCTGACCCATTCCGGTCCGGGAATACTGTCTATGGCCAATGCAGGACCGGGCACAAACGGCAGCCAGTTTTTCATTACCCATGTAGCGACACCCTGGCTGGACGGCAAACATACGGTCTTTGGACATGTTGTCTCGGGCATGGACGTCGTCAATAAAATTGCAGGAAACGACGATCTCAACTCCGTGGAAATTATCCGGGTCGGCGCTGCTGCCGAAGCGTTCCAGAGTGACCAGAAAGCCTTCGATGCCCTCTTGACCAATGTCGACAAAGGTACACGGGAGAAAGAGCTGGCGGCTATGGAGGAAGAGCAGGACCTTATAAAAAAACAATGGCCCAAAGCCGTAACGACTCCTTCCGGCCTGAAATATGTGGTCGTTGAAGAAGGCGAAGGTGAAAGCCCGAAAAAAGGCGCAGTCGTCACCGTCCATTATACGGGGAAACTGCTCAACGGTAAAAAATTTGACAGCTCCTATGACCGCAAACAGCCCATCGATTTCCCCGTTGGCGCAGGGCAGGTCATCAAAGGTTGGGACGAGGCATTGCTCGGTATGAAAAAAGGCGAGAAACGCGTTCTGATCATTCCGCCCAACCTTGGGTATGGTCCCTCGGGACGCGGCCCGATCCCACCAAATGCGACCATGGTTTTTGATGTTGAACTGGTGAAATTTAAGTAAGCAGGGTAGAGATAAAAAAAGGGGTTAATGGAAAAAAGTATATTCCACAACCCCTTTTCTTTTTATAAACATAAAGTTACAAACCAATCTCATCCGCAATAGCCTGCATAGCAAGAAGACTTAATTCACAAAAATCGGCCAGCGGAATCCCGACCTGTTCGCACTCGGCAATGATCTCGCGGTCAGCCCCGCGGGCAAAGGCCTTTTCTTTATAGCGCTTTTTCACAGATTTAGCTTTTACCGCAGCTAATTTCCTGGCCGGGTTAACAAGAGCCGATGCAATGATTAATCCGGTTATAGTCTCCCCTGCGGCAAGGGCGTGATGAAAAACGGTAGTGCGGTGTTCACCTGGCCAGGCGGTGAGATTGTGGAGCTTAATTGCCTCAATTATATCCGGGTTAACTCCTTTGTCTGCTAAAATCGCCACCGCTTCTGACGTATGGGTAGCAAGATCCGGTTGCGATTCACTATCCAGATCATGGAGCAGCCCGGCCAATCCCCACTTCTCCCGGTCTTCCCCAATCCGCTCAGCCATGGCGCGTAAAACCGCCTCTGCTGCAAGTGAATGGTTGATAAGATTCTGATTTTTCAAGTGCGTGTGAAGGAGTTCCAGCCCCTCTTCACGAGTTATGCCATAGCTCATATGCACTCCCTCAATATTTAAGGCCTACCCGGCTGCGTACCAGATCAAGAGTCACAACGGCTTTCGCGCGGGCTTTTTCAGCACCTCTGGCAAGAATCTCCCTCAGCATTGTAGGGTCCGACAGATAGCGCTGTTTTTTCTCTCTTGCCTTACCGAATGTGTCGTTGAGTAGATCCAGCAGTTCAAGTTTTAGATAACCATACGCAGCACCACCGTTGACATAAAGATCATGTATCTCATGCATTCGCTCAGGTGTCGCAAAAAGCTGCATTATCTTGTACAAATTACAGGTATCAGGGTTTTTCGGGTCCTCAACGGCAATTGCGTCCGTCTCGATGGCCATAATCCTTTTTTTCAGCTCCTTGCCCTCCATAAAAATAGGAATGGTGTTGCCATAGGATTTAGACATTTTCTGTCCGTCAAGGCCTGGAACTGTCGCCATCGTGTCGCTGATGCCAGGCTCCGGCACGACAAAGGTTTCACCGTATTGGTTATTAAATTTAATAGCCAGATCTCTGGCTACTTCCAGATGTTGTTTCTGGTCTTTACCAACAGGGACCTGGTCTGCCTGATACAAAAGAATATCAGCAGCCATCAATACCGGATAGGAAAAAAGTCCGTGACTCGGTACAATTCCTTTGGCCACCTTATCTTTATACGAGTGACAACGCTCAATCAGACCCATCGGGGCCAAAGTTGACAGTACCCAGGTCAGTTCACACACCTCGGGCACATCGGATTGCACCCAGAAGGTGCACTTATCTGGATCAAGCCCCAGCGCCAGAAAATCGGCTGCCGCTTCCAGGGTCCCGGTAGCAAGTCTGGCCGGGTCATTTACGGAAGTAAGGGCATGAAGGTCGACGATAAACACATAGAGATCATCGCTCTCCATATGAGAGATCATGGTCTGCATCATACCGAAGTAATTGCCGATATGCAGCTGACCGGAAGGTTGAATACCTGATAATATTTTCATGACTATGTATAGAGTATAAAGTAAAATAATTTAATAAAAATCCAATAAGTAACCTGTAAGCCGCATACAATAACGTAAAAAATAAAAAAAAGGGAGAAGAGAATTACTCGTTCTCCCCTCCCTTTCACCTACAGAGCATGTGCAGCAATCTGAGAGTTACTTCACCTCTTCAAAATCGGCGTCGACAACATCGTCATCGTCGTCTTTTTTTGGTTTACTGCCGCTGTCTGCATCTTTTGCCGCATCAGGATTTTCCTTGGCTGCCTGCGCATACATCAGCTCTGCTAGCTTATGGGATGCCTGAGTCAGGGCTTCAACCGCCGCTTTAATAGCTTCAAGATCATCGCCATCTTTTACCTTCTTGACGTTTTCCATCTCTTTTTCGACACTGGCTTTCGTTTCCGCATCAACCTTATCACCAAGATCTTTCAGGCTTTTCTCCGTGGCATGAACAAGAGCATCTGCAGAGTTACGGGTTTCGACCAGCTCCTTGCGCTTCTTGTCTTCATCCGCATGGAGTTCAGCATCCTTGGTCATTTTCTCTATCTCTTCTTTGGTCAGACCAGAAGAGGCAGTGATTTTAATAGATTGCTCTTTGCTGGTTCCAAGATCTTTCGCCGACACACTGAGTATACCGTTGGCATCAAGATCGAAGGTAACCTCAATCTGAGGTACCCCACGTGGAGCCATCGGAATATCAGTCAGTTCAAAACGACCAATGGTCTTATTATCCTGAGCCATTCCTCGCTCACCCTGCAGCACGTGAATGGAAACTGCTGGCTGGTTGTCAGCAGCTGTGGAGAAAATCTGGCTCTTTTTGGTCGGAACCGTAGTATTCTTCTCGATCAATTTAGTGGTCACCCCACCGAGAGTTTCAATGCCCAGAGAGAGCGGCGTAACATCAAGTAGCAGGACGTCTTTTACATCGCCTCCCAGTACACCACCCTGGATTGCTGCACCAATGGCCACAACCTCATCGGGATTGACACCTTTGTGCGGTTCTCTGCCAAAAATTTCTTTGACCTTTTCCTGCACTTTGGGCATACGTGTCATACCACCGACGAGAATTACTTCATCAATATCAGAAGCTTTGAGCCCGGCATCTTTTATCGCCGTTATACAGGGACCAACAGTGCGCTCAATCAGGTCGTCAACCAAGCTCTCAAGTTTGGCTCTGCTCAGTTTTAAATTGAGATGTTTGGGACCGGAGGCATCTGCGGTAATAAACGGCAGATTAATGTCGGTCTCTTTTGTCGTCGAGAGCTCCATCTTTGCTTTTTCTGCTTCTTCTTTCAGACGCTGCAGAGCCATTTTGTCGGACCTGAGATCAATGCCCTGCTGACGTTTGAATTCATCGGCCAGCCAGTTGACAATTCTCATGTCAAAATCTTCTCCACCTAGAAAGGTATCGCCATTAGTCGATTTTACTTCAAAAACACCGTCACCAATTTCTAGTACGGAAACATCGAATGTTCCGCCGCCAAGATCGAAAACCGCAATCTTTTCCTCACCTTTCTTATCTAAGCCGTAGGCAAGTGATGCCGCAGTTGGCTCGTTGATGATTCGCAAAACATTGAGTCCGGCAATTTTCCCGGCATCTTTAGTTGCCTGACGCTGGGAATCGTTAAAGTATGCAGGCACCGTGACAACGGCGTCGGTTACTTCCTCACCCAGATACTCTTCTGCTGTCTGCTTCATTTTGGTGAGAATCATCGCTGAAATTTCTGCTGGACGATACACCTTATCATCTACATCAACCGAGACACTGCCATTGCTGCCCTCGACAATTTTAAATGGACTGACCTCAATCGAACGTTTCACTTCGGCATCGGTGAACTTTCGGCCGATAAGACGTTTTATCGCATACAGCGTCCGTGTTGGATTGGTTACAGCCTGACGCTTGGCAACCTGGCCCACGAGTCTCTCTGCATTGTCCGTGAAGGCAACAATCGAGGGAGTTGTTCTATTTCCTTCAACGTTGGCAATCACCTTCGGTTCGCCCCCTTCCATTATTGCCACACATGAATTGGTGGTACCGAGGTCAATTCCAATAATCTTACCCATCTTTTCTCTCCTTAAATCATTCTCGGCGGATATTGTATCCGCCTATCATTCCTAAAATGTTATGCTGATTGCTCTACTTGTGACAGTGGCAACCTCTTGTCGTGTCAACCACTTCTAAAGTGGTCATCTTCCTCTTTTTGTCAAGAGATTGGCACAGTTTTCGGCATTGCTCAGTATTTTTTTTTATCCGTTAGATTTATCATCTTTTTTTCCTGAAGAGACAACAACCTTGGCAGCTCGCAACAGCTTGTCCTTGTAGTTGTATCCCTTTTCAAATTCGATAACGACATGATTAGCCGGGACGCTGTCACTCTCAGCCATGGTCAAGGCTTCCTGGTGTGTGGGGTCAAACGGCTTACCAACACTGTCGATGGGCTTTACTTCAAATTTTTCCAGCGTGGCGATGAGACTTTTCAGCGTCAGTTGGACCCCCTCCAACAGGGCCGCAAGATTCTGCTCTGCAGGGGCACCTTCTGTTATCCCCTGGTCTACAGCTCTTTGCAAATTATCAACCACAGGCAGTATCTCTCTAAAGATTGTCTCCCCGGCGTACTTCAGGCTCATTTGCCGCTCGCGGTCTACCCGCTTCTTAAAATTCTCATTTTCCGCAGCCGCCCGCAGCATTCTATCGCGAAGATCTGCTACTTCCTTCTGGGCATCAGCAAGCTCTTTTTCTATATCACGTTCCAAGTCATCCTCCATGTCTTCTCCTTCCCTGGTTTCCCGGGGGGGAGGACCGCTTGCAAAATCGGCCTCAACATCAGAGTTATCTAAAGGCTCTGCATTTACTTTTTCCTGGCTCACCCAATCCTCCCTTCTTTCTACAAATTACCATTGTTGTGCTGCCTGTCGGTTTAGTACCTTACAAATTGTTTTTTAGAAAACAATTTGTAAGGTACTAACACCCCTCAAGGGGGTACCAAAAAGAGCCCCGGCGTTCTTCCCACTTACCGGGGATAGATGACGTCAGCTACCCCAAATTCAAACTTGTCCAACAATAAGGAGCTGCTTTTTCATTGTCAAGTAAGCCTCAGCCATTAATAGCAAACGCGGGGAGAACCGGGGGAAAGTCGGTAAAATGAGATACAAAGAGGGTTGAACAAGAACGAAGAACTCACCATCGAATGGAAAAACAACCATCGGCTGCCGCACACCGGGCTATTGGTTCTCGTAGCGGTTCAACTTGCTCTGCAGCGTTTTACGAGTGATCCCCAATCTTCTTGAAGCCTCACTCTTATTACCCCCTGTATCGCTAAGCGTTTTGAGGATGAGCTGTTTTTCAGCATCAAAAAGGGATACAGGTTCGGTTGTATCTACAGTGCCATGCTTTATGGCTTGATTCTGGATCGGCAGGGGCAGACTTTTTTCCGTCAGTTCCGTTCCCCGCATAAGAATAATCCCCCGTTCAATGGCATTTTCCAGTTCTCTGACGTTGCCGGGCCAGCTATACTGTGAGAGCAGTTCCATACATTCGTCGGTTATCTTATCGAGTACTCGCCGATTTTTCTCGGCAAACTTGCGGGCAAAATGTTCAACAAGCTGGGGAATATCCTCCCCCCTCTCTCTAAGCGGCGGGACAGTCAGCATGACCACGTTCAATCTATAATAGAGATCCTCGCGGAAATTATTTTGTGCGACCTCTTCTTCCAGGTTTTTGTTGGTGGCGGCAATAATGCGAACATCCACATGGATCGTCTCTTCACCGCCCACCCGCTGCAGCTCCTGCTCTTGAAGTACCCGCAGCAATTTAACCTGCATCGCCTGGGAAGTGTCACCGATCTCATCGAGAAACAGGGTCCCTCCATCCGCCTGGACAAACTTGCCCTCCCGCTGTTTTTCCGCCCCGGTAAAAGCCCCCCTTTCATGACCGAAGAGCTCGGACTCCAGCAACCCTTCGGCAAGAGCGGCACAGTTTACCTTGATAAAAGGCTGCTTGGAACGCTCGCTGTTGTTATGCAAGGCCTCTGCGACCAGCTCCTTACCGGTTCCAGACTCACCATAAATAAGCACCGTGGCCTCGGTGGGGGCCACATAACTTACCATCTCCAGCAATTCGACCATTGGCGGAGAGGTGCCGATGATCATCGTCTGCAGTTTCAGGCCGCCAGGTTCTATCAGCTGTTTGCTGCTCACTACCTGGTGGTGGTCGACCGCCCGCAACAAGGCCAGACGCAGACGGTCAAAATCAAGCGGCTTGGTAAGATAGTCATGCGCCCCCTGTTGAATAACCTCAACTGCTGCATCAACTGAAGAATATGCAGTCATGATAATCACCGGCAGGCTGGGATAGCGGGCATGAATTCGAGCAAATGCTTCACGACCATCCATTCGGGCCATTCGCACATCCATTAAGACTGCATCATAGGTATTCTTGTCCACAGCCGCTACCGCGGTGGCGCCGTCATCAGCCTCGACACAGCGCCACCCCCATTCTTTTAAGAGAGAACAGAGCATATAGCGATGCACCTGATCGTCATCTACCACCAGAATTGTCACCAGATTTTTTTTCACCACCCCTCCACACACGCACCAATGCAAATAAATTGTTTGTTCTGCAGCCACAACCCATCATTATATGTAACGATCTCCCTTGAAAAGCAAGGCAAAAAGCTGGGATTATTGGTACATATACAATTGAAGTCTTTTCCCTGTCCACAAAATCACCACATGTTGCTGGAGACATATTTATAATGCACGAGATTTCAATAATCACCGTTGGCGGAACTATCGACAAGGTCTATTTCGACGCCAAGAGTGAATATGAGGTCGGACCGCCGAATATTGAAAAGGTACTGTTAGAGCTGAACCTTGCCATCAGCTACAGGATCAACGCGCTGATGCGCAAAGACAGCCTCGACCTAACCGAGGAGGATCGTGCCTTGATTGCCGCAACAGTAGCGGGAGATCCATGCAACCGGATTGTCATCACCCACGGAACCGACACAATGGTGGAAACAGCATTACAACTGTCAGCAGAAGGTAACAAGACCATCGTTCTCACGGGGGCCCTGGAACCAGCTCTTTTTAAAACCAGCGATGCAGTTTTTAATATAGGCTGTGCTCTCGGTGCCGTCCAATCGCTGGCACCGGGGGTCTATATCGCTATGAACGGCAAGATCTTTCCGGCCGATAATGTCCGGAAAAATCTTCAAGAGAACCGCTTTGAGACCTTAAAATAAAAATCCCGCCTCAACCGTCGCCCGGAACCTCTTTTATGCAATGCAGCTGACAGAGACAATCTGTAAAAAATTAAAATAATCCAGAGAGATGGCGCATGAAAAAGCTTGATATACGAGGCGTAGTGTTTTTGGCTGGTTCTCGTCTATACAGATAGTATGTCGGGAACCAGCCAAAAACACTACAACGAAGGAGATCGGGCTTTTTTACGACGCCATCACCGTTCAAAGGAGTAGAGCAGGTCTGTTCCTGTCGACTCTGAAGAGCTTCTTGTCTCCACCGAAAATCCCCGAGTCAAATCGTATCGAACCCTAAATTGCCCGACTTGGCTGAACATATTCAGGTCATAGCCAATATAGAGGTCCTTGGTGAGACTTTTTCCAACAACCAGCGATACATTTTCCCTGGAGCTACTCCCCTCAAGATGCAGATCATCGATAAACAATAAGTCTCCGAGTTCCTTAACAAAGCCGGCACTGCCGTTCACCCCCAGCATCACTGCGGCAGCCTCAAGAACACTCCCCTCGGATTCGGTGGAGCCAGCCAGAGAATGTCCAATCATCATCATTGACAAGATCTCGGTATCCGCCATATAGGGATCGGAAAAAAGATGGTACTTAAGGTCCTGTACCAGCCCGCTGATATCCACTCCCACTGTATATCCTGCCCCCCTGGCCTTCTCGTCATCCACTTTTACCTGGGCCCTGACGTCAATGCCGGGATTATCGATAGGCCCACCGGTAAACAGCATCCGCCCTCTTGCGATGTTAAGAGATCGACGGTAAATGGTAAAAGTACCACCTACAAGATCAAGCTCTCCTCTGCCGGCTAAGGTATTATCGGGGCTGGTATTGACCATTAATTGTCCGCCAAGCTTACCGGCCAGCCCATACCCGTCAATGCGAACATCATCACCCAGTCGGACCTTGATTTTCAGGTGAACAGGCCAGCCTGTACCCTGTCTTTCTGCGGTTTCATTGACCAAAACAACATCCTCAGAAGCACTGATCGAGTCATTCATCTGTTCCGGCGTTATCCGTCCATAAGGAAGGTCAATTGTGCCACGTATCTCACCTTTGTCGGCAGTGAAAGTTACCTTGACATTGGGATTGACCCGAATAAAGTATTCTGGAAGATTCACCAGAAGAAAATCGCTGCCCTTTATGTTGACCGTACCTTCAATTCCTTTCGGACCATACTGCAGCGTACCGTCAGCTGCCAATGTGCCGGAACCAGATGTTGCGGTACCGGTGATCTTTGCCGAGCTTTCTCCGGCCTCTATCGATACGACGACATTTCCCAAGGTAATCCCCTGATACGGCAGTTCGATCCCCCCATCCTGAACGCTTATTACACCGTAAATCTGCGGTTGCCCAACGGTCCCAGCGAGAGTAAGCGAGTTGTTCACCCGGCCTGACGGCTCCACGCCATAACCGGTAAAAGCAGCAAGAGAAGACAGGTCGAACTGACGCAAATCGATACTTCCATGCAAAGGCAAAGAACCTAATGGGCTTGCAAAGCTACCCGCACCAGCAGCATCGGCATTAAAAACCACCTGACTGCCATTGCGCAGGCGGATATTCGCATGTGCCTGCACAAGCGAATCACGTAAGGTAAGAGACAGTACGGAACCGGAAAAATAAAAGGGGGCCTGCTCACTTTCTTTGACTTTTTCCACTCTATCAGCGGCCTGCACACGACTGTCCACCCTGGCCGAAAGGACACCATGGGCATTGCCGTTTGCCGTAAGATCCGCATGGAGCTGGCCACTGATCGGAACCGCAAGCAACTTGAGTCGATTAAGCCACTGCAGGGGCAGCGATGAAAGTTCACCATGCACCTGCCACGCCGTCTCTTTGTCCAGCCGCACATCGCCTCCGAGACAGACTGTGCTTTCTCCGTCCGAAAGGCAAATTTTTTCAAGGAGACCGCCTCGCCTATCGGCGCTAAGCGCCGTGTTCTCCTGCTGCCGCCAATTGCCATAATCAAGCGTCTCAATCTGAAAATGAGACAAGGTACCCTGCCACTTATTGCGATAGCTTCCATGGACTTTACCTGACAACCTGCCAAGCGGTCCGACGCCATCGATCTCAATTGCATGATTCGCCAGCGTCCCTTGCAGTACGACACCACCTTTATCAATAGTCATACCGGCCAGAGACATTTTTTCTCCGACCAGTGAACCGGTCAGTTGCCCTTTACCGCTGAAATCGGCCTTGATTTTTGCCTGCGTCCGGCCAAAACTATTGTCCTGATATTTGAGTCCCTTGCCCTGCAATTCTGCATCGAGCCGTGGTGAATTGTGCTGCCCCTGCAGGTTTCCCCGCAGGGAAATGCTGCCTTCTGCTTCCGGCAGGAGCGTGCTAATATCAGGAGATGAAAAAGAAAAATCAAGGGCCAGGCGATCCCCCGCCCGACCATTGACCAGCAACTGCGATGGTCCGCTTTTCAACACGAGCCCTGGTGTCGTGAGGGTATCTCCGAAAAGAGCGATCTCCCCCTTCCCTGAAAGGTTATTCCCTCTGAGCGTGCCGGATATTTCTTTTATTTTGAGCGAACCCTCCAGGCCTTTTTTACCCAGTTTGCTCTCTGCTTCAAATTCGCCATTAATGCTGCCTGGAAATTCGGCATACAAGAGAGAAGGATCAAAGTGATCTAAGCGTATTTTCCCTGACCAGCTCGGTTGTTCTGCCCATGAAAACGAGGCTTTTTCAACGTGCGCAACACCGGTCATCTCACCACTTCGAATCGTCAGGCCATCAGTGTAGACCTCGGTTTCACTGAGAAAAACATTGCCGATTGCTGAAACCTTATGATCGTGCAGCAGTCCATCAAGATGGGAAATTGCAAAAGAGGCGACAACGCCATTTTCTTTAACGTCTCCTTTACTGACCAGCTCGGCGTTAAGTTGCCCGGATAACTCCCCGTTTATAACGGAAGGATCGAAGTTCTGGAACAGAAAACGACCTTCCCAGGAAAAAATATCCTGCCAGGAAATTTTTCCACCCATTGCTTCAGCTGAGCGGTCTTGGCCATAAATATGCAGGGATTGAAAATCGATGCCCCATCCGTCGCCATCGATATCGCTGACCAGATGCAGGTCGGTCAAGGCATCCCATGCTCCCTCGGCCTCGACATGCCCCCGGTAGCTGCCGAAATCACCGGTGAGTTCTCCGGTTACCGCAGCCAGTTCTATCTTGGGACAATATTCAATGAGGGTCGACAGATCGACATCTTTGGCTGTAACTCTTGCGGTCCACTTCGGCCGACTCAGAAGATCAACAAAATTACCCTTGACCCGAATGGTGCCGGGACTATGGATGCCTATCTCAACCTGAGGCCCCTCGAGCAGTCCACCGGCTAAAAAGGTGCCAGCCATCGGATAAAATCCAAAACCGGCCAGACGCCAGGTACCGAGCAAGTCCAGCTGCCAGTTTTTCTGTATCTCGATGTTACCATGCAGCGCCAGCCCGATCTCCGGGCCCTGCAGGTTAAACTCGTTGACAGTAAATCTCTCGGCATTGCCCGAAAGGGCAGCGGTGAGACTGTCAACCAGCAACAGTTTCTGCCCTTTACTGTCAACGACCGCCATCCTGTTCACCACAAGGCGGTCAACAACCACGGGAAAAGGCAGCTCAAAATCAGACAAAATATCCGCAGGCTGCCGGGCGGTATCGCTTGCCGGTTGATCTGCCGGGCCATCTTTGATGGCGATCGTCACCCCGCTCACCAAAATTTTACGAATACCCAGCGCCGCCTTGAACAGATCTGCAGGCCGCCAGGCCACATCCACCTGTTGCACAGCTATATCAGCGCCCGTCCCCGAAAGCCGAACATCCTTTAAGTGCATGGCACCAAGCAGTTTTCCCTCGACGTGACCAATGGCGACAATGCCAGCGCCAAATCGATTGATACCCTTTTGCATAGAAAGCAGACCGGTCTCTGTGGCGAAAAGGAACACAAAACAGGCCGCCAGCAGGATAAAAGCAGATGCCAGGAATAACGAGGCGCGTTTCATCACAAATCACCTCCTACGGTAAGGTGAACGTGCAGAGGATAGCCGTCTTCGGTTATTGCCGAGGCGAGGTCGAGGCGTATCTGCCCAAAAGGTAGACGAAACCGGACACCTGCTCCCACACCCTGGCTAAAATCAAGAGACAGATCATCGGTTGCCGTTCCGACATCCCAGAAAGAGGCGAAACTCCAGTTTTCGGTGACCACACGCTCGAGTTCAATACTCCCTACCACCAGATAGCGACCACCTATAACCGTACCGGAAGAATCCTCCGTGCCAATGGACTTATAACTATAGCCACGGACGGTGGTGTCACCACCAGTATAAAAACGTAAAGATGGCGGCAGCGAATTAATCGAATCGACCAGCGTGACACCAAGTGAACCTCTGCCAATAAGCCGCCAGTCTTTGATCGGTGTGATAATGGCTTTACCGTTTACCGTGGCCTGCAAAAAATTAACATCGGAGACCAGGCCGTCAACACCACCCAGAAAACCTACCGATGCCTGCAGCCCGTTTTTGGTATACAAAATATCATCGGCCAGCACCATCCCGGCCTTGAGGGAGGGCACCAACAGTGTCGAGTCCCCGCTGGTGCTGCCTATGTCATAGATTTCATCACGCAGTTCCAGGCCACCGCCCAGGTTAAAACGCGGTCCGGCATATTCATGGATAACTGAAGCAGTGAACAGCTGAGTCTTCGTGTCATCCCATTGCTTATCCTGATAGGCGAGACTATTCACCAGTTTATTGTAACGGGGATCACTGCGGGGTATTTCGTAGCGAAACGATACCGCGTTTTCCAATTGCGAAAGTTGCAGGGAACTGCTGATTTTATGACCTTGCGCATTAAAAAGCCTGTTGGACCAATCCACTTTCCCCTTAATCCCGGTATCGGTGGCATAGCCTACCCCCAAGACATATCTATTTCGATGTTCGGGTGGTTCCAGTTGAATATCCACGGGAACACGATAATCCATTGCCTGACGAGTCCGTCCCTGCACCTCTACCCGACTGAAATAATCCGTGCGATAGAGAATTGACTGCAATTCAAAAATTTTTGCCGGGTTGTACGCATCCCCCTGCTTATATGGCCGATATCGATCCAGCAAGTCCTGATCAAGAATATTTTGGGTACTGGTTGTAGTACCGAAGGTGTATTGACGACCACTATCAAAGACCAGATGGACTGCAGCACTATTGGTTTGTTGATTGATACGCAGGACCCGTTTAGTAAAACCGGCATCGAGAAAACCTTGCCCACGAGCGAGGTATACCAGTTTCTTTTTCCCCTGCTCATACAATTCCTGATTAAGAATATCTTTTTTCTTGACTGGAAATGCAGCAATACCCTGGACAAGCTGCGCATTATTCTTGCCGGACCCAGCTAATAAGATTGCCACGTCGGTGACGATTACCGGTGGTCCTTTGTCTATCGTATACAGAGCAGAATATTTATCACCATCTTTTTTCAGCTTGCTCACGATAACCGAATTATAATAGCCAAAGGGTTCCAAGGCGGAGCGGATATCCGCTTCCGCCTGGCGATGCAATCGTTTGATCGCCGTCGGCTGTAACCTTTCGCTGCCTTTATGGAGGTTTATGGCCAGACGGGCCATGACATTTTTATAGAGAGGTTCACCGATGCCTTTTACCGTAACATCGACGTGAACTGAAGCACTTACCGCCACGGGTAGAAACAGCAGAAATGCCATAAACAAGAATACTGTTCGACAGAACATAGATGGTATACTATGAAAGAATGAAAATTCAGAATTGAATCGTTGCATCTGTACCATCCGTTGCAACTGCATGGATGTTGTTTTCTGCCGGAGAGAAACTAAGAAATAATTGAACCATGACACTTGAAACAATCCACATAGCAAAGATAATTAACGGAGGTTACGGTTTTGCCCGCCTTGCCACAGGACAGGTTGCTCTCGTCCGGCTGGTGCTGCCGGAGGAAACTGCTATAATAAACACAGAACAAGCGAAAAAAAACTATCTTTTTGGTACAGTACAGCAAATACTTACAGAAAATCCGGCGAGGATACCGCCTCCCTGTAAATATTACGGCCAGTGCGGGGGTTGCGATTTACAGCATTGCAATTATGACACCCAGCTGACTATAAAAAAGGGGATTATCGAAGATCTTCTTAGCCGACAAAATAACCCGGCGGTCCGTGAATCGATCAATCTTCTGGCCGCTCCTCTCCCCTCTCCTGCGGTCTTTGCCTATCGGCAGCGTATCAGGCTGCAGGTTGGCCGCCACGGGGTTGTCGGTTTTCATCGATTTCATTCCCATGACATCATTCCCATTGAGAAATGCCTGCTGGCCGAAGATTCCATAAATACTACCCTGGCTGGACTGCGCGAACATGAGGACGGCCGCAGGTTACGTGAGCTTTCCACAGAGATAGAGCTGCAGCTTAACCCGCAGACCAACCATACAGTACCTATTTTCCATTTCTCCAGGAAAGTCCGCCCGGCAGATACCGTCGCTGCAGAACGATTCTGCCGGGACATGCGCGAAGTGGAACGGATTTTTTTCGTTAGTACAGATTTCCCGATGACCGGTCCCTATTCTGCCAATGATCGCAAGGACCACAAGGAAATGGACAATATCTTTACCATGCATTACCCTGCAATCGCTACAGTAGACAGACCCATCAATCTCTGCTGGGAAGCAGGAGGCTTCTGCCAGGTCAACCTGGCCCAAAACAGAAGACTTATTGAGATAGTTCTGCAATTCTCGCAGGTAAAAAAAACTGAAACAGTTCTCGATCTCTACTGCGGTATGGGCAATTTCTCTATTCCCCTGGCCATGCAAGCACAAGAAGTTCTGGCTATTGAGAGTCAGGGCTCGGCCATCCGCAGCGCTAAAAATAATGCTGCGCTCGCCGGCTTGACCAATACCTGTTTCCGCAAAGACTCCGTCCATAATTCCTGCATGGAACTTGCCGTTAAAAACCAGCTTTTCGATTGCGTCATAATAGATCCTCCCCGCCAGGGAGCACCTGGACTGGCCAGGCAACTCGCAGCAATTACCGCTAAACGGCTGATCTACATCTCCTGTGACCCTGCGACATTGTGCAGGGACCTGGCAGATCTTACCGATGAAGGATTTACAATCAGCGCAATCCAGCCCGTCGACATGTTCCCCCAGACCCACCATATCGAAACTGTGGTTCTTTTGGAGAAAGGTTGCAAACCGGTGTAAGATTACCTATGTTGTACAACATATTGCGGGAGCTCGGTACAGCGGGCTGAGAGGGGTTTCAGAGTCAACCCGACCGCTTAACCTGATCCGGATAATGCCGGCGGAGGGAACAGCGTGACGTATGCAGCCGTCTCCTGCCCGGAGGCGGTTTTTTTTGGCAGCACACTCCCTTAAGAGATAAAAGAATGTATGAAGATTATTGAGGAGATTTGTATGCAGAAATCACTACTCGTAGCAGGGAGTTTGATCCTCGCAGTCGGTATGTTTTTGACCAATGCGGTTCACGCGGAAAAAACCATCACCGTCATGACCCATGACAGTTTCAATATCGGCAAAGAGGTGATGGCAGGCTTCGAAAAAGACAACCAGGTCAAAGTCCGTTTCTTAAAATCAGGGGACGCCGGATCCGCTCTGGTACAGGCTATTCTCTCCAAAGAGAATCCCTTGGCCGATGTCTTTTACGGGGTCGATAATAGTTTTTTTTCCCGGGCAATTACTGCCGGCATCTTCTTGCCCTATGCCTCCCCGCTGCTCGCTGATATCCCTGCTTTTTTAAAGCTGGACCCAAAGAACCGGTTGCTGCCCGTCGACTATGGCGATGTTTGCCTCAATTACGATAAAGAGTGGTTCAAGAAAAATAAGCTGATGCCTCCGACCGATCTCACCGACCTGATCAAACCGGAATACAAAGGACTGACAGTGGTGGAAAATCCAGCAAACTCTTCGCCTGGCCTCGCCTTCCTTCTGGCCACTATTGGCAAATTCGGCGAACAGGGGTATCTCGACTTCTGGCAGAAACTTCGCGAAAATAAAGTGATCATCGCCAACGGTTGGGAGGATGCCTATTACGGACATTTCACATCTGCCTCAAAAGGCGACCGCCCCATTGTCGTCAGCTATGCCTCCAGCCCGGCTGCGGTTGTCTATTATGCAGACAAACCGTTGACCGAAGCACCCACTGCCGCGCTGGTTGCCGGCAATAACGCCTATCGCCAGATTGAATTCGTCGGCATCTTAAAAGGCACCAAAGAACTCGTGCTTGCCCAAAAACTTGTCGATTTTATGCTGAGCAAACGTTTCCAGGAAGATATTCCGTTGCAGATGTTTGTCTTTCCGGCAAACGCAACGGTTGCTCTTCCCTCGGTATTTGTCAAACATGCACGGATCGCCGATGAACCAATACGAGTCAGCCCGGCTGCTATAGAGACCAACCGGGACAAATGGATTGAAGCCTGGACGAATGTCGTCCTTCGCTGATAAACCGGCGCACGCATGACTTTATCAGGAGAAGAGTACGTGCAACGGTATAAACCACTTTTCCGCTGGCTGCTGTTCTCCCTGCCTTTAGTTTTTCTGGTCCTTTTCTATTTCTATCCGCTGCTAAAAATAGTTCTGTTAAGTTTTTTACCGGAGGGCTCCTGGAATCCTGCCAGACTGGCCAGCCTGATACATTCCCCCATCTATGCCCGTATCCTGTGGTTTACCTGCTGGCAAGCCGCGCTCTCTACCGTCATCACTTTGGTGCTGGCTCTGCCGGGAGCCTATATTTTTGCCCGCTATCGCTTCTTTGGCAAAAACCTGCTCCAGGCCCTGATGACTGTTCCCTTTGTGCTGCCGACCGTTGTCACGGCTGCAGCCTTCAGGGCTTTGCTCGGCACAAACGGCTTGCTGAACAATTGGTTGATGGCAGGCTTTGACCTGTCGCAACCGCCGATCAATATCGATCAAACGGTAGCCTTTTTCCTCCTCGCCCATGTTTTTTACAATTACACTCTGGTCGTACGGATCGTCGGCAGTTTCTGGGCTGGACTCAATCCTGATCTGCGTGCGGCGGCAACTATGCTTGGTGCCTCGCCCCGGCAGACCTTTTGCAGGATCACCCTGCCCCTGTTAATGCCGGCAATCGGGTCAGCAGCGCTTCTTGTCTTTATTTTTTGCTTCACCAGCTTTGGCGTCGTACTTATCCTTGGCGGCCCCGGTTATGCAACGCTTGAGGTTGAAATCTACCGTCAGTCGGTGCAGCTCTTTAATTTGCCGATGGCCGCGGCACTTTCTCTTATCCAGATCGCCGTCAATTTTCTCCTTATGTGGCTCCATGCCAGATTGAGCAGAAAATCGCAGGTCTCCTTCTATGCCGAATCGGCAAAAGGGACAGCTGTAGGGATTGAGACAGCTGGTCAAAAAATATTTATCGGCACCAACATTTTTTTCATGGTTCTCTTGCTGGTTACCCCACTGCTCGCCTTGCTGATCCGTTCGGTGACCGGCGAAGATGGCCTGACACTTGCGTACTATTTCGCCCTCTTTACTACAGAGGCGAGATCAGTCTTTTTCGTTGAACCGATTACGGCGGTGGCCAATAGTGTCGGTTTTGCTCTT
>CBDTUM010000014.1:0-48376 GCA_965363495.1 uncultured Desulfopila sp.
TTGGTCCTTTCTCAATCCGTGCCCACTTAAGGTAAATCAAAAAGCGAGAATGTCGAGCATGATCTTCATATATTTTATTCACTCACAAGGATTGTGTAAAGTATTGGACAGGATGGACAACCATTTCGTTATGTTTCAATTCCTGTATTCCCATGACCAGAGCAGCTGCGCCACTAATGGTAGTTGTATACGGAATATGGTAAACCAGAGCTGCTCTTCGGATCAAATACGAGTCTTCTGTGGTACGTCGTCCCAGCGAGGTGTTGATGATCCAGGAGATCTGGCCATCCTGGACCTTGTCGAGAATATGCGGTCTGCCTTGCGAGATCTTGTTGATCAGTTCGCAGGAAACACCGGCCTTTTGCAGGAAGGCCGCAGTGGCAGTGGTGGCAAAGATATTGAAATCGAGTTTGATCAACGCCATGGCAACGGGGAGCACTGCTGCCTTGTCGTTGTCGCGCACACTGATGAAAACATTGCCGGATGCAGGTACCTTTGAGCTTGCCGCTAGATGTGCTTTGGCGATGGCCAGACCCAGGTTGTCGTCAATGCCCATAACTTCGCCGGTGGATTTCATTTCCGGTCCGAGCAGGGTGTCGACTTTTTCGAAACGATCAAAGGGGAAAACGGACTCTTTTACCGCCCAGTGTTTAATTACAACTTCGGTTGTCAGGCCAAGTTCTTGCAGCGTGGCACCCATCATCACCTTGGTGGCGAGTTTGGCAAGCGGTACTCCAGTTGCCTTGCTGACAAAAGGAACCGTTCGTGAAGCGCGGGGATTCACCTCAAGAATATAGAGTTGTTTATCTTTGACAGCGAACTGGACATTCATCAGGCCGATAACCCCGAGTTCTTCGGCCATGGCCCTACTGGCTCGTTTGATCTCCTCGATGAGATCAGCCGACAAGGTGTGAGGGGGCAAAATACTGCACGAATCGCCCGAATGGATACCCGCCTCCTCGACATGCTCAAGAATGCCGCCGATAATGGTTTGCTGCCCGTCGCAGATAGCATCGACGTCAATTTCGATCGCATCCTTTAAAAACTTATCTATTAGTATCGGGTGCTCCAGTTTGGTGCCACCGACGGCCAGCATGAAATCTTTGATGCCCCGGTCATTGTAAACGATACGCATATCTCTGCCGCCAAGGACGTACGATGGCCGGACCACGACCGGATAGCCGATCCGGTTGGCAGAGGTGAGGGCCTCGTCGAGAGTATGGACGGTATCGTTGTCAGGCTGGCGCAGGTTCAGTTTTTGCAAAAACTGCTGGAATCTTTTCCGGTCCTCGGCCCGGTCAATAGCGTCTGGTTGGGTGCCGACAATTTTCACGCCCATTTCCGCCAGGGGAACGGCCAGGTTGAGCGGGGTCTGCCCACCGAACTGGACGATGACGCCGTCCGGTTGCTCCTGGTCGATGATATTCAGTACATCTTCTCTGGTCAGCGGTTCAAAGAACAGCTTGTCCGAGGTGTCGTAGTCGGTAGAAACGGTTTCCGGGTTGGAGTTGATCATGATCGATTCTACGCCTATTTCTCTTAAGGCAAATGCCGCATGAACGCAGCAGTAATCGAACTCAATTCCCTGGCCGATGCGGTTAGGGCCACCGCCGAGGATGATAATTTTTTTGCCTTCGGTTTTTTGGGCTTCGTTTTCCTGCTCGTACGTTGAGTAGTAGTAAGGCGTGTACGATTCGAACTCGGCGGCACAGGTGTCCACCAGTTTGTATACCGGCAGAACATCAAGTTTTTTGCGCAGCTGGCGGATATCGTCTTCGGAGGTGCCTGTCAGGTATGCCAGTTGCTGGTCGGAAAAGCCTCTTTCTTTGCAAAACCGTAGGAACTGTGGATCCAGGCCCTGAAATCCGCGCGCGGAGATGTCCCTTTCTGTGTCGATAATCTGCCGGAAATTAAAGAGAAACCAGCGGTCAATGCTGGTCAGGGCATTCAATTCATCCAGGTCCATATCCCGCTTTAATGCTTCATATATATAGGATATCCGTTTGGAACTGGGAATTCGCAGTCCTCGGGCCAGGTCTTCCTGGTCAAGGTCGGTAAGCAGCTGCTTGCCATCGCCACCGAAACCGAAACGCCCGGTTTCCAGTGAGCGCATGGCCTTTTGGAAGGCCTCTTTAAAGGTCCTGCCGATGGACATGGTTTCCCCCACCGATTTCATGGAGGTGGTTAGTACATCGTCGGCCTCGGGAAATTTTTCAAAGGTCCAGCGAGGGATCTTGACCACGCAATAGTCGATGCTTGGTTCAAAGGCGGCAAGAGTTTCGCGGGTGATATCGTTGGTCAGTTCATCAAGGGTGTAGCCGACGGCGAGCTTGGCGGCAATCTTGGCGATGGGAAAACCGGTGGCTTTGGAGGCCAGAGCCGAGCTTCTCGATACCCTGGGGTTCATCTCGATGACCATCATTTCGCCATCTTCGGGGTTGACGGCAAACTGGACGTTTGACCCGCCGGTTTCCACGCCGATCTCCCGGATTATAGCGATAGCTGCATCGCGCATCTCCTGGTATTCGCGATCGGTCAGGGTCTGGGCCGGGGCAACAGTGATGCTGTCGCCGGTATGTACGCCCATTGCGTCAATATTCTCAATGGAGCAGATGATCACCACGTTGTCGTTTTTGTCGCGCATCACCTCCAGCTCATACTCTTTCCAGCCCAGCAGACTGCGCTCCAGCATGATTTCAGTGGTCATTGAAAGATCAAGCCCGGAGGTGCAGAGTTCCACCAGTTCCTGGCGGTTGTAAGCAACTCCGCCACCGGTGCCGCCCAAAGTAAAACTTGGGCGGACAATAAGCGGAAAACCCAGTTCATCGCCAGCAATAATTGACGCTTCAAGGGTTTTTACTATCCTTGATTCGGGAACTTTGAGGTTGATCTTGCGCATGGCGTCGCGAAATTCCTCACGACCTTCGGCTTTTTTGATAACCGCAATATTGGCTGCGAGCAGTTCGACATTATATTTCTCTAAAATCCCCAGTTCGGCCACCTTTATGGCGGCATTGAGGGCGGTCTGGCCGCCAAGGGTCGGCAGTAAGGCATCGGGACGCTCTTTTTCGATGACTTTGGCGATAAATTCAGGGGTAATCGGCTCGATATAGGTGCTGTCGGCGAGCTCCGGATCGGTCATGATCGTTGCCGGATTGGAGTTGATAAGGACGACCTCATATCCTTCTTCTTTCAAGGCTTTCACGGCCTGGGCACCGGAGTAGTCGAATTCGCAGGCCTGGCTGATAATGATGGGGCCGGAGCCGATGATGAGGATTTTCTTGATATCTGTTCTTTTCGGCATGATTTATTTTCGATTTTTTGTTGACCCTTGCCGGGTAAATAATATGTGGAGATCTGGCCGGTGGTGTGTGTCTACCTGAGCATCATAGCCAGAAAGCGGTCAAAAAGATAGATGGCGTCATGGGGACCCGGGGCAAATTCGGGATGATATTGAACCGAGAAGGCCGGATATTTTTTATGGCGCATACCTTCCAGGCTGTTATCGTTGAGATTGATATGGGTGACTTCCACTGTATCTTCAGGAAGACTTGTTTCGTCGATACAAAAACCGTGATTCTGGGCTGTGATCTCCACATGGCCGGTTGTAAGATCTTTTACCGGCTGGTTACCACCCCGATGACCGAATTTCAGTTTATAGGCTGAACCGCCATAGGCGAGGCCGAGCATCTGATGGCCAAGACATATGCCAAAGATAGGTTTTTTACCCAGCAGGGCTTTGATTGTATCGACCACCCCTGCAACTCCTTCGGGGTCGCCGGGACCGTTCGATAGAAAAATACCGTCCGGGTTCATGGCCAGAACCGTTTCGGCGCTGGTGGTCGCCGGAACAACTTGAACCTGGCAGCCCTTGTCGGTCAACAAGCGTAGCTGGTTGTATTTTATGCCGAAATCAAAGGCCACTACCTTAAAAGGATTATCCATGCCGGTCTGCGCGGTGGAAAAATCAGACCCCGGCACCGGGCGATTGTCGGCCCAGCCGTAAGGTTGCTTGCAGGTTACTCGTTGCACCATATCCTGGCCGATCAACCCCGGCCATTCATTGGCCCTTTTTATCAGGGATTCATGGTCCAGATCCCGGGTGGACACGATACCCTTCATTGCGCCTTTGGTGCGGATATGTCTGACAAGCGCCCTGGTGTCAAAACCTTCCACGCCAAGTACGCCGTATTGCTGGAGGAAATCGGCAAGCGTGCCGGTTGAACGGTAATTGGAGGGGTAAGGGTTGTACTCTTTTACCAGAAAAGCCATAGGGTGTATGGCAGCTGATTCCATATCTTCAGGATTGACACCATAGTTGCCGATCAGCGGGTAGGTCATGGTGACGATCTGCCCGGTATAGGACGGATCTGTCAGGATTTCCTGATAACCGCTCATGGAGGTGTTAAAAACAATCTCGCCGATCGCTTCACCATGACCGGTAAATGAGTGCCCTGCAAAGATGGTCCCGTCTTCCAGGGCAATAAGTGCTTTCATGGCCGTTTGTCCTTTATAAGTGCCGATTCTCGTCGTGGTAACTTTATGGCTTTTGCAGAATGAGTGGAGGAATACATCAGATTGTGCTGTTTGCAGTTTATTCTTCATCAACAAGCAGACAAAACCACAATATATAACTTAATCCGGTTGGTTTCGTCAACTGTAAACGGTCCGTGTTGGTACTGCTGCATGGAGGACCTGTATTGCAGAGCATGTCGTGGTGCTACAGCCTCTAAAAAAAACTGCTTATGGAATGAACTATATGAAAATATTATTGATTGCTTTGGCCAGCATTACTGATTAATTTTCTGAAAAGTTTTTTGGTGCAGGTGAAGCTCTTTTCACCCAGGGGAATGAGACCAGGTAAAATACCTGATTACCATAACTTCTGCAGAGCAGAAAATTGAACGAAATAAGGGGTTCTCTCAAAAATGAAAATACTTGTCGCAAATCGTGGTGAGATCGCTATTCGTATTATCAGAGCTATCCAGGAGCTGGGCTATGAGGCGGTCGCTGTTTATGAAACTCCAGACGAGATGTCACGGCATATTCGTATAGCCGATGAGGCTATTTTGCTTGGTGATGGACCTCGGTGCGACTATCTGAATATTGAAAAAATAATACGGGCAGCGAAAAGATCAGGTGCTTGTGCTATTCATCCAGGCTATGGATTTCTCGCCGAAAATCCGTTTTTTGCCAAGGCCTGCACGGCAGCAGGACTTGTCTTTATCGGTCCGACGACCGAGGTTATCTCTAATCTCGGCAATAAAGTGATTGCCCGAAAAATAATGGCCGAAGCCGGTATACCCATGGTTCCGGGAACCACAAACTTGAAACAGGGCAAAGAAGGGATCAATGAAGCCCTGGCATTTGCCGCACAATATGATTACCCGATCATGCTGAAAGCGACCTGCGGCGGGGGAGGGCGTGGAATTCGGCGAATAGAGTCGGATGCCCAGATGAAAGAACAGATTCCGGTCGCCCGCGCCGAAGCACTGGCCGCTTTTAATGACGATTCGGTGTATCTCGAGAAAGTGGTCATCAACCCGAAACATGTCGAAGTACAGATCCTGGCGGATAGCCAGGGGAGGACCGTCCATCTCGGCACGCGGGATTGTTCCATTCAGCGGCGTAACCAGAAACTCATCGAGATTGCCCCCTCAATGATCAAAAACAAAAAACTGCTCGACGAAATTTGCGAGACGGCAGTTCGAGCTGCCAAGGCGGCAAATTATCTGAATGCCGGAACCGTTGAGTTTCTCATAGACAAGGACCAGAATTACTATTTTATGGAGATCAATACCCGTGTACAGGTCGAACATACGGTCACCGAAATGATCACTGGTATCGATATTGTCCGCAATCAGATCAATATAGCTTTTGGTAAACCGCTGTCCTTTTCTCAAGAAGATGTGCAAATTCGTGGGCATGCTATCGAAGTACGGATTAACGCAGAAGATCCGAAAAATGATTTTATGCCGGAGGGGGGCAAAAAGGTCTCGGTCTATCGTTCTACCGGTGGTTTTGGCGTCCGGCTCGACGGCTTTGTCTACCAGGGCTATATCATTCCAGAGGTCTACGATTCGTTGCTGGTCAAGCTGACAGTGCATGGATTTACTTGGGATGAGACGGTAGGGAGGCTGAAGCGCTGCCTGAAAAACTTTGCTATCAGGGGCCCGAAAACGACGATCCCGTTTTATGAGAACATTGCCAGGGAAAAAGATTTCGTCAATGGCGATTTTGATACTTCGTATATAGAGACGCATCCTCATATTTTCTATTATGACGAGGATGCCAGTGAAGTTGGTAAACTGGCCAGACTGATTGCTGAGATTCATTATGCTAAGGAAAATCCATTTGCGGTGTAGAATAACCCTGGTGAATAGGAAGATAGCCGGGGCTTTGTTTAGTGCCACCTTGAGGGGTGTAAAATAATAACACACTATCCCACCCAAAAGATTTGCGGGACTTTTTTTAGTACTCGCTTGACGGGTATAAGTTCCTTAACGAAATTATTCTCTTATAAACATTACAAGATGTTTCTTAACAGATTACCAATCCCGCCCAAAAGATTTGCGGGATAAGTTCCTTCACGAAAAACTTTTCTTGAAAACAGCACAAGATGTTTCTTAACAGGTCACCAATCCCGCCCAAAAGATTTGCGGGATAAGTTCCTTAACGAAAAAATCCTCTAGTAAAAAGCACAAGTGGATTTTTTCTAAGTCACTAAGCCTCTATGGATCAAATATGACAAGAATAATCCAGGGTACTCCTGCTCATGAAATTGTTGAAACGCTGCGCAATGCCAAAGGATACTATATCACCAATACGGCACGGGATCTGTCGCAGTCGGACTTTAAAAACCGGATTCTTCTCCACACCGATCTCATGGCGGCGGAAAGCCGTGATAAGGCTGGCTATTTTTCGCTGGAAATTACTGGAGGTGCGTCTATCCATGTGGACATGCTGCGCAAGCAGGTCGATCCTTTTCTGAAGCTGAAAAAGCTTCGGGAAAATATGCCCCAGACGATGTTTCAGACACTTTGCCGCGGGGTAAACCTGTTCGGATATCGCCCCTATCCGCAAAATGTCATTCGTTTTACGGTCCGTGAGTTCGCCAAATATGTCGATGTCTGGCGAACTTTTGATTTTCTCAACTACGTGCCCAATATGCATGCGGTGTTTGAGGAGGTTGGCAAGGCTGGAAAACTCAATGAACCGTGCCTCTGTTTTTCGACCGGGCCTGAGCATACCAATGCATATTATGTGGCAAAAGCCGGTGAATTGATAGATGTGACCGGTAGAGATATCACACTGTGCATAAAAAATCATGGTGGCCTGGGTACTCCGTCGCGGATAGGAGAACTGGTGGACGCCTTAAAACAGAAATTTCCGGATGTCCCTATCCATTATCACGGTCATAATACCGACGGCAACGATATCGGAAGGATTGTTGAGGCAGTGAAAAACGGGGCGTCGATAATCGATGGTGCCGATTTTGCCTTCACCGGTTTTTATGGTCCGCCGCCGGTGCTTACCGTGGTTCAGACCCTGAAAGAATTTGGCTTTGAGGCGGTTGGGCTCGATGAAGATGCAATCATCGAAACCTCGGAGGTAATCCGTGATCAGCGGCAGTATTATGAGCAGTTTGAGTCGCAGATTAAAGGGTTTCAACCGACAGTGCAGATTCATAAATTGCCGGGCGGTGCCATGGGATCCAGTCTTGAGCAGGCGGTAAAAGGCGGGTTTTTGGACAGAATGCCCGAAATCCTCCATAAAGAACTGCCCCGGGTGCAAAAGGAGCTTGGCAATTACTGGTCGGTGACGCCAGGTTCGCAGATCCTCTGGACGACAGCCGTCGCCAATGTCCTGGATGGCGAACGTTACGGCAATCCGTCAGGGGATTTGCGTAATCTTCTGCTTGGTAAATATGGGCCTTTCCCGTTTTATGAACCGGAGGAATGGATTTATGCAAAGGTTCTCGGCGACGATTGGCGCACTGTCCTTAAAGAAGAGGGAGGAGTGGAGAAAATAGCCGATATGGACCTGGCCCATGAACGATACAGCCTGGCCGAACAGATAGGCACTGAACCTACCGATGAACAGCTGATTCTGTATCTGCAGCACCCAAATGATGCCGCTGAATTTTTTAAATTTGAACAGAATTACGGCCAGGCCCATGTGTTGCCACCGTCGATTTTTTTCCGCCGAGGCGGGTTTGAGATTGGCGAAAATCTATCGTTCAGAGACTACCACGGCAAAGAACATATGGTGGAAATCGGTCCTTCGCCAATCAATGATACCGGTGAAGCCAGTGTTTATCTCATCGTTGACCACCATCAGTCGATCTATAATTTTAAGACGAAACGAGTTGATGGACAGGCTGGAGCGGCCCTGGATTTGAGCAAGGAAGAGATTCTTGATTTGGCCAAGGCAGGTGATGTACGATCACCTTTCTCCGGGAAAATGGTGGAAATATCGGTTGCTGAGGGGCAGGAAGTAATGGTTGGCGACAGGGTGGCAATTATGGAGGCCATGAAAATGCAGACACCGATTCTGAGCGAAATCGAAGGCATTGTCACGGGCATCTATGCCAAGAAGGGCGATGCCTTAAAACCTGGAGGTAAGATCCTCAAAATCGATAAAAATGAGTAAGCTGGTAGGAAGCGAGCTGGTGTCTTTATTCCTGGCAAGGAGTAGGGGAGCCTTGTGGATTGTTTTTCTTACAAAAAGCGAGGAACTAATGAGTAAAAAACTAAGCTATTAATCCCGCCTAAAAGCATTGCGGGATAAGTTCATTCACGAAATAATTTTCTTGTAAAAAGCACAAGAAAATTATTTCTAATTCACTAAATTTTTAACAGAATAAACAGCATGCCGTTAAACATGGACCAGAGTAAAATCAGGCCCGTTGCACCAAGGCAGAGCATAGCCAAAATCTTGTGGCCGAACTTCTCCCTTTTTTTATCGGTATAGCCGAGTAGATAACCAAGTAATGCTCCGGCCAGCATGCCGCCACCATGGCCCCAGTTGTTGATTCCTGGTACAAGAAAGCCAAAAATACCGATGCCTATTGCCCAGCCACCGATCTGGCTGAAAATATTCTGTCCATAAGTTCCGCCCCGACTTTTCCCATAATAGAGCAGGGCACCGATAAGGCTGCAGAGGGCTGCAGAGGCCCCGATAGTAAAATTTACTCCGGCAAGGGTGGAGATTACAAAGCCACCAACGCCACCAAGGGTGTACAGGACGATTGTTCGGTTTATACTGAATTCCTGGATAACCAGCGGTGCCAGTTGACGAAAGGCAAGCATGTTGAAAAGTATATGCAGCAAACCACCATGCAGGTAATTTGCGGCCAGCAGCGACCACCAACGGTGCAATTGAAATACCGGGATGGTGCCAGTTGAGCCGAGAACCAGAAGGCTTTGATTGCTTGGCGAGAGGAAACTGAAGGGACTGAAGTTGAGACTCCCCCGTCGTGGGTCGATTATGATCGACAGGATAAACATGATGATATTAGCAGCGATGATGATGTTAATCAGCTGGTCACCATTGGTGATCCCGGCAACAAAAATATTGTTTTTGAATCTGGATGCCGGTTTGTTCAATCCACAAAAGGGACAGACAGGCTCTGAGCGACTGATGAGCTTGCGACAGCCTGGACAAAGCAGGGAATTCTTTTGATTGTTGTTGGCCATTGTTGTTCTATCAACCAGTATTACAATAGTCTTAGTGTATGATTTTCTCTGAAGGTGACAAGTGAGAGTCAAGCGATACTATACTACTTTATGGGTGATAATCCCCACAAAACCTATGATTGTCGATGGATAAGCAATAACCTGTTTAAAACACCTCATTTTTCCATGAGAAAAATAAAGAGGCCCGCAGGCAATGAGTTGTCTGCGGGCCCTTGGTGGTTGGTGCTGGCTACTAAATAAAATTATTTACCAGATTTCATATTCTCCCGAGCTATAACACTGGCATTCTGCATTGAGAAATTTGACGGCGTAGCCTTCCGCTTTAAGCATTCTATAGCCGATCTCTCCTCGTCCTCCGGTCATACAGTGGACGACAATAAATTTGTCTTTGGGAATTTCCGCGATCCTCGTTTTCATCTGTTCCAGGGGGATGGAGACAGCGCCGGGGAAGTGGCCTGATTCGTATTCTGCCGGTGTCCGGGCATCGATGACACGGATAAGTTCTGAGTTCAGCGATTTAGTGAAATCGGTGATGCTGATTTCGCCGGGGCCGAGTTTTTTCTGCCAGCTAATTGGTGTATCGTCTGTTGCAGTCAGTGCCGGTCCTTTCTCCAGGGCTTTCCCAGCGTCCTTCCAGGCTTCCAGAGCGCCATAGTAACCGATGGTGCTTTTGTAGCCCCATTCGGCGATCATTTTGCGCGCGGCATCAATCTCTGCATCTTTGTTGGAAATAACGTAGATTGGAGCTCCCAGGCCCTGCGGAAAAGCATCTTCGGCATCTTCAAGACTGGCAAAGGGGATTGAGTAGGATCTGGGGATATGGCCTTTTTCTACCTCGGCCGTGCTGCGCATATCGATCAGGACAATATTACCGTCAGCGACATAGTCAACAGAAGGTACCATGTGTTTCCCTGCTTTTTTCCAGGCAGGAAGACCATCTACGTATACAAGAAGGTTTTTATGACCCCATTTTGCCGCCAGACCGGCGGATTTTGGACTCATGGTTCAGGTAGAGCCGCCACAATAAAAGGCAAGATGTTTGTCTTTGTATTTTTCCAGCAGTTTTGCACCATCATCCCCCATTTTAACGAGTTTAGAATAAGGTATGGAAATAGCGCCCCGGATATGGCTTTCATCGTATTTAATCGTTGGTCGGGCATCAATAACAACCAGATCATTTTTCCCGCTGGCGAGCATCTTCGCCATTTCTTCGGTTTTGATCTCTTTTATGCCTGCTGGCAGTTTGAAAACTGCCTTTTCCAGGGAGGTGGCAATATTTTCGCCGTTTATCTCGGTGTACTTGACAACGATTGCCTCACCTTCTGTAAACTCTTTGGTGGATGTTACGCCTTTAAGTTTGGTTTCATCGGTGAATTTTAAAAGGAAGAAACTCTGGTCACTTTTGGTAAGGGCGATGGTTTTCGCCTTTTGTGAAATGTTGGAGATCATCCCTTTAACACTTTGGGCTGCCGTTGCTTTCTCTGTTTTTGCAGCATCAGCGGCAAAAGCGACCCAGTTTACTCCTGGCATCAGATCGCCTGAAATAAGCAGATTGGTCGCCAGCAAGGCGCTGAGTCCAAGTTTCAGAACTGTCTTTTTCATAGTACTCCTCTTCGTTTGAGTGACCCTATCAGGGCTCGGCAATCTCAACCCGCTCTATAAGTTGAGGTAAATACACTGCAATTTAATTATTCAATGTAATTTTAATATTATGCAGACAAAAAGGCAACAAATTTCCATACCGGCCTGCTGGCTGTTGGGCGAGGAGGCCTGGATGAGAAGTCGTAACTTGAGGTGTGAAGAGAAGAAAAGCGTGAAAATTTAGCTCACGGGGCGGTGTGCCGATACGTACTGCCCCGTAAGTTAGGCAGGAATGTTATTTATTGGGAAAATGAGTCGATGAACAGTTGTTCGATAGCCTCTCGTCCGGCATCGCTCAGATACCGCGTGCCGCTGCCGACAAAGGTATCATACTCGATACGCGGAGAATCTTCCTGCCAGCCTGCTTTCCAGGTGAACCACTTTTTCTGGGGCTGGTCGAAAACATGCAGGGGCCGGTTGAACATTTTGGCCAGTTCCACAGCCCAGCCGGTGCCGCCTTTAACTGATCCGTCATCTTGAATTGCCCCAATGACAAAAACCTGGTGACCACTGTTGATCATATGGAAAATGGTCTGCAGGACCTTGCGGATCTTCTCGGTTTCATAATAGGTACGGTTGAGCATACGGGAAGCAAGTTCCATGCTGATGTCACCCCGTTCCAATTGCTCTTTGTTCAGGATAATAACATTTTTTTCCCGGGTGAGTTTGTGCCCGTCAAAAGAGTAAACGACATCTGTTATCCCGGTTTGTTCCGCTATTTCAGCGAAAGTGGCTTCGGCTCCTTTCAGGCCGCTGCTGAATAAAGTATACTTTGATAAATCCATTGAATGGCTCCTTAAGTCGGGAAAAGGGTGAGTTTTAGTTCCGTTCCAATGTACTCATAGTTACTGGGAAAGGCAACATCTCCTGTTGTTTTGAGGGGGCTCGGTTACATTTTTTTTCTGCCTTTGACGAAAATGCGGCAGGGGGCGGGATATCCTTCTACGGTTAAATGCGGCCTGGAAGTATCGATATAGTCAGTGAAGGATTCAAAGTGCATCCAGTCAGTCCGGCGCTGTTCATTCTCTGACATCGGATGGGTGCAGAACAGTTTGATATCAATAAATCCGGCTTTTTTCATCCAATTGCACAGGCAGCTGCCGGTCGGGACGAAGTAGGTACCCGGTACCTTGGCGTAGGTTTCTTCTGGAAACAGAGCAAATGGCTCCTCACCGGGAATGGCCTGTGATTCGACAATCAGGGTTCCACCAGGTTGCAGGGCCAAATGAATATCGCGAAGGGTATCGATGGGCGATGGGCGATGGTAGATAATTCCCATAAGAAAGACGACATCAAAGCAACGCTCAAAGAGGCTCAGGTGTTCTATGCCGAGCAGGTCGATCTCCAGTTCCGATTTGCCCGCCATACCGTTTAGGGCCTTGAAACAATAATAATGTTGCACCGATGGTTCAAAACCAAGGACCAGCCGGGGCCGGGAGGCGGCCATGCGAAACATATAGTAGCCGTTGTTGCATCCGATGTCGGCGATTACCTTACCCGTGAGATCAGGAAGTTCCGGGAGGACTCGCTGCCATTTTTTCTCACTGCGCCATTCAGCATCAATATTGATACCAAAAACGGAAAAAGGGCCTTTGCGCCAGGGCATGAAGGCTCTGAGATTTTTGGTCAGCTCCTGACGCTGGTGGTCGGAAATCTCGTCTGGCGTACCAATAATAACGGTATCTCCGCTGCAGTCGACGTTCTTTGCCGGACATTTGGCAAGTTGCAGATAAGGATTCCGGTAGCGTAGAAAACCTTTTTTTTCTTGTTGGACCCAATTGCGGCGTTTGGTGTGTTCACGAAGAATGGCATCCGTATGCGCCGAAGAAGGCAGCATTGTAAGGTAATTCATCTTGGAAAATCAGGAGTTGGTTGGTTTGATTGCGATAAAAGAGGTGAAGTTGAACCACTGGAAATAGGTCTCAACAGATACGAAACCACTCTTTTTAAGCATTGCTATATTCTCTCTAATGGAAAAAGGGATCAACACGTTTTCGAGGGCTTCACGTTTTCTGGAAATTTCCAGTTCTGAATATCCGCGGTTTTTTTTGTATTGGTGGTATATGTCGATATACGCACGGTTGAGCCGTCGATCATGGTTAATCACTTTCTCGCTGATAAGTGCAATGCCGCCGGGCTGCAGCTTGTGGAAAAGTCGCTGGAGAAAGCTTTCCCGCTGTAGGGGACGAATAAACTGCAGGGTGTAATTAAGAATGATGCAGCCGGCGTTAGGATGGTCAAACTCGGTAATGTCCTCGAGCAAAAAGGACAGGCTCTGCTGTTTTTTATACAGTTCGGCCTTCAGTCGGGCTTTGTCGAGCATTGGTAAAGAGTTGTCTATGCCGACGAATTGCAATTTTTTTGGTTCCAGCTGACGGGCAAGTTCAAGCACGGTAGTGCCGGTTGAACAGCCAAGATCATACACTGTGTCACCGGGTTCCAAAAAGTTGTTGAGCAGCTGCGCCTGACCATCAATAACCTGACGGTAAAAGGGGATCGAGCGGTCGAGCATGTCATCAAAGACCTCGACGACCCGCTCGTTGAAAGCAAAATCTTCCTCGACAGTTTTGATATTAAATAGGGTATCTTTGGCTTTACCGCTCATTTGTCAAATTCAATAATACTAACTCTGTTCATCTCGTAAAAAAAACTAGAATCGAGGATAGTCAGGTACAAATATTCCTCTGCGAATGAGGCCGTAAAATTGTACCTTCACGGCACTGCCAAGGGCGCACAATGCAGTAAATAAAGGGTTTTTCGACGCGCCTTTACCTATTTTTCATACCAGGTGCCGTCTGGCTTTTCGAACCATTGTCCGGCCTGGCCGTTTTCTTCGATCATCTTTGCCCGTCGTGCTCCTACCAGGGTCACCGCCGCACCCTGTTGCCTGGAAATGGCTTCGTAAACCAAGGCGCGATCCTTGTTCTCCGCGGCAATAAGCTGCTGTTGCGGTTTGTTGTCGGTACGATATTCAAGAAAGCCTTTGTTGTTTTCACCAATCACTCCCTGATTTTTCAGGGCATCGATAACAGGGATTCGCTCAGCCATTCGTTCTTTTATACCGGCTGAATGGACTGATGAAGAAATAAACATCATGCAAGCAATCAATACAAAGAGAAAGGATGAAAAAAACAGATTTTTATGCATTGCACACCTCAATTAATGAGAAATTACTCACGCTTGGCCTTATCCAGATCACCGAAAAAATCATCAAGAGCTCTATCGACCTTGACGTTGACGTCTATGGTGATATGAATGGGTTTAATTTCCACAGGTTTTATTTCAACCTCATGTCTGGTGCAGGCAGATTGCCCTAGAACGAGGCCAACCCAGAGGAGGCTGAAGGCGATTGTCTTTTTAAATGGTCTCATTTACCTCTTCTCCATCATCGATTGGATGCTTGTGCCATAATGAAACAAATCCTTCATGGGAAGGCGAAAATTGACATCCAGTCGGATTGGATGCTGCAAACCGGGACCTTTTCCGGCCGGAACGAGCTGACCATTTTTAAAACTAAAAGGTAAAGGTTCGGCAGGTTTACCATCAAGCTGCATGGTGATCAACAGATCGTCGTTCTGACTGTTAAAAGAAAGTTTGGTCCAGTTATACGAAAAATTTTCCAGGGCCTCCATAGAATAATCCAGATACGAGCTGTTATTGTTGTCCGGTATTCCCTGGCGGAGTTGCCTGGTATCGTTGAAGCGGACTATACCACTATTGCCCGGTGTGGAAAACAGAAATCCGTCGTCAAAGATCAACCCTTTTCGGCTGATGATCATGGGTAACCTGCCATTCAGCGAACCTTGACCTTCTGCGTTGTCGATGCCGAACTGGGCCAGCAGTTCGGTAAAACCCAGCCGATCGCAATACAGCGTTGTCTCCAGCTCTTTCATATCCTTTGCCAGGGCAAAACTGCCAGTCTCTACTTTGCCGCCACACCAATTCAACCGTATCTTTTCGAGAAAAACCGATTGCGCGTCTTCGATACGAAAAAGAATGCGTCCATCTGACAATTTTATCGTGCCGAACTCGATCGCACCGATGGTGCACAGCTGGCCAGGAGCGGTTTGCAGCTGCGGCAGGCGGGGAAAAATAACGGCTACATTGATATCTGAAATCTTGTTTTTGCCCTGGATCAGGGTGCCGTTAAGGTATTTTACGGAGATTTTTCCAGCAGGCTGTTTATCGGTTACATAAAATTCACCATCTGCTGCAAGCTTGCCGGTAAGAGAGAGTTTGTCTGGAAGTGCAATAAAGCTGGGGAAAGTGGCCGAATTGATCTTTGTTGCCGGGATTCGGCAGTGAGCTGTAATCTTTCCAGAGAGCTGTGCCGACCCGTCGCAGATGAGTTGTAGCCCAGGTACAAAAGGTGTAGTTAACAGGGACGAGGCTAAAATTCCTTTGGGCGATTGGGAAATTGTTGCCTGTAAGGTACCACTGTTGCGGTTCTGATAGCGTATTTGCTCGATTGTTAATTTACCCGAGGTGCCGGCTTCTGGAGGAGGATACTGCAGGGGCATCTGGAGCGAGAGGTTGATCAGCTTTGTTCTGTTGTTTTTGAGAGCGATTTCCGGGATCTTACCGCGGAGTTGCCCCGTGAGAGCTGCCCCGTCGACAGCAAGATATCCCTCGAGCGTAAAAGGACTGATGGAGAAGGCGTCTGCTATGGTGAAGGCCTCGCCGGCAAGCATATAGTCGATGCTGGTTTTGGACTGTTGCGTGTGGCCGTTAAAATTTATGGCAAGAGCGGATTTCGTTCTCTTCAGGACAGCATGGCCTCTGCCGTGAAACAATCCTTTGCCTGGTTCTATTTCCCCTTCCATCCCCAGAATGGCTTTTTCCGGTTCGGCAAGGACAATATTGGCCAGAGTGTATTGGGCTTTTTCCAGGGTTCCAAGCAATTGCAGAGTGATCGGTTGTTCGGCTGCAGTGGTTGCAAAAAGAAAGTCACCCTGTCTGAATTGCAAGCTGGATAATGTCGCTGTTGCCTCATATCCGGTATCCACCGAATGCAGGTCAATTGCCCCAGAGAGTGCCAGGTGACCTGTGGTCACAAGCTGCCCTGAAAAGCCTGCAAGGAGTTTGTTATTGTCGGGCTGCTCTACAAACTCAAGCTCAAAATGGCCATCGGCCATGATCTTGAGGGGTTCTTGTTGATCCTGATGGATGGTGAGACTACTGTTTTTTAGAGTAATTGTCTCAATCGACAGAGGCAGAAGAACGGCAAGAGAATCGTCTTTTGCCATGCTTTGTGTATTGGCAGGTGCATTATTGGCGGACAGGCCACGGATGACCGGATTTCCACCCTGCATTTCGAGGTGAATTGAAACAGAGTCTAGCAGAAGGCCGACAATCTTTCCCCGAATGAGCGAAGCGGGGGTGTAATGCAGTTCGAATCGCGGCATAGACAGAGTCGGTTCATCACCATTGGCCAGACTCAAGGTTCCAGTTGTTTTCCAAGGTGTGAGCTGACAGAGGCTGAGCTTTTTTTCAGTAAAAGGAAGCTCAGCCATAAGGCGGGGGAAGAGATAGGTATTCAACAGGGAGGGCAGAAGCAGGAAAAAAATGGTACAGCCCAGCACAATCAAAACAGGAAGAGTAAGCAAAAGCTGGAATCTCTTTTTCATTGATTTTGTGAATTGCTTTTTTATTACATGGGATTAACGTGCTTAATGTTGACAAGGCCGCGAATATTAGCCTTGCCTTGTCTCTTTTCTGCCAGTATAAACGTATCGCTCAAGACTTGCATAAGTAATCGGCGGTGTTTCGGACTGGTAAGCATCTTTCCAGTCTGTTCAAATAAAAGAAAAACAGGTTGTTGGTATGTCTAACGAAATAGATTTTGATGAATTGCTCAGGAAATATAAATCGGACCCTTTTGACTATGTCGATATTTTTGCCGTACATACTGGTCGGGTAGCATTTAAAGTAGTCGAAGGTGAAGAGGTGAACGCCCCCACAGGAGAATGGCGACAAGTCCCGGGGACCCAATTGTACGAAATTAATAGGGAACGGAACCCTAAAATAATCGCTGCTCGAACCAATGGCACGGTGGCAAAGGTCAATGCCGAGTTTGACGGTCAGTTTGTTGAGGCTGGCGAAAAACTCATGACCATTAAACACCCACTCAAAAAGAAAGAGATTATTGAAAATATTTTAAAAGAAGTGCTTCTCCTGTTTCCTGCCCCCGAGTCGGCAAAATATTTTTTTGCCATGGATATTCAATCCCGTATCGATAAAAAAGGTGCCAGGGCAGTGACCATTGATCAGGGGGAAGAGATCCTCACCATGTCTCTGATGAAACGGGATACTCCTGTGTATTATAAAGGAATACGGGGTGTTATTCATTCCATTTATTTTAGCCCGGGTGTTTCTGTTGCCCAGGGCGAACCACTGATTGGCATCTGTGCCCCGGAAAAACTGCCGTTGATTCAGAAAATCATTACCAGGGTTAAGGCGGACTGGGACACTGAACATTGATGGCGTCGTAAAAAGCCCGATCTCCTTCGTTGTAGGTTTTTGGCTGGTTCCCGACATACTACCTGTATAGTCGGGAACCAGCCAAAAACACTACGCCTTGTATATCGAGTTTTTACCTAGCCATCTTTGCGGGTCACTTTGGGTTTTAACGAGTTCGTCAACATTGACGGCGCCGTAAAAATTCTTTCATTTCATTCGCCGAGGAAGTTTTTTACAATGGCATCTTTCTGCTGAGCGCATCCTGATCATGATAGGAAATAACCCGACACCTTTGGCGGTTTTCAACCATTTGCAAGAGGTGCTAGCGAGGGAAAAAGATGTGGCTGACCGTCCAGTCAACGTGCAAGAGGTTGGCCGCTATGGTGCTTTTGTTGGCTCGGTGATTGAAAGCCATAGCTCCTTGCCGCGGGCAATGGATTATGCGCGCAGCCTGATTGAAAAAACGGTTCATGCCGGTAACTCAGTGGCAAGCGGGACAACTATTCTGGCTGACACGATGAGCCGATCCAAGGGGCGGTTTACCAGACACTGGCATGCTCCCTCGGGCGGGGTGTGGGGATGCATGATTCATGCGAATACTCTTTTGCCGCAATCCCGAAGGTTTATCTCTCTTGCGACTGGACTTGCCTGCTATGAGGCTGTGCATGAGGTTGGTGTGGAACAGGCCACATTGCGCTGGGTAAACGATGTCCTGGTCAACGGGAAAAAACTGGCAGGTTTTCTGGTTGAGACGTATACAGAACCGATGCACGGGGAGGAATTTACCCTGGTTGGTTTCGGTATCAATGTTAATAATTGTCTGTTTCCCGCCGATCTTGCCGATTTGTCTACCTCTATCAAAAACATTATTGCAGAGAAAGTCGACCTCTCTCACTTCACTGCCTTATTTCTTGCCAGGCTGGCCTGGAATTTTGGGCTACTTTATCATGAAGAGGCCAGAGAACTTCAAGGCGAAGGCTTTTCCGGCAATAACGGAAGACATCTGCTGCTGCAGAGATGGCTGGATGGCTCTGATACCCCTGGTAAAAAAGTCGTGTACGGGTTCGATGTGATGACCTCCCCGCAATACCAGGCAGAAGTGATGGCAATCGACGATGATGGAGGCCTTGTCCTGCGTCTTGACGATGGTCATGTAAAAAAGGAATATAGCGGCGAAATTCGATATCTTCGCTCTTAAGTAGGGACCAATGCGATTGTTATTTTTTCAAAAATTTCCGCACCATCTTCCACGACACTATATCTCGCTGAAACAATTGATTGCCATAGCTCTGCAGAAGAGAGATTGCCTCGTTAAGGATATTGCCAGATATCCTCAAGCGATGGAGACGTTCGACCGGTAGCTCTTGTGCCGTCCGTAATATCTTGATAGTCCCGTGAGATAGGGGGATTCCATGGGGCAAATGAGGGCTGCAGGCAGAACAGATGATTCTCCCGCTGGCAGTATCGAAACTGTATCGATTGCGGCTGGTCACTACAGAGTTGCAACGGCCACAAGTCTGCAGGTCTGGCCGGTATCCGACGTGGTCATAAAAACGTATAAGAAACAGACAAAGCGTCGTCATGGGCGACTGCTTCCGGTCGAGGCTGTGCAGGGCCCATAAGCAAAGTCGGAAAATAGAGACATCCGGCTCATTCTCTCGAATTCCGATCAGTAGAAATTCCCGGATTACGGAGGCGATACTATATAATTGCAGATCCTGGCGAATATGTAGGAAAGCGGTATGCAGGTCGGCTTCAGCGAGGAAAGCCAACGACCTGTTGGCTTTCTGTTGGTAAGTTATATGGAGAAAACTGAACAGTTCCAGTTTGTTGACGAATCGTTTTTTACTTTTTTTTGCTCCTTTGGCGATCGCGCTCAGCCGACCAACATCTTGGCAAAAAAGTGTGATGATCACGTCAGACTCGCCGTGTTCTATGCAGTTTAAGACAACAGCATCAGTTTCTCTGGCCTGTACCACTCCGGATTATTGCAGTAAGCTTACAGGAAGCTCTTTCCTGGTTTTCTCGATAAACTCGGCGTTGATATAAGAGGTGTTCCTTTGAGACAAAGGCCGTCGTGGCGCACGACTTATGTTTTCGCCAACCGATGCAGTTGCTGTGTTTGGGTAGAAAAGACTGAATCTACGCGAATGGTTTGCATGGAGTCTGGATGATTGAACTGCTCTGAAGCCAGGGGGGGATGCATCCGGATAAGCTGTACTTGCAGATACCTGCTCAATACGTTGTGGTTCTTCCAGGCTGCGTAACTTCATACTGAGGTAGCTTGCCGGATTCCAGGAAAGATACCAAGAGAGAAAACCGCCAAACAAAAGAAGCAGAAGCAATATCAGGGCAATAAAAGAAAATGGCCAAAAGCTAGGACGTTCGGCCATATTGCCGACTTCCTGTGCCAACTTCGTCGCTGGTATCGTTGGCAGATTTCCCGACTTGCCAGGGCTTGGTCGTTGCTGCATATACATTTGCAGGATTTCCCGGCAGTCTAGAGAAAGAGTTTGTGCATACAGAGTGTAAAAACCACGAGCAAAAGCTTCTGCAGGCAGGGCTGCAAAGTTGTCTTCTTCCATCGCTTGAAGACTCCTGGCAGAAATTTTTGTTTCTCCCGCTACGGTCATCAGATCTAAACCGAGGTTGATTCTTGTCGCCCGGAGATATTCGCCGAGACCTACATACTCAGGATTGGAATCCTGGAGCAACATGTTTTTTTCCTGATAAATTTTCGGCATGAGAACTTATAGCTTTTTAATATAGGCTTCTTCTTTAAGGTTTTTTACCCATTCAGCGTAGGCAACCTTTAATTTTTCTTCGAAAATCTTTCCCCTGATCTCTTCTTTTACCGCTTCATAAGAGGCTGTGACGACGATGGCGTTCTTGTCACCCGACAAGAGCTTGAAAAACTGGTACCCGGCTTGGGTTTCAACAATTTCGCTGATCTCACCTGGTTTTAAAGTGCCGACTGCATCGCGCATGCTGCGGGCCATTTCATCGATGGTGAATGTGCCGATATCGCCCCCATCGCTTGCCGAGGGCAAATCGGAAAATTTTTCAGCCAATGATTTAAAGTCCTGACCGCTTTTTGCCAGCTTGTAAACGCGCTCAGTACTTTCTCTTGTTTCTTTTTTGGCGGCAGCCAGTCTTTCCGGATCATTGGTTTTAAGCCAGCTCAAGCCTATCTGCAGCAAGTAATAACTTCCCTTATCTACTCTTGATGTATAGTTTTCATCATAATAGTCAAGTATCATTTGATCAGTGACGATGATTTTCGATCGTACGTCATAGCTGAGGAGCCTGCTTTGCAGAACCTGCGCCTTGAGTTTACTCTTGTAGGATTCTTCCGTAAGACCCGAGAGTTCAAGCTTATGCTTGAATTCGGTGAGGGTAAGAGACATGCCGGTACGCATTTTCTCATAGGCGGCTTCGACATCTTCGTCAGTTACACTGACGTTGTATTTTTTTGCTTTTTGCTGGATTAGGCGGCTTTCAATCATGCTGTTTAGGGCAATTTCGCGAGCCTTCTGGAGAGCCTCGGTGACAGGTACCTCCGGATTCTCTTTAGTGATGGATTTAAATATGTCGTTCGTCTCATCCTCGAGTTCTGAGAGCGTGATGACCTCGTCGTTAATAACGGCAACCACCTTATCTACCACCTCGGCCGACAGGTAAATCGGGATAAGTAAAAAGATGCATAAAAAAGGGAGTAAGATACGGAAATAAGGTTTATTCCGCCGGAAAATACGTAGTTTCATAAAAATCCTGGAATTGAAAAAATAATGTAAGAGAATACTGCGGGAGAGTTTTGCTTTTTAGTAGTTGGAGTGACCTTACATAATTTTTTACTGAGATGCCATCTTTCTCTGCAGTTGGTTGACTTTCAAATGTTATGGAATATTTTCTTACAAGAGTATATCATAGAAGCAACATTATTTAAAACTCTCCGAGAGGGAATATATGAAAAAACAGAAGGTGTTTCATGCGACAGTATTATGTGTACTGTTCTGCTTGACAGTGCTCATGTCTGTGGCGTCCGAGGCATCTACCAAAATGCCGTCGTTTGCCCTGGAGAGTGTGCGGGACGGCAAAATTGTCGAATCAGATTCTTTTCAGGGTAAGGTTTTGCTGCTTACTTTTTTTGCGACGTGGTGTCCGCCATGCTTAGAAGAAGTGCCCATTCTGAAAACATTGCAGAATGAACTGGAGGGCGCTGGATTTTCGGTGGTAGGGTTATCGGTAGATCAAGAGGGCGCGCCCGTCGTGGCTAAATTTGTTGAGAAGCGAGATATCAATTATCCGGTGTTGCTGGCCGATGCACAGACGACAATAGATTTTGGTGGAGTTTATGGCATTCCAGTTGCTTTTTTAGTAAATAAATCCGGCAATGTGGTTAAAAAATACACTGGATATATCCAACATGATATCCTAGAAAAAGATATCCGAAGTTTGCTCAACTGATTGGTTTCGGTTGCATTTTATGAGCAATTGAAATAGAATGAAACCTATGACTTGTGATTGATCGTTGGACATAATTTAGTGGAGCATGGCTCCAATTAGTAACCATAAAAGAAAGGAGAACGTACAATGAATAAGAAGATGGTAGCTTTTGCAATGGCTTTAGTTTTTGCCCTCTCTACCGCAGGCCTTGGATTTGCTGCGAAGTTGAAATGTACTGTCGATGGAGTTGAAGGTGACAAAGTGACCATGACCTGTGATGGCGCCGATAAATTGAAGGCTGGTGACAAAATCAAGGTAACTCCTCCTAAGAAAGGTGCTGTCGAGGGTTGCTAATTGACAGAGCGCTGCTCTTTAAGTAGTGTGGGTCGGCTGATTTTTGATCAGCTGGCCCATTTTTTTTTTGTAACTCAACGAGGTCTCTGTTATGGATATTCGAACTCTTCCGGAACCTGAGCGGAAGATTTATAATCGCATTCGTCAAAAATATGCTTTAACGTTTGATCGGCTTCGATTTGGCGAAAAGCAGATACGATTGCTCAAAATAGCCGATCTTGAAGAGTTTTTAGATGGCAGCGACCCCTTTGCTGATGTTTCACAGTTTCCATTCTGGATCCGTCTCTGGGATGCTGCTATGATTTTGGCGTATGTTCTCGGTTCACAGCCTCATGCTGGTGGCAAAAGACTCCTGGAGCTTGGAGCCGGGCTCGGGGCTCCTGGCCTTGCCGCTGCCACGGCTGGTTTTGATGTTACCATCAGTGATTATGAAGAAATAATTATGGATTTTCAGAAAGTGAGCGCCGCCGCCTCCGGACTTGAGGCTATTCAATTTGCCCATCTGGACTGGTTGGATCCGCCTCAAATGGAACCTTTTGATGTACTGGCTGGGGCCGAGATCCTTTTTCGAGATGAATTTTTTCAGCCCTTATTGAATATTTTCAAAACGTACCTCAAGGCGGATGGAGAGATTTACCTGGCTCATGATGCAAAACGACAAAGCTTGCCCAAATTTCTTAAACTTGCCCAGGATTCTTTCGATATTGGCACGAAACAGCAGGTTATTAAACGAGATGGGAAGAAAATAACTATCATAATTAACCGGTTGCGACACAAAAATAACTGATAGTATTAGTTCCCGCCATTATCATGGTGGCAGCAATTATTGAATGGCTGCCTACTAACAACCAAAGACCAGAGCATTATTCATACCCCTGAAAATTCCATGCCGTTATATCCTGTTAATTTGAATATTGTCGATAAGCTTTGCCTGGTGGTTGGGGGAGGTGTCGTCGCTTTACGTAAGACCAAGAGTCTTTTGGCCTGTGGCGCCAGGATCCGGGTAATCAGCCCAGAGATTCATTCTGAATTGCGTGTTCTTACTCGCCAGAATGAAATTGAGTGGTTCGCGAGAGGTTTTGTTGAAGGTGATGTTAAAGACGCCTTTCTCATTTTTGCGACAACTGACAGCCCCGATGTGCAGCGTCTGATCACAAGAGAAGCTGCGAAATATAAGGTGTTGTTGAACAGTGTTGATGATCCTGGAAACAGCCATTTTCATGTGCCGGCACACTTCCGAAGGGGGGAAATGCTGTTTACTGTTTCCACCGGAGGGAGCAGTCCAGCTCTTGCTAAAAAAATCAGGCAACATCTGGAGATGGAATTTGTACCGGAGTACGCGGTTGTGGTCGAACTCATGTCCTTGATTAGGGAAAAAATAGTCGGTTTGGATACAGATTCGGAGGTAAACGGTGAGCTGTTTCGCAGACTACTGCAGCTGGGAATCGTTGACCTGGTGCTTACTGCCAATTGGTTTGAACTGCAGATGATGCTTCTTCGGGAGTTGCCTGAAGAAGCTGATGCAGTGGAACTTTTGAAGAAAATTGTCGGCAAGTGAAATCAATTGATTGCAAAGACAATAAACCGGTAAAACAGTTGGGTATTGTTCTATGAAACAAGGATACTCATGGAAGAAATAAATTATCTTCTTTTTCAATTGGCCCTGGGCGTAACTTTTATTGCTGCTGCCGCATATATTGTTTTTTTTATAAGTGATAACAGCAAGATACGTAAATATGCTCGGCTCCTCCTGCTCGTTTCTGGTGTCGTCCAGACAGTTTACATAGGATCGCGTTTTATTCTGACCGGGCATACTCCGATAACATCACAGCATGAAGCCGTGGCCTTTTTTGCCTGGGCCACGACGTGGGCCTATCTTTCTTTTAGGTGGCGGTATACTGTCAAAAATTTTGGCACCTTTGTTGCGATCCTTATTTTCTGCCTTTTACTGATTTCTTCTCTTGCATCCCGCGATTTAAGTCCCTTGGTGCCTGCCCTGCAAAGCGCATGGTTGCCTGTTCATGCCGGAGTTTCGATCATTGCCTACGGTTTTTTGTCCCTGGCTTTTTGCGGTGGTCTTATGTATCTGTTGCAGGAAAGGGAGCTGAAAAGCAAAAAATTCGGTTATTTCTTTGTTCGTCTTCCTTCTCTTGATGCGCTTGATCAACTGAACAAGCATTGCCTGACGACAGGATTTGTCTTCTTAACCTTAGGCATTGTCACCGGATCGATTTGGGCGCGTCAGGCATGGGGCACTTATTGGCAATGGGATCCAAAGGAGACCTGGTCGCTCATAACCTGGTTTTTATATCTGGTCCAACTGCATCAGCGGTTTACTGTGGGGTGGCGGGGAAAGAGAGCGGCGGTAATGGCCGTCATCGGCTTTGCTGCAGTTGTCTTTACTCTGTGGGGAGTACCATATTTGCTTGGAGGAGCGCATAGCTATGCCAAGTGATAAGATAGTGCTCCTCGGGGTAAATCATAAGACTACGCCAGTGGAAATACGTGAGAAAATTGCCCTTGCCGACGGCTATGAACAGCCACTTGCCGCAATGAAAAATATTGCCGGACTACGGGAGTACTATCTTCTGTCCACTTGCAACCGGGTCGAGTTATTGCTGGTGACTGATCCCGGCAGCACCGTTATAGATGCAGTTGTCGATTTTCTTTTCGGTGATATGGTTACCCGAGAAGAAAGCCATAAATATCTCTATATCCTGCACGATACAAAGGCTGTACACCATTTGTTCATGGTAGCTGCCAGTCTTGATTCAATGGTTGTAGGAGAAGCACAGATACTCGGTCAATTGAAAAAGGCCTATCGGCATGCTGCGCAATTCGGGTGCACCGGTCTGCTGCTCAACAAACTGATTCATAAATCTTTTTCGGTGGCAAAAAGAGTCCGGACTGAGACAGCTATCGGTTCCCATGCCGTCTCAATCAGTTATGCCGCCGTGCAACTGGCCAAAAAAATATTCGGCAACCTCAGCGATAAAAATGTTCTTCTCATCGGGGCAGGGGAGATGGCCGAGCTTGCAGCGGAACATCTGGTCGGCCAGGGAGTCGGTTCGGTTACCGTCGCGAATCGAACTCTGGCCAGGGCAGTCACACTGGCCAAACGATTTCAAGGTTCCGCGGTCTCTATTGAAGAGTTGGTCACCCAACTTAAACGCGTTGATATTATTATAAGCTCAACAGGTGCTACAGAGATTATCCTGCATAAAAATGAAGTCAAGTCGGTGATGCGGGCGAGGATGAATCGACCACTTTTTTTTATTGATATCGCCGTTCCCAGGGATCTTGATCCCCAGTTAAATGATCTGGAAAATGTCTATCTGTATGACATTGACGATTTGAGTAATGTCGTCCAGATTAATAAGTCGGAACGGGATAAAGAGGCGGTTATGGCGGCTCGTATTGTCGACGAGGAGACGCTGAAGTTTGAGAGATGGTTTGATGGCTTGGCTGTGACCCCGACTATCCAGGCTTTAAAGAAAAAAATGGATGATATAGGGCAGTTGGAATTGGAGAAGACTTTGGCAAGAATGACTGATATGCCGGATTCAAAACGAGAAAGTCTAGCCAGAATGGTGGCCGCAATAACCACGAAAATTCTCCACGACCCGCTGATGTATCTGAAGAGTGACTCCTGTGCAGGCCGAGACAACAGCGATCTCAAGGTAACAACTGTGCGTGAGCTCTTTGGTCTGGCCAACAAAAAAGATGAGTAGTAGCCAGATGCGATGACAGAGAATCTGCCAGAAGTATTAGAAAATGAATGGTATATTGTGAGATATTCCGGAGAGACTCCTGAAATCGCCTTTCATTCCTCCCTCTACCAGCTCAGTCGCGCACAAGGTGGTCCCCTCATTAAGTTAACTGACAAACAGGTTGAGTTGCTCAAGAATGCTGCTGTCGACCGGTTTATCGAGATTATTTTGCGTGATATGCAGCACGCCAACAGTGCCAAGTCCATATACCGCGGGATCTGCCGATCTATCATCAATTATCATCGGTACTGTATCTTCTGTTCACGTCAGGGCCTGGATGTAAGCCAGGTCAGGTGCCAGGCAGCAGAAGTATTTCTGGCTTTTCTGGAAACTGAAATACATCTGCTGCAACGTGTCAACCGCCCGACTCTTATCAACTGTACATATATGGAACTGCAAAGCTTTGCGAGGGAATTGGGAGTGGAGTTAGGTGATACATTTACAGTACTTACAAAGTTGTGTCCATCGACCTCTTAAGTTGTTTGGCACGTTTCGGCGCACCATCTCTGCTTTTCTGCACATCGGCTCCTTTCCTCTGATACATTAAAATCAGAACTCTAAACATTTTCCAGTGCCAGAGATGAGCAAGTGAGGTCTTCACGGTGTACGATTGTTACGTTCAAAAGCGAGGATAACAGAGCTTCAGTATTGATGAACGTTTACAATTTTTCCATGGCGGTGTCTTTGTCGTAGTATTTGTTTTTGCGTTCTGTTATCTCTTACAAGGACATTTAACCGTCATTCGTTTCTAAGTTTTACGAGGTAATTTTTAATGATATTAAAGAACAATAAAAAGATTTTTCTCGTCTTTTGCCTGACCCTGCTCTGCCTAACTTTTTCGACTATCAGCTTTGGAGATGCTGCCAAGCCTGGGACGTTTGACCAAAAGAGGAACAGACTTATCGGCTATATCCTCAGCAAGCAGTTGCCGGCCTTACACTTCAGCGATAAAGTGATGGGTGACGAATTATCCCGGGCCACTTTTTATCTCTATATTAAACAGCTTGATTACCAGAAGCGGTTTCTCCTGAAAAAAGATGTGCAGCAGCTTGAGGCATTTGCACCTTATATTGACAACAATCTCGCCGACGGTCAGATTACCCTGCCGGATACCGGCTACGATATTTTAACTGAAAAGATAGACCTCGTGCAGAAGATGGTTGAGAAAATGCTCGGGAACACCAAAGTGGTGATTGGTGACCCCGGCACGAAAGATCTCTCTGTCGGGTATTTTAATGTTGGCAAAAGCGAATCTTATGAAACCGATCCGGAAAAACTGGATTTTTCAAAAAATCTAGACGAGTTAAAAGATCGATGGCGTATGGTGTTGAAGGCCCAGGTCATCTCGCAGTATCTCGATCTTGCGGAGGACCAGAAAAATAAATTAAAGACAAACGATAAGCAGCAGCCACCAACAACACAACTTCCCGCAAAAAAGATGACAGAGGAAGAACTCTGGCAGGAAGCTCTGGCCAAGGTCAGTAAAAGGAATAAAAATTTTTTCCAGCGACTGCGTCAAGAGAATCTGCAGGATCATTATGATCGCTTCTTCAACTGCGTTGCCAGGGCGTTCGGACCTCATACCAATTACATTCCCCCGGCCGGCAAAGAGCAGTTCGATATAAGTATGCGTGGCAGTCTTGAAGGTATTGGCGCGCTTCTTCGAGAAGATGACGGTTTTATCAAGGTTATCAGGATCATTCCTGGCAGTGCCTCGGCAAGGCAGGGCAGCCTGAAAGCTGAAGATATCATTCTGCAGGTCGCACAGGAAGGTGAAGAACCGGTAGATATTACCGATATGCGCTTGCGAGATGCAGTGCGTTTGATCCGCGGCCCAAAAGGAAAGGCGGTGATTCTTACGGTGAAAAGGAGTGATGGTGTAACGGAGGTCATCGAGATTGTTCGTGATGTGGTCCAGATCGAAGAAACTTTTGTGAAAAGTTCGGTGATGGAATCACCGAATGGTCGTCGAACAGGCTATATTTTTATTCCCAGTTTTTACCGAGATTTCGAAGGTACCAGAAATGGGACGAATGGACGAAACTCGACAGATGATACGCTTAAGGAAATTAATAAACTCACAGCTCAAAATGTCGATGGCATTATACTCGACCTGCGTGACGATGGAGGTGGGGCTCTTGTTGACGCTGTTGATATAACCGGTCTTTTCATAAAATCGGGACCGGTTGTACAGGTGATGAACAGATTTGGAGATAAACGAGTCCTGAGCGATACCAATGATGAGGTGTCATACGCTGGACCATTGGTTGTGCTGGTTAATAAGTTTTCCGCATCGGCTTCAGAAATTGTTGCAGCGGCACTGCAGGATTATCGCCGGGCAGTGATTGTCGGCGGCACGCATACCCACGGCAAGGGAACGGTACAGACGATTATCGATCTTAACGAGAATATTCCTCTGCTGCATGTCCGCAAATATGAGGATCTCGGCGCACTTAAGGTCACCATTCAGAAGTTTTATCGAGTTGCCGGCAGCTCTACTCAGTATAAAGGTGTTGAGCCCGACATTGTGTTGCCGAACCTCTTTGAATATGTAAAATCAGGAGAGCGCTATCTCGATTACTCACTGCCCTGGGATTCTATTGCGCCTGTTAAATTTTCCCCCTATAAAAGGCCATTTGATATGACCAACTTGAGGGAAATGAGTCTGAAGCGGGTGGCACAAGACGCGGGTTTTAGAATCATCAGTGAAGAAGCTGTGAAAGGAGCTGAACGAAGTAAAAACACCATATTGAGCGTGCAGCTCGACGATATGCGGTTAAAGCGCAATGAAGCACGTTTGATGCGTGAAAAAGTTGGTGCCCATTACCGTAAATACCGTGAGGAAGGAGACGAAGAACTTGATTTTGAGGAGCCGGATACGAACCAGGAAGATCCAAAAGAGAAATGGTTGAAAGATGTCAAGGACGATCCTTACATCAGGGAGGCCGTCAATATCGTCCGCGACATTAACCGGTTTTCAGGGAAATGAAACGACGCGTGAGCCCTCAAAATACTGTCATTTGAGGGCTCACGTGTGATAAAAATGTTCTTGAAAATAAGACGGAAAGATGCTAGAAATGTCACTTTGTGAATGGTCATTCATTTATTTTCTCACCTTATAGAGTGTCCGTTAAACTGAGGTGTTCATACGTAGTAAAAAAGGTTGTGAACATATGGATCTGGCAGAAGGTTTTCGAAACCATGGAGAAAAAATAGTCAACAAGTGGGTAGAATACACCCTTTCTACCTATCTCTCCTCCAGTTTTTTTGTGAAAGAACGTGATATGTTCGCCAATCCGGTCGGCGGCAATATCAGGCAGGCTTTGAACCAACTTTTTCTTATGCTCTCCAAGAATGCTGATGCCGAAAAATTCACTGCTCCTCTTGAACAAATAATCAGTATTCGCGCTGTCCAGCAATTTAGTCCCGCACAGGCCATAGCACCTTTGAATGCGGTCAAGCATATAACCCGCGAGGTTTTTGCCGCCGACAAGGAACGAAAACATCTGGTCGCTGAACTCTATGATTTTGAGTTTGCAGTAGATCTGGCCCTGCTGGCAGCTTTTGATATCTATATGCACTTCCGGGAACGGCTGTATCAGGTCAGGATTAATGAAATTAAGTCGGGAAGTCACATATTAACAGACAGCAAGTGTCCATCGAACCTGCTGTCTGATAAAAAAGATTAAATATTGGTTAATGGTTTTTAACTGGTCTCCGTGGAGTTGGCGCGATTTGTTCCCAGCTGCATGGTTTCCAAAACAGTTTAACTGAAGCGAGGTAAGAAATGAAGTACGCCTTCTCATTTCTGGCAGTCATAGCGTTGGTATTGATTGCCGGACTCGGATCGCAGATACCGGGGATGCCCTATTTATTTGGTGTCGCTCTGCCGTATCTAGCCATAATGATCTTTCTTGGGGGTTCTGTCTATAGGGTGGTGCAGTGGGCAAAATCGCCAGTGCCATTTTCTATTCAGACAACCTGTGGTCAGGGCAAATCCCTGGATTTTATCAAGCAAAACAAGCTGGAAGCCCCGAACACAACCGCTGAGGTTGTCGCCAGAATGTTTCTTGAGGTGGTGACCTTCAGGTCACTGTTTCGCAACACCAAATCAGAAATTTATGATGGCCCGAAGATCACGTATGAATCGTCGAAGTGGTTGTGGCTGTTCGCCCTTATCTTTCATTATTGTTTTCTGGTGATCATCCTTCGACATCTGCGGCTCTTTCTCGATCCAATTCCATTCTGGATTGGCTGGATTGAAGCCATTGACGGAATTTTTCAGATTGGTGCTCCTAACTGGTATATCACCGATGTCGGACTGTTGGTGGGTTGTCTGCTCTTATTCTCCAGAAGGCTTATTACTCGTCATGTGCGTTTCATCTCCCTGATGAATGATTATTTTCCGCTGGTGCTTATTTTCACCATCGCCTTGACCGGCATCCTTATGCGTTACGTACTTCGCACCGATATCGATATCGTCAATATCAAGCAGTTGCTTGTTGGACTGGCTGTATTTTCACCGACAATAGGTGTGGAAATAGGTGCGATTTTCTACATCCACCTCTTTCTTGTCTGCGCGTTGCTTGCCTATTTCCCCTTCAGCAAACTGATGCATTTTGCCGGTGTCTTCATGAGTCCGACAAGGAACATGAAAAATGACAGTCGTGCCAAACGCCATGTCAATCCCTGGAATCCACGAATCCTGCCCCATTCCTATGCCGGGTATGAGGATGAATTCCGTGAGTTTATGGTAGAGGCCGGCATTCCGGTTGAAAAGGAGCTGGCTCCTAAAAAGGATGAAGAATAAAAATTTTGACCCAAAACTAGCTTAAAAGGATGAGATAACGATGGCAGTTCCAAAATTAGAACAATTATCGAAGAGCGTAGTGCAGGGACCATCCTTGGCCACAGGAGCGATACCTACCATGGACTGGATGGAGTACCCGGCTGTGTTCAAGCCGGGTAATTATGCCTACCCCGCCAAGTCGGAAAAAGTGGCCTATCTCGACAGTCAGTCAGGGCTGCATTTTCCCAACTCCCGTGAGTGGTCCCCAGAGGATGAAGACTGGAAGTTACCACCAGACTGGAAAGAAATAATACTTAAAGGTTTGAAAGAACGTCTTGAAAAATTTCGGTCTCTGAAAATTTTCATGGACTGTTGTGTCCGTTGCGGGGCCTGTGCGGATAAGTGCCATTTCTTTCTCGGCACCGGTGACCCGAAAAATATGCCGGTCATGCGGGCAGAGCTTCTCAGGTCCATCTACCGGAATGATTTTACCCTGGCTGGTAAGATTTTTGGTAAAATGGCCGGTGCCCGCGAGATGACCGTTGGTGTGTTGAAAGAATGGTTTATGTACTCCTATCAATGTACTGAGTGTCGCAGATGCTCGGTTTTCTGTCCGTATGGTATTGATACCGCTGAAGTCACCATGATGCTGCGCGAACTCCTGCATCTGGTCGGGGTGGGGATCAACTGGATCCTGGAACCAGCTTCCAATTCCAACCGAACCGGTAACCATATGGGACTGCAGCCCCACACCTTTAAAGATAATGTGGAATTCCTGGTGGACGATGTCGAGTCGCTTACCGGGGTCAAACCAAATATCAGCTTTAACAGAAAAGGCGCGGAAGTATTATTCATAACTCCTTCTGCTGACGTTTTTGCCGAACCTGGTTTGTATACCGCGATGGGTTATCTTGCTCTCTTTGAAGCTATCGGTTTAGACTACACCTGGTCTACCTATGCCTCAGAGGGCGGAAACTTCGGTCTCTTTACCAACAATGAGACAATGAAGAAGCTCAATGCGAAGATGTATGCAGAAGCGAAAAGATTAGGTGTCAAATATATAATTGGCGGTGAGTGCGGCCATATGTGGCGTGTTATCCATCAGTATATGGACACCATGAACGGCCCTGCAGATTTTCTTGAAAAACCGGTATCACCGATTACCGGTACTGTTTTTGAGAATGCGGCAGCGACCAAGATGGTGCATATCAGCGAATTTACCGCCGATCTTATTAAACACGGCAAGCTGAAATTCGATAAGAGTCGGAACAGCCACGTCAAAGCGACCTATCATGACTCCTGCAATACGGCAAGAGCAATGGGGCTTATGGATGAGCCGCGATACATCCTCGATCATGTTGTTGACTGGGTAGAAATGCCGGAGAACACTATTCGCGAGCAGACTTTCTGTTGTGGTTCAGGAACCGGTCTTAACACCGATGAAATTATGGAGTTGAGAATGCGTTCAGGGTTGCCGCGTGCCAATGCGGTCAAGTATGTTCACGATAAACATGATGTGAATATGTTGGCATGTGTCTGTGCAATTGACAGGGCGACATTGACATCACTGATGAACTACTGGAACCCGAGTGTTGGGGTCTGCGGAGTCACTGAGCTTGTTGCCAATGCGCTTGTCATACCAGGCGAAAACCGCGCTGAGCTTGATGATGGCTTCCGCACTATGCTCTAACATTTCCTGAACAGAACAGAGGAGTTAACCTAATGTACAATAAAAGATTTATAATACCGGGGCTGGCTGTATTCGTCCTGATTGTAACTTTCCCGCTCTGGTTCAACGCGTTCTCGAAGGCAAGCGCGGTGCCAAAGCCTGAACTTCCACCGGGTGGAGAAAAACAGTGTGTCGCACCTATCGCCGAAATGCGTGCCAGTCATATGGTTATGCTGAATGAATGGCGGGATGATGTTCTGCGCAATGGTGACCGTGTTGCGGTAACAGTAAACGGAAAAGAATATCGAAAAGGTTTACAGATGGCCTGCATGGAGTGCCATTCGAACAAGGAGAAATTTTGTGACTCTTGTCATGATTATGCATCTGTCAAACCGTACTGCTGGGATTGCCATTTGACTCCGGCCTTAGCGGCGACCAAGAAGGAGACACACTAATGGATAAGCAAAGAAGAAAATTTCTAAAGATTGCCGGAGCAACGGCTCTGGCTGGTTTGAGTGCGCCGGTGGTTGTCAAACTGACATCCTCTCCTGCACTTGCCTCTACAGCCGAGCACGGCGAGGCGACAGGGAACGCAGCTGCTGCAGACGCTCACCAAGTTGCGGGACATGGCGCAGAACAGGCGCCGACCGGAGTACGGCTGGGCATGCTCATTGATATGCGCAAACTGTACGGCCATCCTGAACTTCTTAAAAAAGCCGAGGCCGCATGTCATCTGGTACATAACGTTCCGATGATTGACAGCAAAAAGACAGAGATCAAATGGATCTGGGATGCTCCTTTTAAAAATGTTTTCCCGGAACATTCTTCCTACCACGAGTCTAAGACCACGAAGGAAAATAATTATCTGGTCCTGTGTAATCACTGTGACGAGCCACCCTGTGTGCGGGTATGCCCGACTAAAGCTACCTTCAAGATGGAATCAACTGGTATTGTGGCTATGGATTTTCATCGCTGTATCGGTTGCAGGTTCTGCATGATGGGTTGTCCTTATGGTGCCAGGAGTTTTAACTGGATGGATCCTCGGCCGTATATTAAAGAGTTGAATGTCGATTTCCCAACCCGTATGCGAGGTGTGGTCGAGAAATGTAACTTCTGTGGCGAACGACTTGCCCTCGGGCTGGAGCCTGCCTGTGTTGAGGCTGTCAAGGAAGTAGGTGCAATCGTTTTTGGAGATCTCAATGATCCAAATTCTGAAATTCGCCAGATCCTTGACCAGGAACATACCATCCAACGGAAACCATCCCTTGGAACGAAACCGTCAGTCTTTTACATAGTGTGAGGGAGTCATGATTGAAAAAGCATTAAAGGGCAACTCTAACTACTGGATGTGGCTGGCATTTCTCACTGCATTCATTGCTGTCGGAGCGATTTGTTATCTCAGACAGTTTTTCTTAGGTATGTACTTGACAGGTATGGGCCGTGATCTGTCATGGGGCCTGTATATTTCACAATTTACTTTCCTGGTCGGCGTAGCCGCAGGAGGGTTGATGCTGGTACTCCCTTTTTACGTACATAATTATAAAATATTTGGCAGGATTACCATCCTCGGCGAGTTCCTGGCTATTAGCGCTCTTATCATGTGTCTCATGTTCATTATGGCTGATATCGGACAGCCATTACGTGGCTTGAATATGATTCTCCATCCGACCCCCAATTCCATGCTTTTCTGGGATATGTGTGTTCTGCTTGGTTATCTCGGTCTGAACGTCATCTGTGGCTGGGTTATTCTTACAGCAGAGCGTAAACAGGTCAAGCCGCCGAAATGGGTCTATATTTTCGTCTACGTATCCATTCCGTTTGCAGTTTCGATCCATACTGTCACTGCCATGCTTTACTGTGGTCTGCCTGGCAGGCATTTCTGGCTGAGCGCCATTACCGCTCCTCGTTTTCTTGCCTCGGCTTTTGCCGCAGGGCCGGCACTTATTGTTATTGCCTGTTTAATTATGAAGCGGGTTGCTAATTTTGATGCAGGCAAAGAGGCGATTAATAAGTTGACTACAATTATCATGTACGCAGCTCTTATAAACGCCTTTTTTGTCTGCCTGGAGTTTTTTGTTGGCTACTACTCCAATATTCCTGGACACATGGAATCTCTCCAGTATCTGTTCTTTGGTCTTGAGCATGATGGCCATGTGTACAATAATCTTGTTCCCTTCATGTGGACGTCAGTTCTTCTCTGTTTTGGGGGACTCGGCTTGTTTGCCTACATGAAAATTGCCAAGGTGTATACTGATCTCATGGTGGGAGTCGGCTGTGCTGCGATCTTTATTGCGCTTTGGCTGGATAAAGGTCTGGGTTTTGTTATGGGTGGTTTGGTTGTCAATCCATTGATGGAGGTTGTTGAGTATTATCCAACTGCCAATGAAATTGGTATTACCCTTGGAATCTGGGCAACTGGTTTCTTTCTGGTGACCGTTCTGTACAAAATTGCCGTAGGTGTAGAACACGAAGTAGAGGCGTAATTATTAAACTACTTCTATAATAAAAAAAGCCCCCGACTTGTCGGGGGCTTTTTTTTTTGTTAAAAGAAGAGAGTGTAAACGAGAATTGAAGGTGGTGCGTTATGGCCACTGACCGGTCAAATAAAGGTGGAAAAAATAAAGAATATTTTCTGAATAAAAAGTATATACAAGGGCGGCAAGAGACAGAAAAGGACCAAAGGGGATACGGGTTCGGCCACCTTTTTTCTGGTAGAGCATAGCGATCAGACCGACGAGCGAGCCACCTAGAGAACTCGCAAAAATAATGAAAGGCAGCGATTGCCAGCCGAGCCAGGCACCAAGCATGGCTAGCAGTTTAATGTCACCCCCGCCCATTCCATCGACCTTACGCAGAAGATAGTAGAGCAATGCCACTGCATAGAGTACTCCTCCACCAACGAGCAAGCCGATGAGTGAGCTTTGCCAGGTGAGAGTGGGACTGACGAGAGAAAAAAGAAAACCGAGGACAATGCCGGGCAGACTGATAGCATCCGGGATGATCTGGTGGTGGATGTCGATAAAGATAATGACCAGAAGAGCCGCCGAGAATAAAAAATATCCTGCGGTCGCGATCGACAATTGGAATTTATACATGAGGGCCGCGGCAAGAAGTGCCATCATCAATTCGACCAGCGGATACTGCAGGGAGATGGACACCCGGCAGTGACTGCATCTGCCACGCAGAAACAGGTAACTGATGACGGGAATATTTTCGTACCAGTGCAGCGCTGCAGAACATTTCGGGCAATGGGAAGCAGGAAATACTATAGATTGACCGGGATCGGGAAGACGGAGAATAACAACGTTCAAAAAGCTGCCAACAATGCCGCCGAAGATGGCGGCTACGCAAACTAGTATTGGATCGGTAATCATAATGTAGATGAATGTATAGGCTCGTAAAAACTAAAATTGATGAACTTGTAAACAGTCAAAGTAAACCTCAGAGATGGCCAGGTAAAAAGCTTGCTAAACAAAACGTAGGTTTTGGGCACGATTCTGATTATACAAGTAGTATGTCGGGAACGTGCAAAAACCTACAACGAAGCAGATCGGGCTTTTACCTGTCTAGCAATTATATAACTTAACTATGTCACAATACCAGGAAAATGCAACTGTCACCCGTGTCGAACAGTTTACTGCAACGAACTATCGTTTGACTCTTGATTGTCCCACGATTGCACGTTGCGCTCAACCCGGCCAGTTCGTTATGATCCGGACCGGCATTAATAAAGATCCGCTTCTCCGCAGACCATTCTCTATTCACCAGACCAGTTTAGAAGGGAAGATCCAGATCTATTTCAAAGTGGTCGGCCGTGGGACCGATATTCTGGCCCATGTGAAAGAGACAGAGACACTCTCAGTGTTCGGCCCTTTAGGGAGAGGGTATCGTCTAAATACAACCTCTCCTTCGGTGATTGTCGGCGGCGGACTGGGCATTGCCCCTCTGCTGTTTCTGGTCAAAGAAAATTGCCGTTTGAAAAAAGATTGCCAACATGATCTGGTTATTCTTGGGGCGCGGGAGAGAATTGAAATCGAACCCTTGCTTGATGATTTTAAACAGTATGGCATCAGCATCCTGACTGCGACCGATGACGGTTCGCTGGGTCATCATGGTTTTGTGATTGAGGTACTTGAATCTCTACAATTACCGACTGGATGCACTGTTTATGGCTGTGGCCCCGAACCCATGCTGGCTGGGCTGAGCAGTCTTTGTGCCACACATCAGATACCATGCCAGGTGTCTGTTGAAAGTGTTATGGCTTGCGGCATGGGTGCCTGCCTGGGCTGCAGCAGACCTGCCGGCAATGGCAGCTATACCCATGTTTGTCTTAATGGCCCGGTGTATGATGCGGAGAATTTACTATGGAACATGTAAGCCCTCACCTGGGGGAGTTGCCTGATTTACGGGTAAATATCGGTTCTCTTGAGTTGGCTAATCCGGTGATGACCGCCTCGGGAACTTTCGGTTATGCCAGAGAGTTTGAAAATCTTATGAACCTGCACCGTCTGGGAGCCGTGATAGTCAAGGGCATCTCTTTGTATCCCCGGGCAGGAAATCCACCACCGCGAATCATGGAAACAGCCTGTGGCATGCTCAATGCTATAGGCCTGCAAAATGTCGGTGTCGACCGGTTTATTACCGAGAAGATGAACTATCTTGCCGGGTTGAATGTGCCGGTTATAGTCAATATTCTTGGCGATTCCCTGGCGGAATATGAGGAGATTACCGCAAGGTTGGCCGGCGTTCCAGGAGTTGCTGCGATTGAAGTGAACATCTCCTGCCCTAATGTAAAAAAAGGCGGGGTCGCTTTTGGGACCGATCCGGCGATGGCGGCAGCGGTAACATCGGCTGTGAAGAAGAAGGCCGATGTGCCGGTGATGGTCAAACTTTCACCTAATGTATCGGATATTACCCTTATCGCCCGAGCAGTTGAAGCAGCTGGAGCCGATTCGATTTCACTTATTAATACCCTGATCGGCATGGGAATTAATCTGAAAACGAAACGACCTGTTCTAGCTAATGTCATCGGCGGCCTCTCCGGGCCGGCAATTAAACCGGTGGCACTGCGCATGGTCTTTGAGGTTGCCCGGGTGGTTTCCGTTCCTGTTATCGGCATAGGGGGCATCGAGTCGGCGGAGGATGCCCTGGAGTTCATGCTGGCCGGGGCGACGGCAGTGCAGATCGGTACCGCAAATTTTGTCAACCCGAGAGCCAGTGAGGATGTCGTCGATGGGATTAGTGCCTATGCCGTGGCTGAAAAACTGACCTCGATCCGCTCCATTATCGGTGGCCTTCGATTAGATTCTTCGAACGAGCATTCTGTCAATCTTATAACCCAGCCGTGAAATAGCCATGATTACCATACAGCCCATCACCCACGTTGACGCAGAAATAGAAGTCCCCGGTTCAAAAAGTCTTACTCAGAGAGCCCTCATTGCCGCATCTCTTGCAAAGGGAACAAGCAGGTTGCTTGGGCCGCTCGAAAGCGAGGATACCCACTATTCCTCTGAGGCTCTCAGGCAAATGGGCATAGGCATGGATAAAGGGAAAGAGTGGCTCATTCATGGTAACGGGGGGCTCATAGAGCCTGCTGCTGAGCCGATTTTTCTCGGCAACAACGGCACCGCCACAAGATTTTTGACGTCTGTCGCCTCGCTTGGCAATGCAAAGTATATTATTGATGGCGACCCCCGCATGCACCAGCGTCCGATCGGGCCATTGATGAGTGCCCTGCAAGGCTGGGGGGTGGATATCATTGCCACCAGGGGCACCGGCTGTCCTCCTCTTGCCATCAACGGGAAGGGGCTTGCCGGGGGTACCACAGTTCTGCCGGAAGGAAAAAGCAGTCAGTATTTATCCTCTCTGCTGCTTGTTGCTCCCTACGCCAAAACGCCGGCGGTTCTCAAGGTGGAGGGTGAGGTGCTGTCCAAGCCCTATGTTGCCATGACCCTCTCTGTGATGGACGCCTTTGGCATAGCAGTTGAGTGCACCCCGGATTTTAGCTTTTTTACTATCCCGCAAGGTTGCTATCGGGCAAGAGACTATCAGATTGAAGGGGACGCCTCCAGCGCTTCCTACTTCTGGGCTGTAGCTGCTGTTACCGGTGGACGGGTAACAGTGACCAACGTCCCGGTCCCGTCGCTGCAGGGCGATTCCATGCTGTTGCCTCTATTGGGTCGGATGGGTTGTGAAGTTACCAGGACTGGTAATGGTCTTACCTTGCAGGGAACTTCGCGTTTAAAGGGAATAAAAGTGGACATGGGCGATATGCCGGATGTGGTCCCCACTCTGGCTGTCGTTGCCGCTTTTGCCCACGGCACAACGGTGATTGAAAATATTGCCCATCTGCGAATAAAAGAGTGTGACCGGCTTTCCGCCATGGTTACTGAACTGACTAAACTGGGCGTAAAAGTTGAAGAACATGAGGCTGCAATGATCATCCATGGCGAAGGAGGAGCTAACCTTCATGGAGCGGAGATTGAAACCTATTCGGATCACCGCATGGCGATGAGTCTGGCGGTAGCTGGTCTACGTATTCCCGGGGTGCAGATTACCGGAGAGGAATGTGTGGCCAAGTCGTTTCCTGACTTCTGGCAGAGATTTGCTCTTCTTGCCGCAAAATAAATCAATTGTTATCGGCGCGATTCTTTTGTCGTGTACCGGAAGAATGCCAAATCCTGAATAATCCCCGAACTCTAAGCCTTTACCAGTGCCGGAGATGCGCGAAAGAGGTCAGTAAACTGTTATGGTACGTTTAATGACCGATGACAAAACAGATTCGGTGCTGGAGAATGCTTACCTCTTTTTCACTAAAAAAAAGAGTGTACCTTCTTCTTTCATATTGTTGGCGGCAATTTCGGCATAGCTCCCTGCGCCCCAGAAAATATCTGCCCGACCCGTCCCTTTGATGGCAGCGCCGGCATCCTGCGGGAAGACAAAACGCTTGAGTGGCATCCAGCCGGTGATTTTTCCTTGTTCATTCGCAACAGGTCGGCGCGTAACCAGATAACCAATAGTACCACCGGGCAACGCAGCTGCGTCCATGGCAATCGACCGACCGGGCGTCAGAGTTTCCGCGATGCTGCCCCGCGGCGGCAGATTATCTCCCCAGTTGAAAAAAATGAACCGGGGGTTATGCTGTAGAATTCGCTGTTGCTGATCCGGATGGTCCTTCAGGTAGGCTCTTATGGCCGGGATGTTCACCTCTTCCAGGGTCATGATTTTTTCATCGACCAGTAGTTTGCCTATACTCTTATAGCCAAGACCATTGGAGCCGGCAAACCGCACGGATCTGATAGATTTGTCCGGCAGCCGAATTCGGCCGGACCCTTGAACATGGAGGAGAAATGCATCAAAGGGGTCCCGGAGAAAGGCCAATTCGTCTCCTTGCAGTACATTCTTGTTTTCTATTTCCGCCCGGCTCCAGAAATTGATGAAGGTATGGTCTCTTTTGTATCGGCCGATTTTCTTGTTGCCATCCGCAGCAGGCTGACTGACAAGAGATTGAGGGGGGGAGTAGATTGGGGTTAGAAAGGGAGGGCTTTTCGTAAGACTGCCGGCGAATACCGGCTCATAATAGCCGGTGACCAACATGTGTCGATCTCGTGACCCGGTTCGCCCTCCGGCCTGATAGACGAGATAATTTTTTTTGAGAAACCGGTTCAGCTCTTTGCTGTCTGGGTATTGCTGTAATTTTGCTAGAAGCTCTTGTACGGAAAGCAGCAGCCACCGATTATCGTAGTGGTCTGCTCCAAAATTGATGACTTGCCTGGATTCCTGTCTTTTCAGATAAGCAACCTGGTGTCTGGCGGATTCGATCAGCGAATCGATATCCATATCATCGGCAAAGTCAGGCGTCTCGCCTGTCGTCAAACGGTGCAGCGGTTTGTAGGTATCCTTTGGATTCGCCAGGCCGTACCCCGAAATCGTACCTATCGCCAGAAGGAGAGCAAACAGGACAAAAGGAAAGAATCGAAAGGACATGTTGCCTGCCTAGTTTTTGAACGCTTCGGCCATTTCACTGACGGTCATGGCGTATTTGTTGCTGCGATTGTATTCAGTAATTACCCTGAAATTGGGATATCCTGCAACATACCGCATTCCACCACCTTCATACGGGGATCGTTCCAGCTCTACAATAGACAGTAGGCCGTTGTGCGGCGGACGCGGAATGCTGATCTGCTGGATGCGAGCGACGGTTCGCCAGTCAACCAGACCCTCTTGTCCTTCTTGTTCCAGAGCGAGTGCCAACTCTGCTTTCTGTTCGCGGCCAATTTCAGCAAACACCGGCGCCTTAAGTGTCCAGCCGAAATTTTTAAGGTAATTGGCAATGGAGGCAAAGATGTCGTCCATCGAATTGATAAGATCACTCCGATTGTCGCCATCGAAATCGACTGCATAGGTATTAAAACTTGACGGCATAAATTGGGCCTGACCAAAAGCCCCTGCGTACGAGCCGTTAATACGCAACGGATCCAAACTATTGGCTCTACAGAGAATGAGAAAATTGATAAGCTCTTTGCGGAAAAAATCGGATCTGCGAGGATACATGTCAAAGAGGGTGTTCAGTGTCCGAAAGAGATTAAATCCACCCTGATTGAAACCGAATCTGGATTCGATGCCCCAGATGGCAACGATATACTCTCTATCAACACCAAATGTAGCTTCTATCCGATCAAATAACTGTCGGTATTGGACAAGACTCTCTTTTCCCTTGGAGATACCCGAAGGTGTGATAAACAGAGGCCAATACTCATAATAGGGTTTCGCCTCTCCCGGTTTATCCATAAGCTCCAATACCTTTCGATCGCCGAGCAGTCCCTGAAAGAGTTGTTCGAGATCTTTTCGGACAAAATGATGCTCAGTTGCCAATTCCTGGAACAGCAGCTGATAACGCTGACTGGTCAAGTCGATAGGTTGATCCTCGACTATCAGATCGGCAGCCTTTGGGGTGTCGTCGCCAGTAGAGGTCGCGCCAATCAGAAAACCAAGCAAAACCACGAAAAGCGTAGAACCTATTAAGTAAAATTTCTGAAGCGGGTAAATGATAAGATCTCCTCTACAGTTTATTGACGTGCAATAACTTATTTACCATTATCAACAGTAAATAGAGAGAAATTTTTCGATAAATGCATCCAGCTGCGATGCCGGCAGACTATTGATACCTGCGGCAGCCTTTCTGCCTCCACCCGTAGGGAAAGATTTACAGAGAGTATCAGCATCACGCTGATCGTGCAGCGGGGCCCGGACACTTATCCTGAGGCTTTTATCCTTATTGTCGGAGATTACGGCATGCGCTGCGTCCGGCTGTTCACGTGCTCGCATGTTGGAAAAGACCCCGGTAATTCGTCTGGCCCATGGAGCGTCGGGTAAAATGTATATTCTGTTTTTACCGGCTGTTTGTAACTCTTGAATCTGCATTACCTGGGCAGTGTCTTCCTTATACCCTTGTCGAAGAGCGGCAAGCTCCTGCGCCTGTTCCCAAAAGAGAAAGGGACTGATGTACGGTGCAATCGCTTTGTAGAGGTCTTGAGGATGATAGTGGAGATCTTCGATATCCGTTCCGTAACCGTTATAATTGAATAATTCTCCCAATTCCTGTAATTGCCCTGTCTGGTGTTCCGTCAAGCCCTGCTCTTTTGCATGACGGTAGGCCAGGTCGTGTAAGTTGTCACCAAATGCACCGCATATGGCCCAGAGACAATATTTGCCAGCCAGAGCTGCATTGACGAGCATCGAGGTGCAGGTATCCGGAGAGGGATCGATGTATGTCTGCAGGTGAGGAAATTGCGGTATATCGCCTGCAAAATGGTGATCAAAGTAGGTAACCGAATTGTTCTGCTCCAGCAGCTGCAGCAGTGCAGCACGATTACTGTCAAGGGAGATGTCGAATACCGTGAGGTGAGAGTTCTGTAGATCTTCTATCTGGGAGAGCAGCCGGATATCCCTTTTTACGCCAGTTAGTAACCGGGCCTCAGGAACTGGTTGTGCCAGTCGATATTGATGCAGGGCGAAAATGCCATCGGCATCGCCATTGAAAATGTCAAAGTACATAGCAAATTTTCTTTCTAGGTAAATATTATGAATAGCTAAAAAAACTTACGTTAAGGGTACTCCCTAAGGGAGTACCGCAAAGCAGAGGAAGAATTTTTACGAGGCCATTAAAAGTTGATGCCCATGGGGGAACCCAAATTGGCCAGACTGAAGATGACAAGATAGGCTGTATCCTCGGGAGTGTATCTTGTCTCAAATTTGACTGCCCAACAGGGTGCCCGATAGGTAAGAGAGCCTCTGGCTTCGACCGTTTCATCTTGCGAGATTGAATGTTCTACTGTCCCCCCCGCAAACCAGCGGTTGATAATATGCGCGGTAAAAGTGCCATTGATCTGATCGATATCTTCTTCTTCGTTGAAGCTGTAATCAAGACTTAAAGAATCACCTCTGCTGTTCCTGTAAGCACCTTCAAAGAGATGCTCGTTAAAGGTATTATCATACACATCATAATAATTTTTGTAAGCAAGGTATATTCCACTCAACGGCCACCATTTCAATTCCGTAAAGATATCGGAAAAAGGCTGATCCGACTCGTCACTACGAAGATCATAGGATTGTTCTATATTCAGCTCTGCAAAGTCCTTACGGCTACCCCAGTTTTTTTCACTGCTGGCGAAGGTGTTGAAATAATTATCGATCCCATAGGTAATGGCATTTTCGTCGTCGATAAAATCAACATCATCGAACTGTGGCAGATTGTCCTGATCGACAGAGGGAATATAGTTATATTTGACATAGGGCCTTGCCTGATGCGTAAGCGTTCGATTATTGTTTCCGGACAAATTAAAATCTCTCTCAAGAGTCGTCGCGACCTCAGTTTCAAACTCCGGATATATCCGGTTCTGGATGTCGTCGTTTGCCCATTCTTCCTCCCCATAGGTCTGTACAAGGTAAAAAGTATCACGGATACCGACTTCCGCTCGTGATTCAAGGTATGCCCCGAGAGGAATAGGGGTGGAAATTTTCGGGTTAAGATCGACTCGATGCCCGCCTATGCCGTCTTCCCGCCAATAATTGACATAATTTGTGTCCCAATCAAAGTCAAAATATGTTTTCCCGATAGGCACTACCCCTGAGTAATCGACGCTGGGTAATTTCCAGAGCGGGGTATCGGTGCCACTGGCTTCGGTGTCTGTGTCGTTGATAGCGAGCAGGCTCACCTGCAGAGATGTGCCATTCCAGCTGCGCAGAGTTTTTAGGGTGTTTTCGCGCAAGGTCTCGGTTTTATTCTGGAAACCCCTGCCAAAAGTGTCAAGGTAATTATCATACGTTTTCTCAAATCCCGTTGTGCCAGTGTCAAACTCCTTCAGGTAATCCTGATCGGAAACGATATCAATATCGAGACGAGTCTGCCAGTCGGCAAACGAATGGTCCGCTTTGCCCCTGAGCCAGTATCTGTCGCTGTTATCGTGAGTATAGCCGGTATCATTATAATATTCGGTTTCCGAGGGTTCCGAAAGCTTATCATCGAGATAATTGGCAGTAAGGATTCCTTTGTTGGTCTCGCTTGCCACATAACGGAACTCGACACCCGGCATGAAGCCACGATTGCTCAAATATTCCGGATAGAAAGTTGCATCTGCGGATTCAGAAATGTTGAGAAAAAATGGGAGGTTAACGCCAAAACCGCTATTGGTTGAGTAAGAAAATTCAGGAAAGACAAAACCGGTCTGGCGAGTGTTTTTGACCGGCACAACAAGGTAAGGCGAATAGAGAACAGGTACGTTTCTTATTTTGAATTTTGCATTTTTCAAGACGGCAAAGCCATCCTGCCGCACATTTGTCTCTGAGCTGGAGAAACTCCAGGGAGGGACCTCGCCGTCATTAAGCTTACAGGTGATGACCCAACCGTCATTAATCCGGTAGGTGTCCAGTCCGGTTTTTTCAATCTTTTTTCCTTCGAGATGCAGGGTGTTGTCTTTGTGAACAATAGTTGCGTCGGTAAAAGTACCGGTTTGATCGACGAGATTCAAGGTGCCTGCTTTGGCGGAGAGTTGATCTTCCTGAGTTATAATTTGTACATTGCCTTTGGCATTGATCGATTTCAGATCGACATCATAGACAATCCAGTCGGCTTTAATTGTCATGGTTGTGTGGTATTGTGGCGGTGGTAACTGTACAACGTCATCAGCTACTGGCTGCTTTTTATCGACTTTCTCTTCCAGAATACCCGACCAGAGGGCGTCTTTGATCTCAGCTGCCGAGCGCGGCGGCGACATTTTTTCTCGTTTTAACAGCACGACGCTGCCTTTGGCCACTATGCTGTTTGGATTTTCATAACGGGTAATTTTATCGGCAGAAACATTCCATTCTTCCGTCGAGGTTTTTTCTGCGTAAGCCTGACATATAAAAAAAGACCAGAAGAGAACAGCAAACGTAATGCTGAAAAGTGGGTAAGGGTTGACTCGGTAAAAACTTGAAGACACAGTATACTCCTTTCACGAGATCGTTTTCGGCAACGTAATAACCTTTTCTATTTATGAAGAAAAGAGTAAAATATACAATATTGTTGTCATTTTTGTATGGTGTAAAGTGACAGGAGGACGACTCTGCGTTTACGTACTTGATAAGTTCACGAAATGTACGGTTCAGAGCGAATACTGTCAAGTTTAAAGTCAGACCCTCTCTGCTCCTTAATGACAATATATGTCTCATATAACTCGAAAAATAATGAATTGAATGGTGGGTGCCGTGAAAGAGTTATCTGATCGACCCAAAAATGGCGAAAATATAGAAATTCTCTTGGCATAATTTCAAATACCATTTGTGTTTCGTGAAAATTGACAGTACTAGTGAGTCGGAGTATTGATCGTATAGTAACAAGACGGGTTCGCTGTACCATAGAACACCCGGGATCATTGCTTTTTATAAGAATTGCAGGTGTACAGTGAGTAATAGACATTCGTGTTAGGCCAGCCGAGAGCTGTGGACATAGCGCTGTTTTTACTGCGGGAATAGCCACAGCATAATTGCAGCCTGAACCGAGCTTGCTCAATGTATCCCGATAAGAGAGTCGGTACAAATACGCTGTTTGTTGCAGGACAGGTTTTTTAATGCCTGTATTGTCGACGAGTATACCAATAAGATTGCCGGGTTGTGTCCACCCCCTCGTGTACTTCACCCGGTAAAAAGGAAAGAATATGGTTGGAAAAAAAGAATCTGAAAAAGAAAATAAAACTGTTCAAATAAAGGCGACGACCGGGGCGTGGTGGAAGAGTACCACGGCAAGTGATTCGGCACCCGATAGCACCTCGGAAGCTTCGGAACCTAAGAAAGAGACGGCCTCAGCCGGAAAAGCAAAAAAAACTCCGGTAAAAAGAGCTCCAAGAAAACCAACAGCAAAGGCAAGTCCTGAAAAAGAAGGTGGTGCTGATACAAAAAGAGTTGGAGAAGAAAGTCAAGACGAACCTAAAAAGAGTGCACCCGCCAGGAAGCGCTCCGGAAGACGTCCGACGAAAAAGACGGAAAAACAAGGCGAAAATGTCCTTCCCGATACAACGGCTCCAGTAGAGCAGATAGAAGTCGTCTCTGAAACCAAAAATGATATTGACCAGCTCGAAGAGCCCCCTGCCGAAGAACAAAGAGCACCCAAGCGCCCACGTGGGCGTCGTGGACGGGGAAGCAGGAAAAAGACGACTGTCGTAGAAAACTCTGCAACGATTGCAGAGGAGGCCGACAATGATGCGGAACCTTCTACCATACTCGATGAGAGAGATGAGGCAGGAATTGAGCAGCCCGTTCTTGCCGATTTCGATGACGAGCAGGAGACGCAGGACGTTGTAGCTTCGGAGCATCCTGCAGCAGAAAAGACCACCAGTGCCCAGCACAAAGAAGAAACTAAAAAAGTTTGTAAACTACTCATTAACGCAGAAGAACCGGAAGAATGCCGCCTGGCTTTGCTTGAAGATGGTCGGTTGGAATCCATTCATGTCTCAACGATTTCCAGAACGCAAACTAAAAGCAATATCTATAAGGCCCGGATTGTTGCTATCGAGCCGAGTCTTCAGGCGGCTTTTGTTGATTACGGCACAGAGAAAAACGGGTTTTTGCCCTTCAGCGAAATCCATCCGGAATACTATAAGCAGGACTTGTCGGCAGAAACTCTTCGCATGGTGGAAAATAACCAGTGGAAGAAACTGAATATTACCGATGTCATTGAGAGAGGGCAGGAGATTCTGGCTCAGGTTGTCAAAGAGGAGGTGGGCAAGAAGGGTGCAAACATGACCACCTTCCTGTCGATCCCCGGACGCTGCGTGGTCCTCATGCCCGGCTCAGATTCGGCAGGGATTTCCAGGAAAATTTCCGGAGAACTGCGAAGATCGCAACTTCGGGATACCATGCTTTCCATGAATTTACCGGAAGGGATTGGCTGGATTGTTCGTACCGCCAGCATCGATATAACCCATGATGCCTTAGTCCGCGATGTCGAGTATCTCCTTGAACTGTGGGGCGAGATTAAGGATAAAGGGCAGGAAATGGATGGGGTCGGTTTGGTCTATGAAGACCATCGGAGTGTTCTTCGATTTTTGCGCGAACATTTCGATCCCTCCATTCAGGAGATTCTGGTTGATGATCGTACCGCACTGGAGCAGGTTAAAGAGTTTGTCAAAATGCTGCCAGAGCAACAGAGAACTGTCAATGTTCGTTTTCATCAGGGCGCTCGACCAATATTCAATCAGTACAGTGTTGAAGATCAGATAGAATCGATTTACCAATCCCAGGTGAGTCTTCCTTCGGGTGGATCCATTGTTATCGATCCGACCGAGGCGCTGGTGGCAATCGATGTCAATTCCGGTTCGACCTCTAAAGGCAAGAATTTTGAAGCTTCAATTTTTCAGGCCAACATGGAAGCTGCTTCAGAATTGGCCCGGCAGTTAAGGCTGAGAGACCTTGGTGGATTAATTGTGGTTGACTTTATCGATATGCGGAACAGAAAGCATATCCTTGCCGTCGAAAGAGAAGTTAAGGCGGCGATGAAAAAGGATAAGGCCAAAGTGGATTTCAGCAGGATATCCAAATTCGGCCTGATGGAGATCTCCCGGCAAAAGCTCGGTGCTCCGATTGAGGCCGGAAACTATCGACGATGTGAACATTGTAAAGGCCGGGGTACGGTGCGATCCATTGAGACACTCTCCCTCTATTATCTGCGACGAATCCAAACCGGTGCCAGCCGGAAACCGGTAGAGGCTATTGAGTGCCACTTTCCTCTTGATGTGGCATCCTATCTGCTTAACAATAAAAGAAGTGAACTCGCCGAGTTGGAAAAACGGTATCAGGTTGAAATAAACATAAATGCCGAGGTTGATATGAAACCTGCCGACAATGAAATACTTTTCCATAAGGCAGAAAAAGAAAATATTTCCAAAAAACAGGCTTGAGTTACCGATCAATCTAGGGTATAAAACCATCTCTCCAATGCACCAGTAGCTCAGCTGGATAGAGTACCTGACTACGAATCAGGGGGTCGCAGGTTCGAATCCTGCCTGGTGTACCA
>CBDTUM010000015.1:0-47363 GCA_965363495.1 uncultured Desulfopila sp.
CAAGGTTTACATCGATTGACAGCTTGGTAATGTGCCAAACATTCTACAAAAGTCGCTTCCACAACAATACACTGGCATAAATATTGCTTACATATCTTCACGATAATCTTATTTTACAGAACTTGTAGCAGTCAGCAACGGTATGTCGACAGTGTACCCGAAGTCTGAAAATAGACCTTGAAGACAAAGGTAATAAATAAAAGAGGATGAACATGAAGAAAGTACTGGTAAATTTTTTAATCGCAGTTGCTGTCGGATCGTTTTTGATTGTGGGGAATGCTTTCGGGGGACCTATACATGACTCTGAGCGTCCGGTGCAAAACCTATTCAAGCATGCCTTCATGTATAAACAGGGAGATTCCGATAATAAATTGGCTACAAGAAACATTCTGCAATCCCCTTCAGCCAATCAATTCAGCAATATTTTAACCAATAGTGATGAGCAGCGTGCTTCCATTGTTGATAGCTATACGTGCGATTGGGGAAATGGTGATGACAATAATCCTTCCGGCAATCCACCCGTTCCCGAGCCTGCAACCATGCTGCTCGTCGGCACTGGTTTAGTTGGCTTAGTTGGTTTTGCCCGAAAAAAAACCAGCAAGAAGTAATCAGTTGTTTATTGGCAGAGATTGACCTGAAAAAACCATAATCTCTGCATAGAACCGCCCGTATCGTCTCTCCGATGCGGGCGTTCTTGTTTTATGGGCATATTCTTGTCCGCTTGAGTCTGATCAGCTTCTCTGTCCAACTAAAAGCTTTGACACATTAACAACGGGCAGACCTGGCAGAAACAGTTCAACAATGAACAAAAACCTTCCAATTATTGTTCCAGTTGCGCACGTCATCAGTCAACATCCCCAGTCAAGAGAAGACACGTCTTTAATGTGGGCTATTCTCCTCCTTCACCCTCCACAATATCTCGGCACCAGGAAATAGCAGCCATAGCCTGAGGAAAACCGATAGTCGAGACAAGAAGCAGCAGCGCATGATAAATCTCTTCCCGGGTAGCACCAGCTTTTAGCGCCCGGCGGGTGTGGGAATGGACCGACCCTTCCGACTTTGCTGCCGCTGCAGCGGCAAGTTGTATGAGATGGCTCGTTTTTTCATCAAGTGGGCCAAGGCCTCTGACGGTGGTGCCTAAGTTTTCCAAGGCAGTAATAAACTCAGGGTAACGTTTGGCAATATCATGATAGGTTTTACTGGGCTTACGATCATTTTTCATGACACATCCTATTCGGTTCAATTGGTAATTTCCGGAATCCTGAACTGTTAGGAAGTACCGGGCTTCTTATCGCACTCTACTACAATTCAACAACATGCAAAAGAAAACCTCTGCATTGTTATTCCAGCGCCATGCCACTATCAAGTGTAAGCGTTCACTAGCAGCGAATTTGTTTTGTCATCGGTCGGTAAACGTACCAATAGTACAGTTTAGAGACCTCTTTCGCGCATCTTCGGCACTGAAAACGCTTACAGCTCGGAGGTTATATGAGATTTTCTGCTTTTCCAGTGAACGGTTACTATCAAATAACCATTTCCCAAAGAAGCACCATCCTCACATCAAAGATATCAGAACGACGCGGTTTAATCGAAAAAGTTTCAATCTCATATTTATCGGCAGTAAACGAGTTGGCCACCTCAGTCACCTGCTTTTCAATTTCCACAGCGAGTTCGTGAAGAGAATTTTGAATGCGTATTACATCCTGCTCAACGCGCCGCACATCGCTTTTTTCCTTGGCGACTCGGCCAACACTGCGCAGTCCAGTTGCCGCCTTACCGATATTAGAAGCAGAAAATACTTTTCGGCCCAAAAAGGCACTAACCACGGCGAGTCCAAAGGAAATGAGAGAATCGGTTGTTTTCGCCTGAACATCAACCTGTTCCTTAGTCAATTTATCGAGTGCGCTTCTTAATTTCTGTTCCAACCTCTCCTGGCTAACCAGAAATTTCTTTCTCAGTTTGTCAACCGCCTCTTCTTTTTGCTGACGCAGATAGTCGCCGAGACGGACGTTAAAATCGCGCATATTTTCATCCGTATTTGACTCAAAATCAAAATCGGCATCTTTGACCCGAAAAAGCTCCAGCTGATGGTTTTGATACAAATATTCACTGAATCCTCTACTCAGTTTCCGAAAATCCTTCATTTGGCCAATAGTCGACGGCAGCGAATAATATCGACTGCCTGCCGGGGGATTCGGATTACAGCTGGCAAGATTATATGAACCGAGCTCTGCTAAATCCCAGTCAGGACGAACAAAAGACGCATCGAGATACTGGCGCAGGTTTATTTTTCGCACCACATCGATATTACGTTTGGTGTTAAAAAACCTGACCGACGCCTCAACACTCAACCATGGCTCAAAGCGAACCTCCTCACTAATGACATTCTGCAGATAATAGAGTTGCTCAATACCCTGCGGGACAAGAGGCGCAAGCCCAGCACCATTCCTGATATTCGAGGGGTTGTTTAAATACAGCGCCGGCATCTCAACTGATGGACTGTCGGTTTCGTTCTTTACCGCCATCAATTTTTTAATATCATTATTTGACATCGGTCCTTTGAGATACGACATGACCCAGCGGGTCTCAAAAAGAATCGGCTCGTCCAGATGCACTGAATTGAGCAGAAACTGACGTCCCTTCATATCAGAGAGGAGCTGCTTCACCTGCCCCACATTGAGCGCTCCAGCACTTGCCCCGACAATGCCCTCCACGACTCGATCCTGATCTTGTCTGGTCTGCAGCCGTCCAACAAACCAGCTACCGATATTCGAAAGCCCCTTATAGTCCAGATCAACCGGATTCTGGGTGGCCAGCACCACGCCAATGCCATAAGCCCGGGCCTGCTTGAGCAGGAGCATCATCGGCTTTTTCGAAGGTGGATTGGCTATCGGCGGAAAATACCCAAATATTTCATCCATATACAACAAGGCTTTCAAGGACGAAGCTCCCTGTTGCCGCCGCATCCAACCGATAAACTGGTTAAGGAGCATAGTCACAAAGAACATCCGCTCGGTTTCACTAAGATGGGCAATCGAAAAAATAGCCGTCTGCGGTTTGCCTTCCTCAGTGTAGAGGATCTTTTGTATATCGAGCGGCTGTCCTGTCATCCAGGCGCTGAAGGTCGGGCTGGCCAGGATATTGTTCAGGCTCATTGCCAACTCCATCCGCTGTGACTGGGGGTAGAAAGTGTCCAGCGCAAAAACGCCAACCTTGTCAAAGGGCGGGTTGACGATATTACCGATAAGCTTTTCCATGGTGAGGTCCTGCCCGGCACGCCAGAAGTGCAGCAACAGAGAGCTGATCAGAATATGTTGCCGGCTCTGCAGCGGATCGCCTTGTATATCGACCAGGGCCAACAGACTGGTTGTGGTCGAGTTGACCAGGCTGTTTAACGTATCGATATCATTGATGACATCTTCGGCCGGGGCAGTAAAAGTGCTCAGCACCGAAACCGGCACTCCGGCACTGCTTCCCGGGGTATAGATGATCATTTTGGTTTTGGACCGCAGGACCTCAATGCGATCCAGTCCCTGATCCCAGGACTGCAGGCCGCTCTTCCAGGTTTCAGCAGTCTTGGCTGCATACTGCTCAAGTGTCAGCTCGTATTTGGCAGCCTCGGCAGGATCGACCCAGGGGACAAAATCTTTAGGTGCACAGTGGGGGAAAGTGAGCAGCAGATTGCCCATATCACCTTTCGGATCAATTATAATCGAGGGAAGATTGTCCATAATCGCCTCCTCGATAATTGCAATCCCCAAGCCTGTTTTACCGCTGCCGGTCATGCCGATAATGACGCCATGAGTCGTCATGTTCTTATTTTTGTACAGTAACGGCTGCTGCGTTGAGATGCCGTTGTCAATATCCAACTCCCGGCCCAGATAGAGCAAGCCTAATTTTTCATACGGGTAGGTATTTTCCATATTTTTTCTCTCCTTTAAAACAATCAAACATTTCTGATTCCGGTCATTACCTTACTGATAACCCTAAAAACCTGTATTTCAACTGTTTGTTAGCTGTTGTTGATGGCACCTCACCTGCTGTCTGTTAAAGAGAACTATTCAGGGTTTACATTTGTCTGGAAAAATGGTTTGCTTTCTTTGATTATCAACCTGTTATTTAACACACTTTCACCGGTCGGAATCTTTGCAGAGGATAACTACATGCAGACAGAAGATACAATAATCAGCAGATTCAATCGACGGGGCTTCTTACAGATTGTAGCCGTGGCAGGTGCAGCAGCCGCCTGTTGGAAACTTGGCCTTTTCGGTTCGACAAAATCGATTCAGGTGGCCAGAAGGAGCCAGCCGATCATGGGCACCGTGCTCAATCTCACCGTTTACGGGCCTGACAGAGAGAGCTGTGAAGAGGCATTACAGCAGACCATCGCCACAATGCAGGCACTGGAAGCAAAGCTAAGCAGACACATACCGGGCAGCGAACTTTCCCAGTTGAACCAGACCTCCGTCCTTTTAGAACCGAGCGAAGATCTCCGTAACGTGCTTACCATGGCGCAGGATCTGAGCAGAAAAAGTTCCGGGGCCTTCGATGTGACAATACTTCCCCTTCTCCATCTCCACGAAAAAAGCTGGGGGATAAACGACCATTTTAACCCGCAGCAACAGGCCTCGGCGCGCAAGCTCGTTGGCTATGAAAAAATCGCTTTTGACGACAAGAGCATACGACTCAAAGAAGCTGGAATGGGCCTCTCTCTTGACGGGATCGGCAAGGGATATATTGTCGACAAAGGTGTCGCTACACTCAAAAACCTTGGCTTCAACAATGTCTATGTTGAAGCCGGCGGTGACCTGATGGTCTCCGGCCTGAAAGAAGATAAGGTACCCTGGCGCATCGGCATCAGAAACCCCCGACCGCAGCAGGACCAAAAGTTGGTTACTGTTGCGGTAAGCGATAAAGCAGTGGCCACTTCCGGCGACTATCTGCAGGCCTTCACCCCGGACCTGAAACACCACCATATCATAGATCCCCGAAGCGGTTTTTCACCGCCTGAGCTGGCCAGCTGCACCGTCACAGCTCCAAACGTTGCCCTCGCTGACGGCCTGGCAACGGCTCTGATGGTGCTCGGCAAGAAGGACGCCTTTGATCTCCTCGAGCCGATGGAGGGATGCGAGGCCTATATGGTGGACAAGAACCTCAAACATTCCAATACTTCCGGATTTTTCAGCTAATATGAAGACTTTTTTACTGACCAAGGGGCTCGACATCCCCATTTCCGGCGGCCCTGAGCAAAAAATTCGCCAGGGTAACCCTGTCCGGCAGGTGGCACTCCTCGGTGAGGATTATATCGGCATGAAGCCGACCATGCTGGTAAATCCAGGAGATAGAGTCACTCTCGGGCAACAGCTGTTCACCGACAAAAAAAACCCAGGGGTAGTTTTCACCTCACCTGGATGCGGAACAGTCGTTTCGATCAACAGAGGCGAGAGACGTAAATTTGAATCCCTGGTAATTGCGCTTGACGGCGAAGAGGCCGTCACCTTCTGTGCCCCCACAGAACACCCGGAGAAGATGGAATCCCAAGCCATCCGCGACCTGCTGATCCGCTCCGGCCTGTGGACCTCTTTACGCACCCGCCCTTACGGCAAAACGCCAGCCATAAACTCAGAGCCGGTCTCTTTATTTATTACTGCAACGGACTCCTCGCCACTGGCAGCTGAACCACAGATCATCATAAAAGAATATCAGGCCCAATATCAATTAGGTCTGAAAATTCTCAGGCGGCTGGTCACCGTTCCCATCCATTACTGTACCTGGGCCAATACACTCCAGCCATTTGAAGAAGTAGACGGACTCGAGTACTGGTCGTTTCAAGGCCCGCACCCAGCGGGACTGCCTTCCACCCATATCCATTTCATCGATCCGGTCCACGAGAACAAAACTGTCTGGCAAATTGGCTATCAGGATGTGATCGGTATCGGCCACTTGTTTCTGACCGGACACCTGCCGACCGAGCGAATCGTGGCCCTTGCCGGAGCCGGGGTCATTCAGCCGTCGCTGGTACAAACCAGAATTGGTGCATCTCTGGTTGATCTCTGCCGGCGGGAACTATCGCTTGAAGAGTTGCGGGTTATCTCCGGCTCGGTGCTGAGTGGCCGGGAATCGAAAGGGAATCTTGCCTTTCTCGGCCGATATCACGATCAGGTCTCAGTGATTGAAGAATCCAGCGGCAGATCTCTTTTAAACTGGCTACTACCGGGAAAAGGCCGTTATTCAACCCGACCAATTTTTGCTTCGGCATATCTGAAAAAAGTGTATTTCCCTATGAATACTGCTCTCTGGGGCGGACAAAGGGCCATCTATCCACTCGGTACCTACGATGAGGTCATGCCTCTCGATATCATTGCCACATCGCTGTTAAAGTCAATTTCAGTAGGCGACACAGAAAAATCGAAAGCACTGGGTGCCCTCGAACTTGTCGAAGATGACCTGGCCCTCTGCGGCTTTGTCTGTCCCGGTAAAAATGAGTTCGGTCCTGTTTTGCGTGAGGTATTAACTGCTATCGAACTTGATGGGTAATTTTCCATAAACTACGACAAATTTTTTAAGGTGGCCTTTTCTCTATGAGTTATTTCAATAAAAAGATGGAAGATGCGGGACGTCATTTCCAGAAAGGGGGTCGTTTTGCACGCTGGTACCCGCTTTACGAAGCGGTTGACACCATCCTCTTCGGCTCCAATGAGACTACCAGGATTGCTCCCCATATCCGGGACTCCTTCGACCTGAAGCGGATCATGACGACGGTACTCTTCGCCCTTGTGCCCTGTACCCTTATGGCCATGTGGAATACCGGCTACCAGGCCAATCTGGTCATAGAAGCGATGGGGCTTGCCGGACCGAATGGCTGGCGGGGCACGGTTATGGCACTGGTCGGCTGCGACCCGTCCAGCCTGGTCTCTAATTTTCTGCACGGCTCTCTCTACTTTCTGCCTGTATATTTGGTGACCATGCTGGTCGGAGCTTTTTGGGAAAGCGTGTTCAATTTAATTCGGGGGCATGAGTTTTCCGAGGCATTTACGGTAACCGGTCTGCTTTTTGCCCTGACCTTGCCGGCAACTATTCCCCTCTGGCAGGTGGCGGTAGGAATCAGTTTCGGATTGATTTTTGTGAAAGAAGCATTCGGCGGAGTGGGCCGTAACTTCATGAACCCGGCCCTGGCTTCAAGGGCCTTTATCTATTTCGCCTATCCGGCGCAGATGACCGGCGACATGGTCTGGACCGCGGTCGACGGCGTCTCCGGGGCAACCGCGCTGGCCCAGTTTGCCGCTGCGCAGCCTGGACAGGCGGCCCATGTGCTGGATTCGGTTCATATGACCTGGGCCCAGTCCTTTCTCGGCACTATCCCTGGTTCCATGGGCGAGACATCGACGCTTGCCTGTCTGCTCGGGGCCTTTATTCTGCTTATAACCCGAATCGCACCCTGGCGGGTTATGGCTTCGACTCTTCTTGGCGCGGTGCTGTGCAGCTCATATTTTTATTTTATCGGCAGCGATGTGAACCCTATGTGGGCAATCCCGCCGCACTGGCATCTGGTCCTGGGTGGATTGGCTTTTGGCATGGTTTTTATGGCCACCGACCCGGTCTCCGCCGCCCATACCCCTACTGGTCAGTGGCTATACGGTTTGCTGATAGGAGTACTGGCCATCTTGATCCGAGTGGCGAACCCGGCCTACCCGGAAGGGGTCATGCTGGCCATTCTCCTCGGCAATGTCTTTGCCCCACTATTTGATTTCTTTGTTATCCAGGCCAACATCAAGAGAAGGATGCTCCGTCATGGCTGAAGAAAATGCTGCTAAACCTTTTTATTCAGTACTTGTTCTGGCCTTTGTCTGCTCGGCTTTGGTCGCGGCAGCGGCAGTTGGCTTGCGACCGCAGCAGGAAGCCAACCGGGTACTCGACCGGAAAAAAAACATCCTCTATGCCGCTGGCCTTTACCAAGAAGGCACAACCATCGATCAGATGTTTGCTCCCATAGAAACAAAAGTGATTGAGCTGGCAACCGGAGAATTTGTGCCGGAACAAACCATCAAACCCGAGTCCTACAAGCAGCTAAAAGCGGCATTATCTGATGATACCGGACGAAAATTGAGTACAGAAGAGGACATAGCCAAACTGCGTCGGCTGGAAAAATATTCTCTCGTCTACCTGGTCAAGGAAGGCGAAAAGATCAAACAGATTATCGTACCGGTACGGGGCAAGGGACTCTGGTCGACCATGTATGCCTATGTTGCCCTTGACGGCGATTTAAACACCATCCGCGGCGTATCCTTCTATGAACATGGAGAAACACCCGGCTTGGGAGGTGAAGTTGAAAACCGCGGCTGGCAGAAAGGCTGGCAGGGAAAAGAACTGTATAACGACACTGGCGAAATGGACCTGCAATTTGTCAAAGGCAAAGCGACGAATGAGGGACCCGCCGCATTGCACCAGATCGACGGTTTATCGGGGGCGACGCTTACCACCAAAGGTGTCGACAACCTTATGGAATTCTGGTTTGGAGAACACGGCTTCAAACCTTTTTTTGCCCGATTAAAACAGGAGAATGCGAATGGCTGAAACCAAGATTGAGCTGGTCTCCCGCTCCATATTCGAACGTAATCCTATAGCGTTGCTGGTGCTTGGCATCTGCTCGGCACTTGCAACCACAGGCCAGATGACCACAGCCTTTGTCATGTCGATCTGTGTCACTCTCGTGGTAGCTTTTTCCAGTATGACCATCAGTATTGTCCGTTACCAGATCCCCAACAGTGTGCGAATCGGTCTACAGATAATGGTCATAGCCACCCTGGTCATCATTGTCGACCAAATCCTGAAAGCCTTTTTCTTCGGACTGTCCAAACAGCTGTCGATCTATGTCGGATTGATCATCACCAACTGTATCGTCATGGGCCGTGCCGAAGGATTTGCCATGTCCAATCCACCGATATCAAGTTTTTTTGACGGCATCGGCAATGGCCTTGGCTATGGCTTCATTCTTATGTCGGTGGCCTTTGTCCGTGAGCTGCTCGGGTCGGGCAGTCTTTTTGGTTTTGAGATTCTACCTCTAAGCACCAGCGGCGGCTGGTATGTCCGCAATGGCATGCTGGTCCTGCCGGCCAGTGCATTTTTTCTCATAGCCCTGCTTATCTGGCTCCTCCGGACCATGGATCCCAAACAACAGGAGAAAGACTGATGTCACACTATTTTGATATCATTATCCGATCAATCTTTCTGGAGAACCTGCCGCTCAGCTTTTTCCTCGGCATGTGCACCTTTATGGCTATCTCCAAACAGGTAAAATCCGCAACCGGATTGGGCGCCGCGGTATTGTTTATCCAGGTGATAACTGTCCCCATCAATAATCTTATCCTCACCTATGTGCTCAAACCAGGGGCTCTGGCCTGGGCCGGACAACCGGATCTGGATCTCAGTTTTCTCGGACTGCTTACCTATATCGCCATAATTGCGGCGGTCGTGCAGATACTGGAAATGGTCCTTGATCGTTTTTTCCCTGCTCTTTACAACACATTAGGAATTTTTCTGCCCCTACTGACAGTCAACTGCGCCATCTTCGGTGGTACCCTGTTTATGGTTGAGCGAGACTATACCTTTAGCGAATCCATTGCCTACGGATTTGGCTCAGGGGCCGGTTTCTTCCTCGCCGTGGTCTGCCTGGGAGGAATACGAGAACGGCTGGAATACGCCGATCCGCCTGCAGGGCTGAAAGGCCTCGGGCTGACCTTTATCTCAGTAGGACTGATGGCCATGGCCTTTATGGGACTGGCCGGGATGGAAATGTGACCAAAAAAAAGGAAAACGCAGACAATGACTGAAATATATTACGGTGTGAGCTGTTTTCTGGCTCTTCAGCTCTTACTGGTCACTATTATTGTCGTCGCCAAAAGGTCGTTGTTGCCCGGTGGCGAAATTACCATTCAGATCAACAAGGATAAAAAATTACAGGCAAAGCCCGGCGGCAAGCTGCTTACCACTCTGGCGGAAGAGGGCATCATCCTTTCCTCGGCTTGTGGCGGAGGCGGCAGTTGCGGTCAATGCCGCTGTATCGTTAAGGAAGGCGGCGGTTCCATTCTGCCGACGGAAAAAGGGAAGGTAAACAATCGAGATGCCAAAAAGGGTGTTCGCCTGGCCTGCCAGGTTGCCGTTAAAAGAGATCTGGACATTATTATCCCCCCGGAAATGCTTGAGGCAAGGAAATGGCAGTGCAAGGTCATTTCGAACAATAATGTCGCCACTTTTATCAAGGAACTGGTGATCGGTCTGCCGGAAGGCGAAACGATCGATTTTAAGGCGGGTGGTTACATTCAGATCGAGGTTCCGCCCCATACCCTGGAATACCAGAACTTTGAGATCGACGAGCGGTTTCTAGCCGACTGGACCAAATTTAAGATGTTTCAGTATAAGTCTCACGTCTACAATCCGGTAACCAGAGCCTACTCCATGGCCAACTACCCAGGCGAGAAAGGCATAATCAAATTGAACGTGCGTATCGCCACTCCTCCGCCAGGGCAAACAGCGATTCCTCCTGGGCAGGTGTCCTCCTATGTTTTTAATCTCCAACCCGGTGATGACGTCACCATTTCCGGCCCCTTTGGCGAGTTTTTCATGGATGATAGCGACTCGGAAATCATCCTCGTTGGTGGTGGTGCAGGTATGGCTCCACTACGTAGTCATATCTTTGATCTTTTCAAGGCAAAGCAGACAAAACGTAAGGTCTCTTTCTGGTACGGCGGCAGAAGCCTGAAGGAAGTTTTCTATACCGATGAATTCTTAGAAATCGAGAAAAGCTACGACAATTTCAACTTTCACCTGGCACTTTCCGACCCACTGCCGGAAGACAACTGGAAGGGGCACACCGGTTTTATTCATATGGTGCTGTTTGACCAGTATCTGAAAGATCACCCGGCTCCTGAAGATATCAACTTTTACCTTTGCGGCCCGCCGATGATGAACCAGGCTGTTTTCGGGATGCTGGACAATCTTGGTGTCGAACAGGAAAACATTCACTTTGACGACTTTGGCGGATAACGTAAAAATGATTAAGGTTTTTTTATGATAACTTTTCTCTTTACTCTCGGTATCACCTTCTCGCTCTTACTGGTTACGGTGATTCTTATCAGCTACTGCAAGAGACGGCAGAACCGCACAAGGCACGGCTTGACCGGCATGTGCCACGAGAGCGGTGGCACCATGTGCGGTTGCTGCAGTTCCCAGTTGCTTGGGCAATCTTCGGAAAATAAAAAAAAGAGCCTTAAACCGAGTGTGCCTCCCCCCGGTACAATGCCGAGATAAGCTGCGTAACAAGAATCCGGTATCGATTCTAAAAAATGCTGTTAAAAGCCGCGGCCTTAGAGATGCTAAAAGCAGCAGGGAGGTGCCGAAATATGCAAAATAACACGAGTCAGTTACCAGAAAGGCCGGCTTATTTGCGAGCCGGCCTTTCTAATATATCCTGCAGCCCATTTACTTTCCTAAAAGCAGAAAGGCCTTAATAAACGGATCAAGGTTACCATCAAGGACCGCATCAACATTGCCTGTTTCGTGGTCAGTGCGATGATCTTTGATCAAACGATAGGGCTGAAGAACATACGAACGAATTTGACTGCCCCAGGAGATCCCTTTCTTGTCTCCGGACAAACCTTCGCTCTGTTCCGCCTGCTTCTGTCTTTCCAGTTCATACAGTTGGGCGGTCAGCATTTTCATTGCCGTAGCCTTGTTGCTATGCTGGGAACGTTCGTTCTGGCACTGCACAACGATTCCTGTCGGCATATGGGTTATACGGATAGCGGAATCGGTTTTATTGACATGCTGTCCACCCGCCCCGCTGGAACGGTAGGTATCTATGCGCAGATCCTTATCGTCAATATCGACAGTAATAGAATCATCGAGTTCCGGCAGGACCATCACTGAGGCAAAGGAAGTATGCCGACGTCCACTGGCATCAAAGGGTGAGATACGCACCAGCCGGTGAATTCCCAGCTCGGACCGAAGGTAGCCATAACTGTTTTTCCCCTTAAACATGATGGTAACACTTTTCGTGCCGGCCTCATCGCCCGCCAGATAGTCAAGAATATCTGTTTTAAAACCCCGGATTTCCGCCCAGCGCAGATACATGCGCATAAGAATTTCCACCCAATCCTGGGCTTCTGTCCCCCCGGCACCGGCATGAATGGACATGATGGCGTTGCTGTTGTCATGCTCGCCGCTGAACATACACTCCAACTCCGCCAGGCCCAGTTCCTTATCCATAACAACAATTTTCTCGGCTATCTCCTGCTCAAGCTCGGCATCCTTTTCTTCCATGACCATCTCGAGGAAGAGTTCCGTATCCTCCAACTCTTTCCACCGTGTATTCCAGCCGGTAACAATTTCCTGAAGCTGACCGTGCTCTTTCTGGATCAACGTTGCGGCTTCGGCATCGTTCCAGAATCCAGGGGCAAGCGTCTGTCGTTCCAACGCTTCGAGCTTGTCTTTTTTTACAGCTAAGTCAAAGATGCTCCTTGAGAGCAAGCAAACGGACTTTCAAATCAACAAGTTTCTGTTTAGATACTGCTGCACCGGTTTCAATAGCCATAGTTTTTTACCTTACCACTTTATATTATTATATTAAATTTCATTTCCATCGCCTTTTAGCTGCCGCCGCCAGGCCGCCGAAAATACCTATAAGCAGACAGAGAGGAGCGAAGAGATAGCCATAGCGGACCCATATTGTCAGCTCGTCACAGAGCACCACCTCTGATGCCGCCGCCCAGGGCACGAACAGTTCTGACTGCTTGGTGATCGTCCCTGCCGGGCTGACAAAGGCAGATATACCCGTGTTTGCTGACCGTACCAGGCTGCGCCTGGTTTCCACCGCCCGGAGCACCGCCATGGCGAGGCTGTGATGCGGGGCACTCGACATACCATACCAGGCATCATTGGTCAAATTAACCAACATATTCGCTCCTGCCAAGACCCATTGACGCGATAAGTCGGGAAATACCGACTCAAAACAGATAAGCACTCCAGCCTTCGCCTGTTGCCAAACCAAAGGTTGCTCAATTTTGCCAACACTGAAATCCCCCACCGCCTCGACCAACGGCGCCAGAAAAGGTAAATACTTTTTAAGCGGGATATATTCGCCAAAAGGAACAAGATGCGTCTTATAATATTTGCCGCCGAATTGCCCGTTCGGCTCCAGAAGCAAAGCACTGTTGAAGAAATTTATCTTTCTCGCCTCAAGGTCGATAACCTCGTACCAGGGAGCGCCGGTCAAAAGAGCAAAGTTTTTAGTGGCAACCAGGGCCCTGAGCGGCTGCATATGCGCATTAGACGGCGGATAGAAAGGAAGTGCCGTCTCAGGCCAGACAACAATCGATGGTCGAGAAGAGACAAAGAGGGTTTGCGTCTGTTCCCGGTAATTTTCTACAGTCTGCTGCTGTTGCTCCGGCGACCATTTAACACTCTGATCAACATTGCCCTGAACAATTCCCACAGTAATTTTCAAGGCAACCGGAGCCGCGGTTTTTTGCTGCATCTCCGCAAAGCGGTTCTTAGAATACACCCCCACACCGCCAAGCAAACAGAGGACGGGGACGACAACAAGGAGAGAGGCAACGACAGAATGTTTTTGAGTGAAAAGCAACCTGAAGATCAGTAGCAGGCAGGTATTGACCAAAACGATGAGAAACGTCACCCCGTAGTGCCCGACGAGATCGGCAATCTGCAGAAGAGCTGGTACCTCGAACAGACCATAGCCCAGATCCATCCATGGAAAACCAGTAAACAAAACACTGCGTAGCCAATCGACACCTACCCACAGTGCGGGCAACAGCCACACCGCAACAACGGCGGGAAACGCCAGCAATATATACCGGGCGAGCAGAGCGAAAAGAGCAAAATAGAGGCTCATGTATAAGGCAAGCAAAAGCAAGGCCAATACCGAAAAGAACCAGGCCAGTCCACCATACTTGTCCAGAACAATAACTATCCAGTAGAGGAGCAAAGTGAAATGTACCAGGCCGCAGGAGAGCCCGCAGAATATGGCGCCCCGAACACTGACTCTCGGCAGAACCAAGAGCAGGGGAATGAGTGCACCAAAGAGTAGCCACCACATTTGCCCGCTCCCGGGAAAAGAAAACCAGAGCAGCAGGCTGGTCAAAACAGGCATAAAAAGCGAGGAACTACTGAAAAGAACCACGATTGTTATTCGCCCAGGGCTATCTTGCTGACCCGTATCATTTTTATCTGTCTTGCATCGGCGCTTTGTACATCGAATCGAAATCCGGCAATTTCGACACTGTCACCGATAACAGCCAGCCGACCCAATAAATGAATCACCAGTCCTCCCACAGATTCATAAGGACCTTCAGGAAGTTCAATAGAAAAATGATCCTCGATTTTTTCAATATCAACCCAGGCGTGCACCTGAATTGTATGCTCATCTATCACTTCAAGGGTATGCTCATCTTCATCATACTCATCGTCGATCTCTCCGACAATCTCCTCAAGAATATCCTCTAAGGTGATCAGGCCACGCACTGTGCCAAATTCATCGGTGACCATAGCCATGTGCACTTTACGTTTCTGAAACTCCCGTAACAGATCGACAATCGGTTTCGACTCCGAGATAAAATAGACTGGTCTTAGATAACTGGCCAGATCAGCGGGCTCCATTCCAGGACGAGAGCAGAGTCTGAGAAGGTCTTTAGCATGAATCGCGCCGATTACTCGATCGGGATTCCCCCGGTACACCGGAATTCGGGTAAAGCCACTTTCAGTAACTATTTCAATGAGTTCAGACATCGGAGCAGATTCATCAAACGAGACAACCTCCGCCGCCGGGGTCATAATCTCGGAGGCATAGGTTTCACGAAACTCCAGGATGGAATTGATCATTCTCTCCTCAAGCCGCGAAATCAGACCATGCTCCTCCCCTTCCTCAAGAAGTTCCTGGATGTCGTGTTCCAGCTCTTCCTTTGTGCCTGGTTTCCTGAAGGTTATTGTTGCTAATAATTTCTGGAGAAAACCTTTTTCCTGGTCAATGTGCTGTTCTTCAGGTTCTGTATCGTTGTCCATTGTGCAGGTGACGTAGCGTATATACCGACAATCGGTAACTGTTCTGGAGGCAGAGCAAAAAACTACCTATAAGAAGAAAAATTGTATGCGTTCAATTTCGCTCGATGGCCAGGTAAAAAAAGTATAACCGTTCACCGGAAAACCGCCAAATCCTGAATAACCACCGAACTGTAAGCATTCACCAGTGCCGGAGATGCACGAAAGAGGTCATCAAACTGTACTATGGTACGTTTAATGACCAATGACAGAACAGATTCGGTGCTGATGAACGCTTACTAAAACTTCACTTACCACACCATCAAAAAACAAGTGCATGCTTTAACAAATAACATTGCGTGAAAAAAAATCAACATGCTGTTTACATATATTCAAGATCATTAACGTTCAACACAATTATAGTGTCAAGCAGAAAAGAACGATTTTCGCCAGGTTGGGCCTGGTACATTGTAAAACCGGTTATGAGATTATAATTTCTCTTTTCTATTCTGCACCGCATGACTATAGTGGCGTCGATTTCATATAGTATAATCAGTGTGTATTTGCAAGAAATAACAGGGAAACACTTACCGGTTTCAGAATAAATATTAACCGAATTACACATAACGAGGAATAGTTTGGAAGGAAAGGTTCTTATAGCAAATCGTGGTGAAATAGCCATTCGGATCATGAATGCCTGCAAGGATCTTGATCTTGATTATGTAGTTGTTTACACAGAAGCAGACAAGGATTCGGAGCATGTGCGCCGAAATATCACCAGCGGTCCAGACCAAAACGCCTGGCGCATAACCAGTTACACCGAACCTAATGATATATTCGCTGTTGCTGATCATAGTGGCTGCACCGCCATCCATCCAGGTTACGGGTTCTTTTCGGAGGATTTCCGTTTTGCCAGACGGGCAACCATCCGCGATCGGCCCCTCACCTTTATCGGCCCGAACTGGGAAGTAATCAGGGATCTTGGCGACAAGATCAATACCAAGCGAGTCGCCAATAAACTCGGCATCCCGACCATTCCCGGCACAGATGCCCCCATCTACAACGAGATGGAAGCAGAAGAAATTGCCGCAGGACTCCTCGACGACCAGCGACAGAACGGAATCGACAATCCATCAATTCTTGTCAAGGCTGCAGCCGGAGGCGGCGGCATGGGCATAGAAGAAGTGACGGAGATTGAACAGTTCCGCAGGGTATACAGGCAGTTGCAGAATTACGCCAAGAGACAGTTTGGCGATGGCGGTGTGCTCATTGAGCAATGTCTTCGTGATTACAACCACCTGGAAGTACAGCTCGTCTGTTCCAGATATGGTGAACGAATCCATTTCAGCTCGAGAAACTGCACCATCCAGTCCACAGGTCGACAGAAACGAGTTGAGGCAGCTCCCGGTTTTCACGACTCCTGTTTCGAGTACGATTTTGATGAAAAAAAAGTTCTCGATCAGATCGTCAAATACTCCCTCAAGCTGGCGGATTACGTCAAATATGATAATGTCGGCACCTGGGAATGGATCATCAGCAGATCCGGCCAACCCTACCTGCTTGAAGTGAACACCCGCATTCAGGTAGAAAATGATGTCTCGGCAAGAATCAGTTACATTGGCGGGGAACAGCCAAATCTTGTTCGCGAACAGATCCGCCTGGGACTCGGCAAACGAATCGGTTACAAACAGAGTGCAGTGAAATTTAAAGGTGCCGCGATTGAACTGCGTATCGTCGCTGAAGACACGCGTCGAGGATTTGCCCCATGGATCGGCACAATTACCGAATTCAAATTTCCTGTGTATCCCTGGTCTGTAGTGTATTCTCATGTTCCCAGCGACAGGCCGTACCCTATCCCCAGTGATTTTGACCCGAATCTGGCATTGGCTCTCGTCTGGGGAGACTCGATGGACGACGCCAAACTTAAAGCAGCTCGCTTTATTGATGAAACCGTTATCCGTGGTAAAGATTCACAGAATAAGCCGATTATCACCAATCTCGACTACCTTAAAAATAATCTGGATCGCCTGCTCGCTTTTTAGTGCCTTACTCCAGAAGTCCATCAAGAATAACAAGAAACCGGAGAAGGCATTTAACATTAGTAACTTGAATAAATCACCAAGGCACTTATCCCCCCTTGCGGGGGATTCTTCATATTTCCCTTGTATCTGGGTCACTCAGCCATCAATCAACGATATCAAAACATAATCTCAACATGAAAGAATTACTCAAGCAGCTATTGAAAATAGAAGAGCGGATCAATTATCTGCTCCAGATAAAAGATTTTTCCAATTGGGGAAATCTGGATGGTTTCAAGAAAAATTGCGACCTGCTCAAACATTCCGTCTATGACTATACCGAAAAACAGCTGGCGGGAGAGATTCGTAAGCTCGATGAATCGATTTCTTTTCTTGAGGAACGGGCGGAAGAGCATCTGACACCGATGGAACGAGTCCGGATTGTCCGATCCATTCAACGGTTCAGCTTAAAAGACATCCTGGAAAATGTCTATGAAGATTATACAGAGCTGGGCGGTGAAGGCGATACCAATGTCGATCCGGCAATGCTCTGTGCCAAAGCTACCATTACCAGACGGATCAAGAATAAACCCTATACCGCCTCGGTCATGGTCATTGGTCAGGAAACAGGACATGGCGAGGAGTTTCGCAACGGTGGATCCTGTAAACCCCAGGGCAACGAAAAAGCCCTTCGATATATGAAGGTTGCTGAAACAGAAGGGATACCCATCCATTTCTATATCTTCACTCCCGGCTCCTACCCGGTCGAAGAAGGCTCGGGTGCGGCGCAGCAGATTGCCAGAAATATCTATGCCATGACCAAACTCAGGGTACCGATGATTTCGATGATATCCGAAGGAGGCTCGGGAGGTGCCGAGGCCATCGGCCTCTCTGACTATCGAATGATGGCCTCCCATGGCTATTATTCGGTCATTTCCCCGGAAGGTGCCGCAGCCATTGAAGGCAAGATCCGTGAGGGCTCCAAGGTACCAAAAGAGCTGATTGAGGTCTGTGCCGACCGGCTCAAATTGACGGCCAAGGATAACCTTGAAAAAGCAACTATTGACCGCATCATTTACGAACCGCTCCTTGGCGCAAGAAGAGACGATTTTGCTTTTTTTGCCAAGCTCCGTGCCGAAATGCTGCGGGCGACAGACAAAGTTGTCCTTTCGACCAAGAGTTTCAGCGCCTTGCGTACCTATGAAATACGGCGAAAGAAGCATAAACCCGCCAATGAAGAAGAGCTCCAGCTCGAGGTGGCCTGGGACCTGAGCAAAGAGGAAATCAAAAGACTGCTCTGCGCCCGCTCAAAAAAATATCTGGCCCTGGGCAAAAACGGTTTCATGGGGCAGGCAGAAGCAGAAGAAGGCATCTATAACCTGGCCAAGGTGAAAACAGAAAAGGTCTATTACACCCTGCGCTATGATATCATGAAGAACCACAGGCGCCAGGTTAAAAAGATGTTAAGCGATGTGTCGGGTGAGAGTTCGATTATGCTGAAGCGCATTACCGAACCGATAACCGCTTTTATCGACATCTTTAGCAAGAAAAAGACAGAGAAACCACAACGCCTGCTTACCTATACCGGCGGAGGAAATCAGCAGGAGAATCGGACGAGACGGGTTGACCCGCTGGAACTCACCGATACCTACACCAGTCCGCTGGCCAACATCGACAGGACGGTGAGTTGTCCCAATACCGAAAAATATGGTTGCAAAGACCTGTGGATACCGGATCTTTATGGCGAATTTGCCGGGGTCTGCGAGACATGCGGCCACCATTTCCCGCTGGAACACCAGTGGTATCTGGAAAACATCTTCGACCCCAACTCGATCCGCCAGTTCAACACTGAAATAACTTCGGGGAATCCGCTCAATTACACCGGATTTACCGAGCGACTGCAGCGGGCCAAGGACAAGACCGGCAAACGCTCGGGCAACATGACCTTTCATGCCAAAGTAAATGGCATTCAGATCATTGTCGCCATGTTGTATTCCGACTTCCGTAACGGCACGGTGGGTTCGGCCGAAGGTGAGAAATTTGCCCAGGCCTGTGCTCTTGCCAAACGCAAGAAACGACCTTTTCTGGCCTATATCCATACCACCGGCGGCATCCGCATTCAGGAAGGCACCCTGGGGGTCACCCAGATGCCCAAATGTACCATGGCGGTGCGGGAATATATCGATGCAGGGGGATTGTATCTGGTAGTCTACGATAACAACTCCTACGCCGGACCGCTTGCCTCTTTTCTTGGCTGCTCGCCCTACCAGTTTGCTATCAGATCAAGCCGGGTAGGCTTTGCCGGACCGCGGGTCATCCGGGAAACCACCGGGGCAGAAATCCCGCCAGACTATCATTCGGCCCAAAACGCCCTGAAACGAGGGCATATTCAGGGCATATGGGATCGACGGGAATTCAGAAGAAACCTGCACAAAGCTCTGCTTACTATGGGCAGTCCGAGCTTGTACTATCGATAAGAGCAATTGACAGCGTTGCCGCTGCTGCCACGTGCAGCGGCATCGTCAACTCTTGGCCGATACTCTTTGCCAGCGATGCAGAAGATTTTTTATCTGAGGCAAGGTAAACGGTTTTGTCACATAATCGTCCATGCCTGCCTCCAGGCAGCGCTCCCGGTCTCCATCAATGGCGTTGGCGGTCAGTGCTATGATGATGGACCGCCGCCCGGCAGTATTATGTTCCAGCTCATGCTGCCTGATGATCCCGGTAGCCTCATAGCCATCAATTTCGGGCATCTGGCAATCCATTAAAACCAGATCGTACTCCTTGCTGAATACCGCATCAATTGCCTCACGGCCATTATTGGCCACATCCACCTCGCAATTGAGTGCTTCAAGCACCAGGGTTGCAAATATCTGATTCGTAAGATTATCTTCCGCCAGCAGCACTCTCGGTATGTACCCGCAGGCGGACTTTTCGGGGCTCTCGCCTGCTGCAGCGGGGAGTGGGACAATCTGGTCTGGTTCAGCATGCTCTACGCGAATGGTGAACCAGAACTGCGATCCTTTGCCCATCTCGCTTTCGACACCAATAGAGCCTTCCATGGCCTCCACCAGTTCTCGGGAGATCGCCAGGCCAAGACCGGTTCCTTCATAGCGCCGAGCCATGGTATCGTCAGCCTGGGAAAAAGGATCAAAAATGATCCGTTTCTTATCCGGTGGAATTCCCGCACCGGTATCTTGTACTTCAAAACGAAGCACAAAATGGTCGACTGTTTTCTCCACCAGAATGACCCTCAGAGACACCTCACCTCTTTTGGTGAACTTCAACGCATTGCCGATCAGATTGATCAGGATCTGTCGCAGGCGGACGGCATCTCCTTTAACCGCTACCGGCAAGGACTCGCCAACATCATACACCAGGTTAATGGCACTGCCCTGTATTTTGATCCAGAACATGTCTATCAGTTCATGAACCATGTCACGGAGTATGAAATCGGCTTTTTGCAATTCCAATCTGCCAGCTTCAATCTTGGAAAAATCCAGAATATTATTGATAATTTCCAGCAATTGTTCGGCAGAACCGTGCGCCAGGCGAACCATCTTGTGTTGCTCGTCGCCCAAAGGTGTATCCACCAGCAGACTCAGCAATCCAAGAACACCGTTCATCGGGGTGCGGATTTCGTGACTCATATTGGCCAGAAACTGGGATTTTGCCTTATTGGCTGCTTCTGCGTTATCCTTTGCGCTAAGGAGTGTTGCCTCCAATTCCTTTCGGGCGGTAATATCAAGGCCGACACAGACGATTCCCTGCACGGAATTATCATCGCCGTGCAAAAAGGATGAGGAGAAAATTATCGGAATCTGCCTACCATCCTTGTCTGTATAGAAGGTTTCCACATTTCTGAAATCCTTCACTGAACTGCTTCCGGTAAAATCAAAAGCAACAGCCTCATCTTCAAAACCGATGGCAGATGGTACAAGAATCTTGTCCATATGCATTCCGCTCAATTCTCCTTCTTCATAGCCAAGGAGCCTTGATGCTGCAGTATTGGCCCGTTCAATGAAGCCATCGGGGGAAAGCACGATTAAGGTGTCGTTCATGGATTTGATGATATTGTCGGTGTATTCACGAGCAGCAATCATCTCTTCCTGTGTCGTCTGCAATCTCTCAGTCATGGTATTGAACGATTGACCAAGATCTTCCAGTTCATCACCGGTTCTGATATCAGTACGTGCGGACAGATTGCCCTGGGAAACCAATTTTGTCATGTGGGCAAGGGTGCCTATCGGTTTTGTCAGTTTACTGGCAAAATAGAGCGCGACAACGATGCCCACAAAGAGACAGAGCAGGGCAAGCAGAGCAGTGCGGAAATACAAGGCACGGATATTGGCCTTGAACTTATCAAGAGAAAGCCCGATATGGATCCATCCCCAATCTATACTGGAGTATTGAAACGGGGTAGAGTAATGGTACACTTCGTCAGGTGCAAAATCACTTTTCAGAAAACGGCTGCTGGCAATCCGCTCACCCTTCGGTACCCATAGTCCGCTGAGGGTACTTTCCCTCCAGCCGGTTTTGGTAAAACTGAGAGAAAAACCGTCATTTCTGGTTATGACCACATAGCTGATTGACGGACTCTCCTCGACGACCAGCATGCAATGCTCGATAACCGTGGCAAAGTCCTCACTAATCACTGAACTGGAGGTGACCTGACTAATAGAAGTGACAGTGCTTCGCGCTTCCGATTCCATTGCCTCCAGAACTGCCTTGCGCTGGTACGGCATGTTGACAAAAACAAAAATACCCAGGGTAATGACAATCAGAGCCGATAACATAATAACTACACGGTACAGGATCCGCCTTGGCCAAAAGTTCATACGGGGTCTCACAAATGTTGGGGAATAAGTAGTATCTTTTGGTTGTTCCATAACGAAATGACGTTATTGTTTTGAATTTTTTGTGACAGCCAGACGATCACGTTCCTGAAGCAGCCCTTCCAGTCCTTCCATATATTCCGGTTTAAAGGGGACGATGCCTTTGGTCTGGAATATAAGATACAACTGCTGACCGCTCTTGCTTTCGTTGAGCCGAACCAAGGCCTTAGACAGTTTAATTCGAAATTGCTCCGACGTATTCGGGCTCATACACGTCACAAAATCACCCAGATTTGGGGACGTATCCAGCACGGTCAATTGCGCTGCCAGCTGTGGGTTGAGTTCCTGACTTATCTCAAGTCCCTCGTGGGTGACAATAGCAGCATCGGCCTGTCGGAAAAAGACCGCTATAATTGCTTTGGTGATTTTGGGTGTCTCCTTTACCTGGCTAAAAAAGGTGTTACGCATCCCTTTGCCTGCTTTCAACAACAGCACTTCCAGCCAGAGGTGGGCCGGTTCATAGGTGGAAACCGGGGGGAGCATCATCGATCGGCCTTTCAGGTCGGAAAAAGTGTCGATACCACTATCCTTGCGGGTGATAATGACATAATCTTTACCCTGGCTGGTGCCGTTGGTTCCGACAAAGGCAGGAATCAATGGAACGGTTTTACGGATGTTCAGGTATTCGATGCTTGGTATGGATACCAGCTCCAGTTCACCTTGACGAACAGCATCGACCATGAGCTGCAATGAATCAAACATGACCACTTGGTTGTCGACGTTTAACTGCAGTTCGTTAGCAATATTCTGACTGTGCAACTCCAGGACCACTCTGGCATCCCTTGGATCGAGGTTAGTGAAGACACTTTGCAGAAATCCGGACCGAAACTGCCTGGGCATATCGTCATTCGATTGCGCTGCGGCACTTGCGGGCGTCGCCCTGAGCACTACTGTCAACAACAGGCACAGAACAAAGCTGCAACAGGCCAGCTGAAAGAGAATACCTGACTTGAGTAATCGTGGATTGCGACCTCGACTCATAATCATTTCTTAGCGCCTTGCGGCTTTCAGCCTGGCATGTTCAACATAAAGATCTTCGGTTTCCCTCAGACCGCCAGGAGTAAATGGTACAATTTCAGATATTTTGAAGAGTAGGAGAACTTGTTTACCTTCCACTGTTTTGGGCATACTAAGGAAAGCCTGTCTAATTTTATTTTTGAACTCTTTGGAAAGCCCGCTGTTTACGGCAATTATCCCCTGTAACAGCTTATCCTTGCGGGCAATCACAGTAAGCCCCTTACTGAGCTGGGGATTGAGCTCTGAAGCCAGGTCAAATGACTGCCTGGTCACCAGACAGGCAGCAACCTTCCCGAAATAGACCGACAGGATTGCCTGAGATTCCTTTTTGGTCTCTTTTACCGCCGAGAAAAAACTATTGATCCCTTGCTTGTTTCCTTCCTTCCACAGAAGGGTTTCGAGCCAGATCACCATGAGACTGGGACAATTAATCTGCATCATCGGCATGGCAAGGCTCCTTCCCTTAAGATCGTTAATTGTTCTGAAGCTACTGTCTTTCCTGACGACCAGCAGCAGTTCCGTTTCTGCTCCAGTGCTGGGCGCAGTGATAAGTGAAGGCTCGATCGGGGCAAGTTTCCTCAGTTCGATGAACTCTTCAGACAGCATGCCAATTGCCGCCAGTTTTCCATCTTGCAGTGCAGCCGCAAGATCAGGGAAGTTCTTATAGAAGAGGACCTCACCTTTATTGAAATGCTTCAAGGCTGTCTTCTGCAGCAAAAAATTAACAGAAGCCTTGACATCGGCACTTGATACGCCGTTGAAAGCGCTCTCTGTATAGCCAATAAGGAGATTTTCGGGATCCTCTGCACCAAACAGTGCAGCAGGCAGCATACATCGAATGGTAGCTATAATGCATAGCATCACAATGGGTATCTCCAATTTACAAAAGAGATGACTTGGAAAGATTTTCATTCTTTTCACTCCTTGCCTGCGCCCCTTACTGTGCGTTGCTTGTGCTCAGCATAAAGCGCCTCTGTGCTTTGCATGTATTCAGGTCGAAAAGGGGCCAGACCGTTCAAATGAAACAGCATAAGCAACTGCCGTCCCTCCTGATCTTTGTCAAGATCCAGCAGCGCCTGTCTGGTCTTCTGTTTGTTCTCCTCGGAAAGATCTTTTCGGAACACGATAAGTCCGCCTGCCAAGCCACCGATCCGAGCAATCACCTTCAGGTCCCTGGAAAGTTGGGGATTCAACTCGGAGGCAACCTCAAAGGCCTGTTTTGATATGGCACAGCCGGCTGTTTTCCGGAAAAAGACCGGCATAATAGCCTGGCTGGACGATGTTGCCTCTTTAACGGATGAGAAAAAACCATCCAGGGAAGCCGCCCCCTCTTTCATCACCAGCGCTTCAACCCAGGTACGGTAGACAGCACCATACTGAGCATCTAACGAGGGCAGCGCAACATTTCGGCCTTGCAGCTCAGCTATTCCCTTAAAACCACTATCTTTTCTCACAAGAAATACCAACTCAACTTCATGGCTGTTCCCAACCACGGTAACTATAGCTGGTTCAATAGAAACTCGTGATCTGAGGTGGAGGAACTCATCGGGTGTCATGGCCAGCACATCGATCTTGTTTAATTTCAGATCTTGCTCGATGTCCATTGGCGAGTCATAAATCCGCGATTCAACAGCCCCGAAGGTTTTACTGGCAACTTTCCTGGCTAAAACCCTGGTGGCTATTTTCATATCAGTCTTTGGCACGTTGCTAAAGGCCTTGCTGGAAATACCGATTCTGATTTGATCAGCGCCACTGTCTGCCCTGACTGGGGATAGCTGAATGCAAGTGGCCATGAGCACAGCAAGTGCAAAAAACACTGTATTGATGCCCCAATATAGCAGGGTGTTGCGTCTCGTCATCACATCTACCTCTGTGCCGACAAATAGTTTTTGGCCGGATGCTCATGAATGAGCTTTTCAACAGAAACCAGATGTTCGGGTAAACAAGGAACCAACCGGTTGATCCGAAACAGGGTCATAATCTGTTTTCCCTTCGGGTCGGTATACATTTCCGCAAGAATTCCCGCTATGTCGTCGCGAGTAGATTTTTTCAGACCCTTGCGCGCGGCGATGATCCCCGTTACAAAACCGGGAGATTGTTCCAGGACGTGCAATTTACTTTTAAGCTGCGGATTCAGTTCAGCAGAGAGCTCAAAGAGGTTTCGACTTACCAGACAGGCATCGGCTTTGCCGAAAAAAACCTGCGTGATGACCTGGTTGGACTTGGTATATTCGTGAATGCTCCCGAAGAACTTTTTTGCAGAGGAAAAAAGACGTGTCGTCAGAAAGGAATCAAGCCATTTCATCGGTATGTTGCCTTGCTGCCCTACATCGACCAAAAGGTTTTTACCTCTCAACTGCCCGACTTCCGTGATGCCGCTGTCCTTTCGTACCAGCAGGAGTATCTCGTTATAGAAATGATCGCCGTAGTCAGCCGACAAAATTGGATCCAGCTGGTATTGAGCTCGCAAACGGACAAAATCTTCGGGGATCATAATCAATATGTCCACCTCATCTTTTATCAGAGCCTTCTCCGTATCAGCAATGTTTTCGTACACCTCGAAAGACGTTTTCCCGGGATCTTTCATTTTACGCTCGGTTATGCGTACAAAGACCTCCAGCAGCCCGGTGAGGTCCCTGGGATTGACGTTATAAAATAATTGTGCCGAGTATCCGTAAACAATACCGTTTTGCCTGACCGAAGCATCACCGGCTACAGTTGCAGCACCCAATGACGTGCACCAGCCCAGGCCACTGAGGACAGCCAGTGTAAGAAGATATGCGATGGTGCGTTCTTTTAAATTCACGACGGCTCCGGCAGGTATCGAGTCTACAGCGCCGGGGTGGCAGCAATACTATCGGTAATCTGTTTGCCAATGACGAAATCCATATTGGCCCGAGCTTCCAGATTGTCATAGAGTGCCTTGCGGTAATGGGCTTTCATCAGGGATTCGACAAGCTGGGCCTCGATGACATCCTTGGTCTCCACCAGCTCTTCCTGATAGGCACGCTCATTTAACGAACGGTTTTCCTCCGATGAGTTGGCAGCAGCCTCTGAAGAGGCTTTCTGTTGCTGGGTGCTCATCAACTGGATGAAGATATGCTTCACCTGCAGGGCGAGTCCCTCCTTGAGCAGAAATTGCTGCTGCTTCATTTTTGCAAGACGTGCTTTGGCTTCGCGAACCTCATTGGTGGTGCGTAATCCGTTAAAGAGAGGGATCTCCATGCCGATGCCGATGGTCCATGAATTTTTGTTATCTGGCGTCGTGATCCCTTTATCGTAGGAGTTATCGATGCGTGTCAGATTGCCGAATAGCCCGACTTTGGGGAGATGGCCGCTTTTCGCTTCGTCAATCTTTGCCGACGCCGCTTCAAGACCGGCCTCAAGACGGAGCCAGTCCGGGTTGAAGTTATACGCACCGTTGACCAGATCCTTCAACTCGACTTTAGACGGATAAAAAGGCAGCTCCTCAGGTGCCGGTTCCACCGGACTTTCCCAATCCAGTCCCATGGAATTGGTGAGGGCGGCCCTGGCCAGTTCTTCGTTAGCGGCCAGTGCCGTTACGGCTGTTCGCAGCCATTCCACCACTGTCTTGTTGCGCAGGTAGTCGGTCTTCTTGACCATGCCGGAGCCGTGGGTATACAGATTTTCGGTCAGCTCCAGCGTCACCTCCATACGGGCAAGGGCGTCGTTGCCAATCTGTACCAGTTCCCGGGCAAGGACAGCTCCATAATAATAGCGGGTAGTATCGTAGGCAATCTGCAGGTCGGTGCGGCGGGCTTCTTCGCTGGCGGCCTTAATCCCGGACTTGGCCTGACGAACCATGGCGCCAACCTGACCTCCGGTATACAGCGGCAGGGTCGCATTGAGCGAAGAAACGAGATTTTTCCTGTCCATCAGTTTAACGTCCTGTTCCGGAACGGGGAGTGACTCAAGTTTTTGCACAATTTCAGTAGGATATGGAGCAGGAAGTCCGGTCGGGACATTCAGATTAAGGTATGCTCCCTGCAACGAAATATTCTGAGACGGAAAGATGAAATTGGGGTCCTGATCCATGATGCTGTAGTTGGCACTGGCACCGATCTGAGGCCAATATCCCGACAACGCCTGCTGGTGTTGAGCCTCGGCGATTTCAATACCGTAGCGTGAGACGAAACGGAAGCGATTTTTTTCCAGGGCAATTTCGATGCACTGTTGCAGGTTTGGCCTGTCGAGATGGTCTATGGCTATGGCTTGCTCTACTTGCGAGGTTTCATCAGCATGTGCGGCAGATGTTACAAGCAGAGCAACGAATAAACTCAATGCAATCGCACGCATCTTGAAAGACTTCTCTAGACGTAACTGTCGTTTTTTCACTACCATGTGGTTTTCCTTTTCTAAATGCGGCCGGACAGACCAGAATTATGTGTAAATTATGTAAGCAAAAAGTTGTCGATTCTACGCCAGTGCAGCTTGCAAAGCAGAGCAACACCGCAGCACATTTTTTCTGCGCCCAATTGAGTAGAATCGGAGCATGCTCCAGTCAATTGCCCCCGGTTGCTCATCACTTCCGAATCTGTCTATTTTGACATCATTATGTTGGACCATTGCACATTCCTAGCAAGTAAGACGGTCAACGATTACTCAGCACTGACGAGGCATGATTAGAGCAAAAAAGGCACAGAGAAAAACAAGGCGGGCACACAAGGCGGATGGACTGGCATTTCCTAAAACAATAAAATTGCCTTTTCGCAATGGGATAAGTTGAAAAGGAATTTATAGTAACCTTTTGGGGTTACCTCTCATATACTCTCAACAACCTAAAACATTACGGGATTGTTTTCATATTTTCCCCATTAATGAATAGCCTATCACAAGGCCTTATCGCTGAGCAAATTTTTTTAATCTAACTGAGGTTGGTATGAAAAAAAATTCTAGAAAATTCTCTCTGCGGCGAGAAATCTGGCAAATTCTATCTGGTTAACAGGAGGAGAAAACAAATACCCCTGACCTTCATCTGCTCCGTACTCTTGGATAAGTTGAAATTGTTCCTCGGTTTCAATACCTTCTGCGACGATCTTACTTCCCAGGCTGTGTCCCATGGCTATTATTGCTTTGATGATGACGCGACTATTTTCGAGCATGGTGCAACCCATGACGAAAGAACGATCTATTTTTATAACGTCCACAGGAAAAGTAGTTAAGTAACTCAGAGAAGAATACCCCGTTCCAAAATCATCCAAAGCTATTCTCAGTTTTAAGTCTTTCATCTGTCTGAGTATCCCTATGGTATCTTTCGTTTCCTGCATAAAAACATTTTCCGTGATTTCAATCTCAAGATTGCTGCTGTCAAGATCGGCATCCAAAAGAGCTTCCTGGATGATCTGGATAATATTTTGACTGGCCAATTGATACCCGGAGAGATTAACTGCAATCCTGATCGGTTGCAAACCAGCCTGTCGCCATTGTTCATTTTGCTTGCAGGCAGTCTGTATCACCCACTTGTTAATATCAATTATAAGACCAGTCTCCTCAGCAATGGGAATAAACTTGTCGGGCGGAATCATTCCCTTTTGCGGATGGAGCCAGCGCATTAAGGCTTCAGCGCCAACAATCTTACGAGTTGAGAGATCAATTTGCGGTTGGTAGTAGAGGACGAATTCATCTCTTTTTAGAGCGTTTCTCATACCTTGCTCAAGGGAGTAACGCTCTGAAACGGCGTCATTCAATGAATTTTTGTAGAACTGATAATTATTTCTCCCTTTTTCCTTTGCATGATACATCGCAGAATCGGCGTTTTTTAATAAGAGTTCCATATCCTTACCATCTACGGGAAAGATACTGATGCCGATACTCGTGGTTACCGAAATTTCATGGCCTTCTAGAATATATACTGTTGGTATTGATTGAATAATTTTTCTGGCAACAATTGCTGCATTTTCCGGCTTTTGAATATCTGAGAGCAAAATGATAAATTCATCGCCACCAAGCCTGGCGATCAAAGTATCAGAATCGCTCACAAGCACCGGTCCTGTCGCTGAATCACTTTTCCTGATACATTTCTGGAGGGTTTCCGACACATTCTTTAATAATAGATCGCCAATATGGTGTCCGAAGCTGTCATTAATCCTTTTAAATTGGTCAAGATCTATAAATAACAGAGCAAAAATTTTCCCATGTCGTTTGGCCGAAGCAATTTCATGACCAAGACGATCCATAAAAAGCGTTCGATTTGCCAAACCGGTCAAACTGTCGTAAAAGGCGAGCAGGCGTATCTCTTCTTCAGCGTTTTTGAGCTGCGTCACATCCTGCACGGCACCTAACATCATCTCTGCCACTCCATTTTCATTAAAGAAAATTTCACATCGATTCAAGATGTGCAGCTGTGCTCCATCAGGCAGAATAACCCGGTAATTTATACTGAAAGGTCTCTTAAACTTAATGGCACTGTCAATTTTTTCTTTCACCCTATCCTGTTCCTGAATAGCAACAGATGCCAGAAAATCTGTGTAGCTGATCTGTCGGTGAGCTTTGGTTAATCCCAAAAGTTGACCGGCTTCAGGAGAACAGTGAAAAGAATTACTGACGAGGTCAATCTCCCAGTTTCCCAACCGGGCAAGTTCCTGCGTTTTTGCCAGGCGGCGCTTACTCTTATTGAGTTCTTCCATGGCCCGGCCGGCACGGAGCATATATTTCCCCCGGTGCCCCAACATGGTCCAATTGATCGGTTTTGTGACGAAATCATTCGCGCCGGCTTCAAACGCACGCTCTATGGATTCAGTGTCATCAAGGCCGGTCACCATCAAAATCGGGGTATACTTACCTTTGGGCAGACTGCGTATGGCAGTGCATGTTGCAAAACCATCCATTTCCGGCATCACCACATCGAGCAAGATGATATCCGGTGCATCCGATTGGAAAATTTCAACCGCCTCTCGACCATTTTCAGCTTCAACTGTAGTAAAACCCGCTTTAGCCAAAGCAGCACACATGGACAGACGCAAGGAAAGATCATCATCCACCACCAGGGCCAGGGGTTTTTCGTCTCGAGATATTTTGTCTAGCATGCTGAAGAGATCTCCTTGATTAATGCGACCTTCACTCGAACAAATTCTGATTCAATAGCTGAAACAAGATCCGTCGCATTGTCAAACGTTTTATTATTGTCCAACATCTCAAGTTCTTTACTTAAACCGGAGAGATTCAGCGCTCCCACATTCGCGCTGCTCGATTTAAGGCTGTGAGCTGTTTTTTTTACCACATCGAAATAGCCTGCCGCCAGTGCTTCTGGCAATTTTGCAACAAGAGACTCGGAGCCCTCCAGATAAGCATTAACAATCCTGACAAGGACATTGGGCTTTCCTGCAATTTGCAATTCCCTGAGAGCATTCAATACATTTTTATCAATTGGCGGTGTATTCATTTCGAAATTTATGTACATTTTTTTCACCCTGTAATGGGCCTTTTGAGGTCATTTCACCCTGCATTTCTTCTAGAAAAACAGCTGCTGAATTCAAAAATCCACAACACCATTTCCCTTTTCTATTTACTGTAAATTCGAATTATTAACTGTAGCCGATCTCGTTTAGCTTTTCCTGAACAAGTTGCTCAAATTTGACAGGGGGTACCGGAGGAGAGAAGTAGTATCCCTGGTATTCATCGCAACCATATTTTTTGAGTAGATGCAACTGTTCCGCTGTTTCGACACCTTCTGCCACTATTTCCATGCCCAAACTATGCCCCATAGCTATTATTGCCTTAATAATGACGCGGTTTTTTTTATTGTCACAACAACACATGACAAAAGAGCGGTCTATTTTTATGGTATCAACCTGAAAAGAGGTAAGATAGCTCAAAGAAGAATAGCCGGTTCCAAAATCATCTAGTGCAACCTTTATACCAAGATCCTTAATCCCATTCAGGGTCGCAATAATCGCCTCAGTATCATGCATGAGGACATTTTCAGTTACTTCAACCTCAATGGAATCACCATCCAGCGAATAGCGCGCCAAAGTATCTTTAAGAATTTTCACAATGTTTTGCTCAGCAAGTCGATAGCCTGAGAGGTTAACAGCAATACGCATATCGGGCAATCCCAGATCCCGCCACTTCCTATTCTGCAGGCATGCTGCCTCAATTACCCATTTATTGATATCAACAATCAGTCCGCAATCTTCGGCAATGGCAATAAACTGATCAGGTGGTATAAAACCTTTTTGCGGATGGTTCCAACGAATCAATGCCTCAGCGCCAAGAATAGTCTCATCAGAAAACCGCAATTGAGGCTGATAATAAAGGGTAAATTCACCGTTTGAAAGTGCGGTTTTCATATCTCGTTCCAGAGCAAACCGTAACACTGCCGCTGTATTGAGAGCTTCTTTAAAAAACTGACACTGGTTATTCCCACGCTTTTTGGCATGGTACATGGCGGTATCAGCATGTCTGAGCAGAGTATCTGCATCTCTGCCATCTTCCGGGAAAACGCTGATGCCGATGCTTGCAGTGACGGAGATATCCTGGCCGTCTATAACTTGTTTCTGGGGTATTGCTTGAAGAATTCGCCTGGCAACAACAGCAGCACTCTCGGCGGACACGATTTCTGAGAGGATGATAACAAACTCATCCCCACCATGTCGAGCAACAAGATTGTCAGGTTCATCATCTAAACCAGTCGCCACAGTATCACTCCGCCTGACGCAGTTTCTGAGGACGTCCGCGGTATTTTTAAGAAGAATATCTCCAGCGTGATGCCCCATAGAATCATTGATCTGTTTAAAGTGATCAATATCCATAAAAAGCAGGGCAAAGGATCTTTTATTACGTTTGGAATGTTCGAGAACCTGGGTAAGACGATTCAAGAAAAGCGTTCTGTTGGCAAGACCAGTAAGACTATCATAAAAAGCAAGATACCTGATCTCTTTTTCCGCCTGTTTCATCTGGGTGCTGTCATGCACTACTCCAAGAAGCAACTCCGGATCACCTGTTTCCGTTCGCAGTACTTCCCCGTGCATATGAATATGTCTGGTCCTGCCAGCAAAGACTATCTGAAAATTTACGGTAAATGTTTTGCGCTCGCGAATTGCTTCTTCCACCGTGGCATATACAATCGTTTTTTCCTTGCCAATTACAATATCGAGCAGGTTTTCCACTGAAAGATCTTCTCTAAGCCCTGGAGGCAGCCTCAAGAGGTGGGCCGCTTCAGGAGAGATTGCACAGAGATGCCCCTGATAGTCGACTTTCCAATTGCCAATTTTGGCAATCTCCTGGGTTTTCGCAAGAAAACTCCGGCTTAAATGGATTTCTTTCAGAGCCTGGCCTGCTCGCAGCATATAGTGGGCGCGGTGGCAAAGCATCGCCCAGTTGATAGGTTTAGAGATGAAATCATTGCCGCCAGCAAGAAAAGCCTTCTCAATTGACTCGATGTCATTCAGACCGGTCACCATTAATATCTGGACATATTCTCCCCCCGGACAACTGCGAATCTCTTTGCAAGTTTGAAAGCCGTCCATCCCCGGCATCATCACATCGAGAAAAATAAGATTTGGCCTTTTTTCATTAAAAAGCTCAATGGCAATTTCACCACTTGTTGCCTGCTCAATGTCAAAACCGGCCTTTCGCAGCGCTGCTGCCATAGTGATACGCGATGAATTGTCGTCATCTACGATCAGAGCAAGGGGTTTATTTTTCATTTTGAGATCTGTTGAAACCATTTACGCCAACTCCTTTTGCAAAGCAACCTTCGTCAGGGCATATTCATTGCGCATTTCAGATACAAGCATCGTATTCGCCTCGGGTGTGTTTACTCCACAGCTTTCCTCAAGCCTTTTGGCCGCAACAGACAGCAACAGGGCACCAACATTGGCACTGCTCGATTTGAGTGTATGTGCATGCAACTTCAAGGTCTTTATATCTTTTTCCGCCTGCGCATTGTCCAGACTGAGAATAATCATATCGGTATCATGAATGTACGCCCTGATGACTTCTGACAGGAGATCCGGCTCATCATCCATTTGCAGTTGCCGGATTGATTCCAACACCGAATCATCAAGCAGACCTGCACCTTCCTCAATTTTACCAGTCCCCTCACATGCAACAGCAACAGAGTGAGATTGAACCAAAGGCTGTTTTTTAGCAGGTGGAGATTCTTTAAACCAGCGGCCAATAGTCGACGCCATTTGTTCCAGCTGAAAAGGCTTACTGAGATAATCGTCCATTCCAGCTTCAATACATTGATTTCGGTCACCTAACAAAGCGTTAGCCGTAAGAGCGATAATAGGTGTATGCATTTTTTCGTTTGCTTGTCTTTCCAGCTGCCGAATTTTTCGAGTGGCCTGAAATCCATCCATCACCGGCATTTGGCAATCCATAAAAATAAGGTCATAGGCAGTTTTGCCAAGGAGCTCGATAGCCTGAGCACCATTGCCTGCAATCTGCACAACACAGCCCAGTTTTCTCAACATCATTGTGGCTACTATCTGGTTCGTGGTATTATCCTCGACCACAAGCACATGCAAACCAAAATCATACGATTTCTCCGAAGTTTTATTTTCTGGCAAAGCTATGGCAACAGCGTCAGCGCTCTGTACATCTGGATCCTTGATAACGGAGAGGATAGCTGCATAAAGATCTCTCTGACGCACCGGTTTAGTCAGATATAAATCAATGCCTACATCTTTACTCATTTGAATATCACCGTAGGCACCAACGGAGGTCAGCATTATTATCGGAATTTTTGCACTTTGCTGATCACTTTTTATACGCCTGCCCACTTCGATACCATCCATCTGCGGCATATCCATATCAAGAAGGATTATATCATAAGGCTCACTTGCACAGGAGGTCCGGATTTTATCAAGTCCAATGAGCCCATTTTCAGCCACATCGCAGGTCATATCCCAAGCAGCGGTCTGGTGACAGAGGATACTTCTGTTTGTTGCATTGTCATCGATCGCCAAAGCCCTGAGGCCACCAAGCCTCAACCCTTCTCCAGGAATAGGGAGTGCTTTCACCGGAGGTGATTGTTTCATGGGAACAGTAAAAAAGAAGACCGATCCTTCACCAGGTTTGCTTTCAACTCCCAGAACCCCATCCATGAGACCTACCAGCTGCTTGGAAATTACCAGGCCAAGACCTGTTCCTCCATATTCCCTGGTACTTGTTTCATCGGCTTGGGAAAAAGGTTGAAAGAGTCTTTTGATATTTTCTTGACTAATACCTATTCCGGTATCCTTAATGGAGATGGAAAGGTCCACCCCGAAAGCAGTTGTTTGGGTCGACACCTCGACAATCACCTCTCCTTCGCTGGTGAATTTTACCGCATTGCCAATCAGGTTAACGAGAACCTGGCGTAATCTATTGGAATCACCAATCAAAAATATACTTGAATCAGGTTGAATCAGGCCTGCCAGTTCTATCCCGTGAGCCCTGCTTTTTGAAGAAAGAAGCTGAACGATATCCTCAAGAAGATTCTGAAGGTTAAACGGACGTGATTCAAGCTCAAGCTTTCCCGCTTCGATCTTCGAAAAATCAAGTATATCATTGATAATCGCCAGAAGAGAGTCTCCTGAGTCCTGAATAGTTGTAGCAAACTGGCGCTGGGACACTTCCAGCTCGGTGGCGAGAAGCAGCTCGGTCATGCCAAGGACTCCATTCATGGGGGTCCGGATTTCATGGCTCATATTGGCCAGGAATTGACTTTTAGCCCGATTTGCCGCCTCTGCCGCATCCCTTGCCTGTAACAGGTCTGCAACTGTGTTCTCCAATTCGGCTTTCGCCACTGAAAGTGCCTCTGTTCTCTGGCCTACCTTTTCTTCCAGGTCCAAGCTATATGATCTCAGTTCCGCATCCCGGCAATGGATTTCGCTAATCATTTCATTAAAGTGGTCGATGAGTTCACCAAATTCATCATCGCTCTTTTTTTCCACATGAATTTCATAGACCTTTTCTTTGGTGACACGTTCCATACTGTCGACCAAACGGGTCAAAGGAGCAGTGAACAATTTCTGTGCCCAGGCAGAAACAAAAAAAACTATAACGAGCACAAACAGCACCGCAAAACTGAGCTGAACCAAAAAACTCTGGAGACGGTTATGCAACTCTTGCAGATCATCTACAAGCAGTATCGCCCCCTTGATTCGATCCTTGACATATACAGGGCGAACCAGAAAACAAAAATCTTTCGTGGTGGTTGAGATCACACCATCTGATGTCAACCTGGCGAGAAAATCACCCCCTTGAGGTATCGCCGATTTGATCAGCTTTTCCATGTTGGTACTCTTCATCTCAGATCGCCGGTACGATGAGTACATTTCCCCTTCAGCATCATAAAGAATTGCGAAGGCAATGTCCGGCTTACCACTAAGAGAAGCCAGAGCCTCAGTGGCCCCACTTTTATCATCAAACATCAGGGAGACACTGCTGTTCCAGGCTACGACATCAGCCATGGTTGTAAGCTCTTTCACCAACCTTTCCGAGGCGTTCTTTTTCTCCGAGAAAATAAGAATCTGGCTTAACAGAAAGAGGCCAAGAAGAGCCGTTAAGAGAAAAACAAGCTGGAGTTTGGCCCGAATCGAGGATAATGATAGAAATTTATTCAACACGTTATACTTTTCCCATCTTTTACTCTTCAATCAGCGTTGCAATTTTAAGGAGACGGGAGCTCAACTTCAGCCCCTGTTCTGGAATGACAGTGGGATTTATGGCAAACCTGAGCTTCCCGTTGTCGGTAAAAAAATGAATAGCGCCACCCAATTTGGTGACGTTATTTTTATCGCCAATGGTCAGTACAGCTTTCCCCTTGACGGCATAAAGAGTTCGGACCAGGTCTTCGGTAGTCACCTCCTCCCGGTAAAAAATAATCTGGCAGTCAGGAAGATTTCCCCCTTTGTCTACCGCCACAACATGAAAAGCTCTCTCTGCTATCATTTTTCCTTCTATGGACTTGAAGGCCTCGGGCAAATCACTCCCGCCAACTACGCATAGCAACATTGTTGCAGGGGAGCCTGAAATTGAGGTTATCGGCCACTCCGTGAGGAGCGCAAAATTAAAAACAAAGGCAGCCTTCACCGCATACTCATTTCTTGACTGAGCCAAAACAGGCTCAGACCAGGATAGCAGCAACAGCATAAGGAGAACAAACAGCAACGACGTCCTTGCTGCACCTCCGACTGTCCTCTTGTTCAGGCTTTCTAAAACCGAATTCATTTATCCACCATCTGGAGAGCAACCTTGTAATTTTAAAACCGGTAGGTTGCTTTAAGATAAACGCCCCGCTCCACCTCTGTAGGTAATGACCAGAATTCCTGCACGTATTCCTCATGGCTCTCTTCAAGAAGGTTCTGGCCAACCAGAGATATGCTTAGGTTTGAAGTTGGATGATAGGTGAGCTGCAGATCAGCAGTGAAATAATCATCTATGGTGTAATACGGTCCACCAGGATTCCCCACATACATGCAGGCAGCGTTATCGACATACCGTCCCCAAACATTAAGCGATAAGGAATCATTTACTTTCCAGTCGGCCCGAAGAGAAAATTGATTGACTGGAGCTTCACTGCCCCAGGTAACGCTGAGATCTTTAAAATTTTCGTTAATGAAGGAATAGGCGAGATCAAACTTCAGCACATCCAGCGCCTGCCAGGCCACTGCCAGCTCAAAGCCATGACTGGTCCCATCCGCTTCATTACCAAACTGATTATACACCTCTCCGTAGCTGCCATTAAAAACAGGGGTTATCTCAAAACTACGCAATTTATCGTAATCATTGTGAAATAATGCCATGTCAAAAGAAAGGGCTTCACTCGCAAGATATCGATAGCCTATTTCGTAGGCAACAACGACCTGGGAATCGTAGTCCTGATAGGCGGTGACACCTCCTGCGGCCGGTACCGGCAGTGGATTCACGTCGTATTCTGGAGGAAGCACAATAGTGGTGATGGTTGCGTTGCGTTCAATCCTGGTGGGAGTCCTCACCGCCCTTGAAACTGCGCCCCAGATCTTATGATTTTTCTGTGGGCTGAAGAGAGCCCGTACACTGGGTTGAATCTCATAGCCGGTAGAATCATTGTGCTCAATCTTGGAACCAACAGTCAATATCAACTTATCTTTTATGGCGGTATACTCATCCTGCACAAAGAAGCTGAACAGATTGCTTTGCGAGTTCTCCGGCTCTAATACTGTCCAGAAGCTGTTATAAAACTGCTCATCAATATAGCGGTAATTCAAACCCCAGATCAGATCCTGTTTCTTGCCGAGGGCAAAATGATGTTTGAATTCCAGGTTCAGGGTATCTGACTCTTCATGGTTGGTAAGCTCTTCCCGGCTTGCCCGGTCATAGTAAAATTGCAGGTCAATCTGCCCCCGACCGGATAGATACTGGGTCCACGAAGCCAGCACATTGCCTCCCCGAGTATCTACCTCATCCTCGTCTATGAGAGCGTAGGGTTCGGTAAGGGTTGCGAGTTTGACAGTCTGGTTGACATCGCCCTTATAGATGTCGCCCTGAACATTGAAACTGTTGGAGTGAGCAAGACTCCCATCAACTCGAAACCCGCTGCGATACGTTTGCCAGGAATCCTCCGAATCTTCACCGGTTACAAACTGATAACTGTCTCTGGAGTTACCTTTGCCGTAAAACCGACCATAGATACCTTCCGAAAGGGTTGCGCCATAACGACCACCGACAAGGGCCCGTTCTTCCGTTCCTGCTCCTGCAAAAGCAAGCCCTCCCAAAGTGTCCCCTGCGTGTTTGGTAATAATATTGATTACACCGTTTACAGCATTTGCCCCCCAAACGGTTGCCCCAGGCCCCCGAATAACCTCTATTCGTTCGACATCTTCCAGAACAGTATCTTGAACTTCCCAGTAAACGCCGGAATAGAGAGGATTATAGAGACTTCTTCCATCCATCAGCACGAGTAATTTATCAGAAAAACGAGTATTAAACCCCCTGCTGCTTATGGCCCATTTGTTGGAGTCAATACGGGCAACGTTTAAACCCGGAACCATTCGCAACAGTTCCGGTATACAGGTGGCCCCGGATTGCGCAATATCCTCGGCGGTAATGACAAAAATTGCAGCAGCACTGTCGGAAAGACTCTGTGCTTTTTTACTCACAGAGGTAACCTGAATCCCCATCAGGTCCTCAATGCTCATATCTGTCAGGTCGGTATCGCGTGCCGTGCATGTTGCTGCCGTAGTTAATAAAACGGCTCCCATTACAAAACCTGCACCTGCTCTTCTACGATTTGCCCTAACCCGATCATATGAAAAAAAAGTCATCAGTCCCACACCCTCTATTCCTTCGCAAATGGCTATGATTGCGAATACATTTCCCAATTAACGATAAAATCATATTATTCCAATAGTATCTCTTAGCGTTCCGGTGATGTCAAATTTTAGTTGCGATTGGTAAAATCAGAAAAAATTCTTTGCTGCGCAGATTGTATCAATGAAGAGGTACAGCTATTTTACGGCAGGAGAAATTCATGACAAAGCGTCTTTTCAATGCTGCAAGTTCAGGAGATTTCCTTGTTCAATGCAGCCTTAACTCGAATAAATTCCGAACCTATACCAGACACAAGATTTGTCGCAGCATCAAACGCATTCTTTATGTTCCACATCTCAAGCTCCCTGCAAAGTTCGGAAAGCTTTTTTGCACCCACATTCGCACTGCTCGATTTGAGGCTATGTGCTGTAGTTTTAACTGCGGCAAAGTCCTCAACGACCAGCGCTTGTTGCAATTTCAGCACAAGCGGTTCAGAACTTTCCAGATAGGCACTTATAATCCTGCCAAGAATATCGGGCTGTCCTTCCATCTGCAGGCTTTTAAGAGTATGCAATATACTGAGGTCAATTGATGCAGTATGTATCTTGTCATCATTGACTGGCGGTCTCCCTTGTGCTGGTTCACAATTCACTATCTCATTTTCGGTGTCTTTAATGGATACATGCTCTACAGAGACCAGGGGTTTTTCTTGAGACCAACACTGGAGGATATTTACAATGGCCTCTTGTTTAAAAGGTTTACTGATATAATCATCCATGCCTGCCAGGAGACATTTCTCCCTGTCACCTTCCAGAGCATTTGCTGTCAATGCGATGATAGGAATATGATTGTTCAGATCTTCCTTTTCCTCCATAGTGCGGATTGCAGTCGCGGCCTGATATCCATCCATTATCGGCATTTGACAGTCCATGAAAATAAGGTCGTATTTTTTTTGGGTTGCCGCATCAACAGCCTCTTTGCCATTTGCGCAAAGCTTTACCCTGCAACCGAATTTCTCGAGCATACTAAGCACAACCATCTGATTTGTCTCATTATCTTCAGCAACTAAAACATCTATAGGCAATTGCCGTTTTTTTTCAGCAAGAGCATCTGAGGCAACAGACTGAGGAGCCTCCTGATGACTTTTACCGCCGAGCAGCGAAAGCAAAGAACAACACAACTCAGCCTGCCTGATAGGTTTAGTGAGATATGTCGCTATACCGCTTTCTTTTGCTCTGGCCATATCCCCCCGGAACCCGACGGAGGTCAGCATTATCATCTGCACATCGGCTATAACAGGATCGGTCTTTATTTTTTCAGCGACTTCAAGTCCATCCATTCCGGGCATCTGCATATCAAGGATAACCAGAGCAAAGGGTAGACCATTTCTTTGGGCACTGCGCAGTTTGGTAAGCCCTTCCGGTCCATTGCCGACACTCTCGCTGCTCATTTCCCATGAAGCAGCCTGACGTTCAAGAATTTCCCGATTGGTCGCATTATCATCAATAATAAGAACCCGGAGTCCTCGTAATGCATCCGAGTCGGATGGACATTGTTGGCTTACCTCTTCCTGCGCCGGATCAAGCTGCACATCGAAAAAGAAACGGGCCCCCCTGCCCGACTCACTCTCACAGGCAAGAACACCTCCCATATACAATACCAGTTCACTGGAGATAGCAAGACCGAGGCCGGTCCCGCCATATTGACGCGTTGTAGAACTATCGGCCTGGGAAAAAGGCTTAAAAAGAAGATGCTGCATTTTCCGACTTATACCAATGCCTGTGTCAACAACCGACAGCTGCAGCAAGACACTGCCGTCATCCTGTCTGCTGGTTGTCGCCCGAACTACAACCTCGCCCTTTTCGGTGAATTTGATCGCATTGGCAATAAGATTGGTGAGAATCTGTCGCAGACGTGTTGGATCTCCCTGCAAACAGCAACAGGTATCAGAAGGGATCAAAACAGCGAGTTCAAGTCCTTTGGCATGGGCCCGCGCTGCAAGGAGCTGGGCAACATCTTCAATCAACTCTCGCAGATTAAAAGGGATCGTTTCCAGTTCTAATTTTCCAGCTTCAATCTTCGAAAAATCCAGGATATCATTGATGATTGCCAAGAGTGCCTCACCCGATCCCTGAATAATTCCGGCGAAATGGCGCTGTTCATCAGTCAGTTCCGTGTCCCGCAAGAGTTCATTCATGCCCAGCACACCATTCATCGGCGTACGGATCTCATGGCTCATATTAGCCAGGAACTCGCTCTTGGCTTTATTGGCAGCTTCAGCTATTTCTTTAGCCTCCAGCAAATCCCTGGTTCGCTCTTCAACCTGATCTTCGAGGTGGTCATCGCGCATCTGGATCGTCGTCAGCATATCATTAAAACCCATAGCCAGCTGACCCAGCTCATCTTTGGCCTTCACCGGAGTACGAACGTCATATTGTTTATCCCGGGAAATCTGCTGCATAGTCGCCAGCAAACTGAGCATCGGCTCAACAACCATCTGCAGTAAACGCCCGGAAAGCGACATGGCAATGAGCAGGCCAAAAAGAAGCGAGACAATCAACAGCGCGGCAATAATAATCTGGCTATGCTTTAAATCATTCAGACTAACCAGCATCTGGAGATGGCCGATAGTTTCCCCGTCAAGCATAACCGGCTCAACAACATCGATATAATCCGAGTTAAAAATTATTCTGCTGCCGTGGAGAGCATTGGTATTTTGTGTTTTAGGCAGAGACTGCGTAAGAGACAGATTGCTGTACTCGGCATATAGCTCGCCGCTCGCATCGGTGACGCGTCCGGTAATAATTGCCGGCTTGGCAGCAAGGGAATGCAGGATAGTGCTCAGTGCTTTTTTATCATTGAAGGCTATACCAGCCTTGCAGTTCTCGGCAATAACTGTGGAGAGGGCCTGCAGCTCCCCAGAGAGTTGCTCGCGGACGAGATAGCGCTGACTGATAAGAGATACAGAAGTGGTCAACAGCAGGGCCACAGAACAGGCGAGCAGGACGATGCCATAGAGTTTATAGCGAATGGCAAGTTGTTGAAACCAGTTCTTCATAGCGATCCTAGAATACCTCAACAGCCAGATTGAGTAAGGAGGCATTTATCTGCAGTCTACTGTGGATCGCCTGCCGGTTGTTGACGATGAAGGATAATCGACCATCTTTCGTCATGAATTCAAAAATTCCACCCTGCCGGCTGAAGCCTTCTATATCACTGACCGTAAGAACCGGCCGGTCGGCAGTGCGTTTTTGCAACTGCGCCAGATGACTTTGTTCCGATTTGCTTATGAACATGACATGACAGGTTTTTGCTTCCGCAATAGAGGCTGTATGATACAACCGTACCTGTCTTCCTCCGACCTTCTTTGTCTCCAGTTGATCAAGCGCTGGACCAAATGGGTTCTCCCCGATAACACAAAAATTAAATGTCTGGCCAGCTTCTGTAAACGTTTTTTCCGGCCAGGTCGTGAATTTTGAAAAATTGAACAGGAATGCCGCTTTCAGTTTATATTCCCTTTCCTCGGTTTCTGTACCGGCGGCCATTGCGGCGCAGCTAGAGATAAGCACCAGTACTGCCGGCAGAATAGATATGAATAATCTATGCAGTGTCATCATCTGTTATGCCATGCGGTTAGAACCGGAAAGTCAACTTAGCATACACGCTTCGTTCTATTTCAACAGGAGGCGTGAAAACTTCTGAAATATATTGTAACTGATGCTCATTAAACAAATTCTGCACTGCCAGCATGACTTCGACATTTTTCGTTGGTTGCCAGATGATATTGGCATCGAATGTAAAATAGTCGTCGACCCTAATTCCTTGCCCCTGTATATCAACACTGTTACGGGCAACTATTTCATCAGTATACCGTAACCAGAGATTTGTCTGCCAGTTGTCGGCAAAATCGATGGAAGAACGTATTGAAGCCTGATTCCGGGGGCTGGCTTTTGACCTGAAGTTCTCGTCACTCAGCTGACCTGTTGCTTCGTCTTTTTGCGACAGTTGTAAATCAAGATAGGAATAGGTGAAAACAAATGACAACCAGGATGCCGGTTTCCAGTCAGAGACAAACTCAAACCCGTAACTGTCCCCCTCTGCATTATTAACAAGGCTATATTCCAAACCCGTCGCCCCCATAACCGGAGACAAATTATACAGATCACTGTATTCATTGTAAAAAAATGACAAGTCAAACGACAGCTCGCTGCGTGCCTGCCAACGATACCCCGCTTCATAGGCGATAACCTCCTCCGAGGTGTAATTTTTATTTCCTTTAACGTATACCGGCCCATAGCCCAGAGGAGCAGGAGGAGTGACGGCAAGCAGGACACTGCCTTTTTGTTCAACAATGGCCGGAGTGCGAACGGCGCGGGCAACTGAAGCCCAGAGAGAATGATTTGCTGCCGGTTTCCAGAGCAAACGACCACTTGGCTGCCATTCTGATCCGGTATAATCATTATGCTCCCACTTTGTACCCAGGGTAAGCCAGAGCTTATCGTCGATTAGTTTGATCTCATCCTGAAGAAACGCGCTATAGAGATCATCGCTGGTATCTGTATCAGAAAATTCGGCCTGAAAAGTACTATCATACTTCCCTTCGGTCTTTCGATACCCACCTCCCAAAGTTATACTGTTTCGTTGCCCTAAGACCTTTTCATACTGAAGATCAAAATCCAATGTATTAAAGGTATAGCCAAAAACGTCTTCCTGCCGGTTATTGTAGTCATAATAGGCCTGGACTGTAATCGCACTGCTGTTGCTCAGTTCTGTTCGATACCGGCCAAGAATATTGGCGCCGGCGGCATCAATATCACTGTAGTTTTCAGTAAGATACGGTGGGGTTTCAATCCAGAAAGGAAAAAGAATCTGATCGGCACGATTCTGATAAGCATCTCCCTGTAAGGTCCACTCGGAATGGGACTGCGGCTCACCGTCCAAGCGAAAACCACCTTGAAAACTCTGCCAGTCGTCGTTGGCATCCCTGCCACTGCTGCTCGGATCGCCTCCTACAGAGTGGATCTCGTTGCTGCTAAGACCGTTATAGGTGAGATACATCCGACCGGACGTACTCTCATTAAATTTTCCGCCATAACGGACTGCCCCCTGTGCCTTTTCCTGATTACCTGCGCCGACACGCGCCAGACCACCCAGCGTATCGCTGGATTTTTTGGTGATAATATTTATCACCCCATTCACTGCGTTCGCACCCCACAATGTTCCCCCCGGCCCGCGGATAACTTCTATCCTGTCAATATCCTCCAGCAGCGTATTCTGCATATCCCAGAATGTACCACTATAAGCAGGAGAATAGACGCTTCGCCCGTCAATCATTACCAATAATTTGTTGGACGTATAGCCGGCAAAGCCGCGAGAAGAAACCGACCATTTACTTGCACTTATTTTCGCAACCTGAAGACCGGGTGCCATGGCCAGGGCGTCGGGAATATTGGTCACTCCGGAGCGCCGGATGTCCTCCTGGGTTATAACAAAAATCGCCGCCGCCGCATCGGCCAGGCGCTGCTCTTTTTTCGACACGGAGGTGATGGTGATATTCATCAGCTGGGAGAGGTCCATATCCAGAAATTCATTGCCTGCTTCGCCAGCTGCAGACAACTCTCCCCCGGCCAGAGTACAGGACAGACACAGGGCCCCTGCGACAAGGTATTGCTTACCGGCACATTTCATTTCTGGCTCCATCGATATTGACCAGCAAGGATTGTAAAAAAGTATGTTCGCATCGCATTAATAAACTACTTCAAGAGTATTTAAATTTTTCATCATAAATATTCAGAACTCTACTGCTGTTTGATGCAGGGTCGCCGAATCCGGAAAGAATTGAGCCGATCGTCGTTACTAATTTGTAACCATTCAGGTAGGTGCTAGAAACCTGATAATACCACGGACTCTAACTGTTCAACAGGTAACTGCAAGGATTCAAAGAACACCTGATTGATCACCTATGTAAAATAGTATCTTGGGGGCATTTTTGCTTTCTTCAGTGCCCTGGGAGATGAATCAATGGTATCAGCAATAGAAATTGGAAGTCAAATTTTAATCAAATATTCGGTAAGAATATCAACAGACCAATGCAATACGATAAAATCGTTGGATGATTCGGTAGAGTGGGCACAAGCAAATTTGCCAAAAAAGCACGCCCAGTTGTGCGCAATGTGCACTGCTACATATTCATGAAAGTGCAAACGATGGATGCAACAGAAAAGTGGGTTACAGATGGAGTGGACAAAGAACACCGTACTGCGGGTTTAGGCTGTCTATCTTACAATAATAGGGTGAAAATGGCGGAGAAGCAGGGATTCGAACCCTGGGTGGAGTTTCCTCCACAACGGTTTTCGAGACCGTCCCGTTCGGCCGCTCCGGCACTTCTCCACTCGCCGTCATTGATACCAGGAAATTAGTTGTTCTTCAATAAGATTCAAGTACATTTGTATGAGATACTCATTGAAAAATAATTTGACGGAATGGACAACACCTTACTATACTGTTCGGCATTTTTTGTCCTCTTTATATTCAACAGCAAAATTCACCTTTGGGGTTTTATGAAAAAGTACCTTCTCCCATTTTTTTTATTTCATCTCTTTGTCTTTTCTTCATTTGCCGGCCCCCTGCCGGATGCTCCACACATTATTGTAACGGGTGAATATGAAATACGCGCAGTACCGGATATTGTTACTCTTTCATTGAGCATTGCCGAGACCGGTTTCGAGGTGGCCCAGGCGCGAGACAGTATAGAAATGCGATCCAGGAAACTTATAGGCTCCCTGGAAGCTCTCGGTATAGCAAAAGCGGATATCAGTTCCGCGCAATTGCAGATAACTCCTCATTACAACTGGAACAACAGTGCGCAAATCTATACCGGCACCGAAGTAGCAAGAACCGTTGCAGTAACACTACGAAAACTCAGCCGCTACGACGACCTTATCCGGTCCATCATCGATGCCGGGGTTGCCCAGATACATTCAACCCTCCTGAGCTCATCGCAAGAGAAAAAATTTCGCGAAGATGCACTGCGTGGTGCCATTCAGGATGGTCTGGAGAAAGCCCAGATCATGGTCGCTCATCTGCCGGAGCAGATCGGTCCTGTTTATTCGATAGCAGCGCAAGCAGCCGGCGAACCTTTTTTGCAAGCCAGATTCCAGACAGCTAAACCGGCAGGACAGAGTGCATTCGAACCGGGCACCATACTTTTTAAGGAATCACTGCAGATAGTTTTTTATCTGGTGAAAGAAAATTAAGTTACAGACTGGCAGAGGTCGCCACAACATTGCCGGCTTTGCCCTACCACAATACGGTCCTCTCAAAAGCCATTGAAAAAACAGCTGGCATAGGTGCCGGAACCGTTTACAACGACTCCCTGCAATTCCTGAAATTATTTGCATATTTCGTCAACAACGATATGATGGAATCATCCTACAATACTCCCCAAACAGGTAAATAGATGGCAACAGACATTTCCAATGCAGAGATTTTACGGCTGATCAGCGCCCAGATCAACCTGCCTTCACCACCTGTAATAGCCGCTCAGATCCTTAAAACAATCCAGGACAAAGAGAGCTCTTTAACCGATCTGGAAAAAATAATTACGGCAGATCCGGCGCTTACAAGCAAACTGCTGCGGATTGCCAACTCGGCGTTTTATGCCCTGCCCTGTGCAATAGGCAATGTCAGCCGAGCACTCTCCATACTTGGAACCAATGTAATCAAAAACATCGCTCTTTCCTTCGTTATAGCCAGTGATCTTCGGGATAAGACGGAATCATGGTTGAATTTCGACTACTTCTGGCGCCGCTCTGTTACGGCGGCGGTGGCGGGGGAACTGATCATGGAGCTGCTCCATGAAAAAAATGAAGATATTTTCGTTACCGCCCTGCTTCAGGACATCGGAATTTTGATAATGTACCTGAGTAAAGGACAGGAATATGCCGCCGCCCTGGAACAGTACATTGGCGACGGTGAGACCAGCCTGGTCCAGCTGGAACAAAAAATGTATCAGTTTGATCACCAACAGCTCAGCTGGACGCTTCTCAAAACCTGGGGAATTCCTTTGTCTATAGTAGAGCCGGTACGTTATCACCACCAACCGGATCACGCCCCTAAAGAATATCGCCAGACATGCACCGTGCTGTATGTGGCAAATCTCCTGTCGGCAATTTACAGTGGCGCCGAAACCTCACAAAACGTCCGGGAATTATACACAAAGATGGAGGATTTCTTTAACATCACCGAAGATCAGACCAGAACGCTACTGGATAATGTCGCCGACAAAAGCCTTGGTATCCTGAAAATCTTTGAAATCGATCCCGGCCAGTTAAAACCCTATTCCCAGATGCTGCAGGAAGCCAATGATGAACTTGGCAAGTTGAATCTTTCTTATGAACAGTTGGTGCTGGAACTCAAGGAATCTAAATTAAAATCAGAAAGAATCGCTCAGGAACTGAAAAATGCCAATGCAAAACTCACAGAGCTGGCGTTTCGAGACGGTTTGACCCATCTCTATAATCATCGATATTTCCAGGAAATTCTCGGCACGGAAATGACCCGCGCCAAGCGTTATAAGAATCATCTTTCTCTGCTTTTATTTGACATTGATTTTTTTAAAAAGGTGAACGATTCCTTCGGTCATCCGGCAGGCGATCAGGTTCTGGTTAACTTGGCACAAACTCTCAGCAAGGCCGTACGCCCAAGTGACATAGTTGCCAGATATGGCGGCGAGGAGTTTGCCGTCATACTGCCTGAAACCAACCAGGCTGGTTTGAATGTTTTTGCCGAACGGCTGCGACGATGCGCCGCCTCAGTGACGACCATGATAAAAGATCGTGAGGTAAAAATAACTATAAGTTGTGGCGGCGTCTATTTGCCTCCGGAAGACGACGTCACCCAGCAGCAGTTCATCGATGCAGTTGATCGCAATCTCTTTTTGTCTAAAAAAAATGGCCGAAATCGAGTGACCACCCTCCCCATGGAAACACCCTTACCGGAACAGACAAGGCGCTGATATGCAATTGAAAAAAAGACCTCTTTTGCGGTACATACTGCTGCTTGTACTCTTTCTTACCCTCCCTGTCCCTGGCAGCGCAAAAGACAAAAAAGAAATTTTATCCTGGGACGAGGCAGTAAAAAT
>CBDTUM010000016.1:0-47310 GCA_965363495.1 uncultured Desulfopila sp.
ATGTCCGGTTGTTTGACCATCCGGCTTGACCTCAAGGTGATTATCGAGTATTTACAGGTCAGAAAAAAACAGTGCGGGAATAGCAAAAGGGATTACAGATTGAACAATCTGTAATCCCTTTGAAATTGCTGGAGGCGGCGATCGGAGTCGAACCGATGAATAATGGTTTTGCAGACCACTGCCTTGGCCACTTGGCTACGCCGCCTTCCTTTTAAAGGTCATCTTTATACCATAGCAGAATTTTTTAACAAGGGAAAATATTGAATGGGTATGGATATTGATTCGTTGGTACGGATCAACAAAGAACAATTGAGCATATTGGAAAAGACTCTCGGGTATCGTTTTACTGATCTGCGCCTGTTGCAGAAGGCGCTTGTCCACTCCTCTTATGCCTTTGAACAGGGACAGAGTGGACACGATAATGAAAACCTGGAATTTATAGGTGACGCCGTCCTTGATCTGGTTATCGGCCATATTCTCTATCATCGGTATCTGCAGATGCGTGAAGGGGAGTTGACCAGGCTGCGTTCGTCTCTGGTCAATGAACAGTATCTGGCCAAGATGGCAAGAGCATTGGATTTAGGGAGTTATCTGGCGCTTGGCAAGGGCGAAGATGCTTCGCATGGGCGGTCAAAATCTTCGATTCTGTCTTGCGCTTACGAAGCAGTTATGGGAGCTATCTTTGAAGATGGTGGTTACCAGATTGTCTATGAAGTTGTGGGACGGTTTTTTCTGCCGGAAATCGAAGGGAAAAGAGAAGAACTGCTGCTGGCCGATTCTAAAAGTCGTCTCCAGGAAGCCCTGCAGGAGAAGTACAATGAGGCTCCTACGTACAGGGTAGATGCCGAAGAGGGACCATCGCACCAAAAGTTATTTACTCTCGCCGTCTGTTTCCGCGACCAGGTACTCGGCACCGGTCAGGCAGGATCGAAAAAGGAAGCAGAGCAGCGGGCAGCAACCGCTGCTCTGGCAAGCCTTGCAGATATCGATGTTTGATGGAATCGTTGCTGGTTGTCCCCATTTTTATTCCGCATCGTGGTTGTCCACATGACTGTCTGTTCTGTAATCAGCAGAAAATTTCCGGTTGGACCAGAGATAACCCGGCAAAAGTGGCGGTTGCTGAAACGGTAGACGAGTGGCTGACGCGAAAAGGGCAACGCAGCCAGGTTCAGGTGGCTTTTTTTGGCGGCTCTTTTACCTGTTTGCCGGTCGCAGAACAGGTTGCCTTATTGTCGGCGGTCCAGCCCTATATTAGAGAGAAAAAAGTTGATTCCATTCGGCTGTCGACCCGGCCTGATTGTATTGATCCCGGGATCTGTCAACTGCTGCAGGAGTATAACGTTAAGGTAGTCGAACTGGGTGCGCAATCGTTCAACGATAGAGTGCTGCAAAATTCTCTTCGGGGACATAGCTCGGCGCAGATCCGCCAGTCATTTTACTTGCTTAAAGATGCAACAATACAGGTAGGATTGCAGTTGATGCCCGGCCTGCCCGGTGAGACGAGTGGCTCGTTTTTGCGGGGAATTGATGAAGTGATTGGTCTTAAACCTGATTTTGTTCGACTCTATCCGACTCTAGTGGTCAAGGATTCCGGGCTGGAAAAATTGTACCGGGCGCACAGGTATAGCCCCCTCTCCTTAAGTAAAGCTGTGGCCCTGACCGCCAGATCCTTCCAGAAATTGACCGAGGCCAGAATTGACGTGGTGCGGATGGGACTGCAACCTTCGGTTTCGCTGGCAGAAAGTATTGTGGCCGGCCCCTATCATCCGGCTTTTGGCGAGCTGGTACAGTCAAGAATCTGGTTCAAAAAGATACGGGCCAGGTTTGCCGAGCTTGAGCCACTGCAGAAGCTGCTCATTCATATCTCGCCAAGAGATATGTCGGCGGTAGTAGGAATGAAAAGACAGAACATTAAAAGGCTGGAAGAGCTTGGTTTTTCCGGCCGCTTTACAATTGTGCCTAAAAAAGAAATGAAGCGGGGAAGTGTAGATTATGTTGTCGGTTAATCATTTAGATATTCGCTACGGGGAAAAACATCTGTTTAATGATGTTTCCATCCAGGTGCATTCAGGAAATCGTGTTGGCCTTGTCGGGGTCAACGGGGCCGGGAAAACCACTCTTCTAAAAATCATGGCCGGGATAGCAGCGACCGACGACGGGGTGGTAACCAGATCCAAACATTTCACTATCGGCTATCTGCCCCAGGAATCCTCGGAATTGTTTTCCGAACGGACCCTCTACGCAGAAGCGGAAACCGCCTTTGCCCCACTTCTAGCCCTGCAGGCCGAAGCTGTGCAACTTCACGAACAGATGCTGAAGATAGATCCGCACTCCGAGGAATTTCAGGCTATCCTGCTGCGACAGGGCGAGATCCAGCACCAGCTCGACGCCAGTGAAATCTATGCCATTGCCGGAAAGATTGAAAAAATACTGCTCGGCCTCGGCTTTCACCGGGAAGACATGGTAAAACCGGTCAATGCCTTCTCCGGTGGCTGGCAGATGCGCTTAAAACTCGCCAAGATGCTGCTTGAGGCCCCATCGCTGCTGCTGCTCGATGAGCCGACCAACCATCTTGACCTTGATTCGCTGACCTGGGTCGAGCAGTTTCTTAAAAATTATAACGGCTCGATGGTGATTATTTCCCATGATCGTACGTTTCTTGACAAGGTGACGGAACGGATATGGGAACTCAGTTTTGGCCGTATCGATGTCTATAAAGGCAATTACACCTATTTCCTGAAAGAGAGAGCTGAACGAAGGGCCATCGAGAAGGGTGCCTACGATAATCAGCAGGCCAAGATCAAGCAGACCATGCGCTTTGTCGATAAATTCAGGGCCAAAGCAACTAAGGCCAAACAGGTGCAGAGCAGGGTCAAGCAGCTGGATAAGCTGGAACGTATTGAATTGTCTGAAGAAGAAAGACAGATAAGGTTCACCTTTCCGCCTGCCCCGTCATCGGGTAAAGATGTCTTGACGGTTGAGAGCGTCAGCAAGAGTTATAATGGAAGCCAGGTATTCAGTGAGGTGGATCTGCTGCTCAGTCGTGGCGATAAGGTCGCTGTGGTCGGGGTCAATGGGGCTGGAAAATCGACGTTTTTGAAAATTTTGGCCGGGCAGATCGAACATGATGCGGGTGAGATTCGCTTCGGCTCGGGCGTCAAAGTTTCCTACTTTGGCCAGCATCAGGCCCAAGAGCTTTCTCCGCAATTGAACCTTCTCGAAACCATGGCGCTGTCCGGGGAGGAAATGACCGTCACCCGGACTCGTTCGCTACTCGGCGCGTTTCTTTTTCGGGGCGAGGATGTCGATAAAAAGGTTTCCGTTCTTTCCGGTGGTGAAAAGAGCAGGCTGGCCCTCGCCAAAATGATCGCCAAACCGGCAAACTGCATGCTCCTCGATGAGCCGACCAACCATCTGGATATGAGTTCCCAGGATGTTTTGCAGGAGGCGATGGCCCAATACGACGGAACAATAGTGGTCGTCTCGCATAACCGCTATTTTCTTGAAGGCTTTGTCAATAAGGTCCTTGAGGTGAAAGACGGTCACCTCACCATGTATGAAGGCAGCATTGAAGAATATCTGGTGAAGCAGGAACAGCTCCGTGAGCAGGAAAAACAGCAGGCGGCAAATGACCGCCAGGCCGACGAGGAAAACGCAACAAAATCGCCGGAATCGCAGGAGAGCCGCAAAGAGAAAAAACGAATGGAGGCGGAGCTTCGCCAGGAGCGGAGCAGGCGTGCCGGTCCCTGGTTGAAACAGGTGAGCGAAGGGGAGAAAAAGGTTGAGTTCTATGAACAGCAGAAGGAAGACCTCGAAGCTTTGATGGCTGATCCCGAACTCTATTCAGACAAAAAGAGTTGGGCCAAGGCGAGCAAAGAGTATGAAGAATGCAAAAGCCGTCTGGAGCGCTGGTATGGTAAATGGGAAATAGCCCAGCAGAAAATTGATGAAATCGATACTGAATTAGCGTCTTATTCCTGAACAGGATACCCCCTCAAGGGGTATTGCTATGTTGTCGCAAAGCTCTGACTAAAGAACAGTTAGAGACCCGCTCGTTCTCTGTTGTTCCTTTCAACCGACGGTACCCCGTCTTCTGCTGCAACAATAATGGCTGTGGGACCGGCTGGAAAACGGCGTTTTTCCCAGGATATCTCTGAACATTTTTCCGAGAATATTGTCAATGTGGCGGGCCCGAAACCGATAAGGAAAGGGCCCAGCGTGCATTGCAATCTCCACCATGCCGCCTGGTCCTATTGTGCCCTGCCGGGCAACAACTGAAATGTTCTGTCATGGCGGCAGAAGGCGTTCCAATGCGCCCTGCCTATTTGTCCATCATTGCCGAATTATACCGGTTGGGCATCTTCTTCTTACTTCTTTTCTTGGCGAGAGCTAATCGGCCGGCAGCGGCTCTTTTTTCGGCCCTGGCTATGAGGTGGTGGTGAATACAGGCAGCACCTTTTTCATTCTCGGACTGGAGCTGGACCGAGGAGCCGTCACTCTTTATTTCCCAGACATTTCTGGTGTTGGTCAGTTGCAGGTCAAGCACCTCCCTCAGAAGTGCCTTGTGTTGCGGGGAGGTAATGGGGGCACATACTTCTACCCGGCTTTCCAGGTTGCGCATCATCAGATCGGCGGAGCCAATAAAATATTCTTCTTCGCCATTGTTTCGAAAATAAAAAATTCGGCTATGTTCGAGAAATCTACCGACGAGTGAGATAACTCTGATGTTCTCCGACAAGCCTTTAATACCCGGGCGCAACCGGCAGGAATCACGAACAATCAGATCCGCATGGACCCCGGCCTGGGAGGCACGATACAATGCCTCGACGATATCTCTATCGACCAGGGCATTAGTTTTGAGCTGGATAAGGCCGTTTTTGTTCTTTTTCTGATGTTCTATTTCCCGTGCTATTTTGTTCAGTAAGGCTTTTTTTAGTATTTTTGGTGAAGGCAGCAGCTTGATATACCGGCGCATCGGGGTGTAGCCGCTGGTCAGATAATTAAACAGTTCGGTCAAATCGGCGCCGATCTCCGGATCGCAGGTAATCAGTCCCAGGTCACAATAGCCTCTGGCCGTTCCGGCATGATAGTTGCCTGTGCCGATATGGGAGTATCGGCGCAACCCGTTATAATCTTTGCGGATGACAAAGATGAGCTTGGAGTGGGTCTTTAAGCCGATGACGCCATAGGTTACATGAATGCCTGCTTCTTCGAGAAAACCGGCCCATCTGATATTGGCCGATTCGTCAAATCGGGCCATGAGTTCGACCACCACAGCGACCTGCTTGCCGTTCTGAGCCGCATCTATCAGGTACTGGATAATTTTGGAGTCCTTGGCCGTTCGGTAGAGGGTCATCTTTATGGCCATAACCTTAGGGTCCATACTTGCTTCTCGCAGAAAACGTTCGACCGAGGTATCAAAAGATTCATAAGGATGCTGCAGGAGGACATCCCCGTGTTCCCTGATGGTGTGAAAAATGTTCGGGTCATCGCCTAAAAGCTCGGGGTTATCAACTGGGTGATGTTGGGCAAAGTGCAGATCGGAACGGTCGATGGCCGCAATCTGCATAAGATCGCGCAGGCCCAGAATACCGTCTACTTCATAGACGTCCTTGGTCTCGTCAACGCGCAATTCCGCCGCCAGTTTGCCTTTATGATGCTCGAGCATACCGTTGCCTATCTCCAACCGGACGATTTCGGCAAATTTTCTATCCCGCAGGGCCGATTCAATCACCACCAGCAGGTCATTAGCTTGTTCCTCGTGTCGTTCGGTGATGGCGTTGCGGGTAACTCTAAAGGTTTCGCAGGTCTCCACCTCCATACCGGGGAGCAGGAGCTGCAGGTTGTTACCGACCAGGTCTTCCAGAAGAATATAGACATGTTCCTTGCCTATCTGGATGAATCGTGGCAGGTCCGAGCTGGTAGGGATCTTGATGCGGTTGAGATAGCTGTGATCGCTTCCAGGATAACGCACGCTGACCAGCAGGTTGATGGATAAATTAGAGATAAAAGGGAAGGGGTGGGCAGGATCCATCCCCTGAGGTGTCAGCAAGGGGTAAATTTCATTTCGAAAATACTGATCGATGTTTTCCTTTTCTTCCTTGGAGAGGTCTTTATACTTTTTTAATTTTATATTTTTCCGAGACAGCAATCGCTGAAGATCGTTTTCAAGGATGAGCTGCTGGTCGAGAATTTCGCGGACTACTTCATGGCAGAGATCGATCTGTTCCTGAGGCAGACGGCCATCAAGAGACAGGCTTTTGACACTGGCCCCGACCATCTGTTTCAATCCACCGATTCTTTTCATAAAAAATTCGTCCAGGTTCGATCCAACCACTGCCAGGAAAAAAACCCTTTCCAGAAGAGGATTGCGCGGGTCTTGGCCTTCGTGTAAAACTCTTTTGTTGAATTCAAGCCATGTCAATTCCCTGTTAAGATACCATTCCGAGGCTTGCAGGTCGAAGGTGGTAGGGACTTTCTTATCGTCGGAGATCTTTTCCGTCTTCTTTTTGTCTACTGGAGTTTCCTGGCCCATAGTATTGTGGTAGTTTCTGTAGAATTGTCGGTGAAGCTCGCGAGGTGTCTCAAGCCTTTGTTTTGCTTAATGTATGGTAGTCGATCTTCCAGATAAAAGAAACAGGAGTCGACATTTCCATAAAACATGGTTGTTTGCGTAAAAAGGCCATCGCGGTAAGGACCTGCAGCGTTACCTTGCTGTTTTTAGCATGAGTGAGATTGGTCTCTGAATTCCATTATGATAAATGATAATGACCAAAGAGGAGAAATACCACCTCCCTGCGCTTTGTACCAAAGGTATTAAAATAATATAAAGCAAAAAGCTCACCACTGTAAGCGAGAAATATACCAGTTCTTTTCAGTATCCCTTCAAGGGGGGAGATGAATCCCCCTTGAGGAGGATAAGTGCCCTGGTTGTAACTTAGAGGTATTAATGTTAGAGATATTCTCTGTTTTGATATTTTTTTACCCCTCACGGGGGTACTGAAAAGAGTAAAAGGAATTCAGGAGTAAAACACTAAATGGCTATGGACCCTTTCATCTATTTGCTCCCATCGACGTTGAACCATAAAAAACTGCAAAAAAAATTATCTGATTCACCGTCATACAAGATATCTTTTGAGCAGGACGAGAAGCAGGAAGGGATTCTCTTTGATACTTTTGATGCTGAGGTATTTCACTCAGGAAAAATGCTTTTTCAGGAGGGTGATACACTGCTCCTCATCGATCTGCAGACTGGTGGGTTGACCAAACAGATTGGCCCCGAAAAATGGGTATTTTCCGGCGATTTATCGGAGGGGCCGGTGGCGTCTCACTTGCAAAAAATATCATCTCTCCGGGCTTTTCTGCCTGTCGCCGATGTGGATCTCTGTCTTTTGCATGGCCTACTCCTCGATGATGAAGGAAAAACCCGTGCCCGTCTGCACCATATGGCCATGAGCCGCGGCAAGAAGTCGATAGGAATTGGCACTACCCAGTATTTACGTGGTTACAGTAAGGCCCATGACGACCTGCGCCGGTCGCTGCAAAAAATAGGTGCTCGTGCTTGTCAGAACGTAGGCCAGGTATACCAGGCTTTAGGGATTAAACACCAAAAATACACAGCAAAACCAGTGATACAGCTCCATGCTGAAGCTCTTGCCAAGGACAGTACACAAACCATTATCTCCGTCTTTCTGCATACCGCACGCGCCAATGAGCAGGGCCTGATTGCTGATTACGACACGGAATTTCTTCATGACTATCGGGTCAGTCTGCGCAAGGTCAGGTCTGTGCTGAGTCTTTTTACAGGAGTCTATAATCCAGAGGAGACGCTACAATTAAAAAAAGATTTCTCTTCTCTTATGCAGAAAACCAACGCCTTGCGTGATCTGGACGTCTATTTGCTTAATAAACTGCATTATTTTAATCTGATACCGGATGATACGCACGCAGGTCTGGCTATTCTGTTTGATTATCTTTCTGTACAGCGCAACAAAGAACATGCAAACGTTATTAAGGCGATGCGCAGTAAAATATATCGTCAAGAAATTGACAGGCTCGAGAAAATATTTACCAATGAAACAAGCCTCGCTGTCGGTCCAAAGGGCGCAGAAAAGAGCCTGGCGTTTGCCTGTCGGTTGATTCTCAAACGCTATGAAAAAGTCTGTAAAATTGCCCGGGATATTGACGCTCAAACCGAGGATAGTGTCATTCATCAGTTGAGAATCAATTGTAAAAAACTGCGCTATCTGATGGAGTTTTTTGCGCCCCTTTTTTCTGAAGATGAGATTATAAGCCTGATAAAGGCTCTCAAGCTGCTGCAGGATAATCTCGGTAATTTTAATGATTATTCGGTCCAGCAAAAATTTCTCAGGCATATTTTGCAGGAAAAAATGTCCGATTTCGGCAATGAAAAATTAAAGGTTGCCGAGAGTGTCGGGGCGCTCACCGCCATTCTCCATAGGCTGCAGCAGAAGGAAAGACGTCAGGTGATGAAAAATTTTGCCCGCTTTGACAGCTCGGAAACCCGAAGCGCATTTACAAGACTATTTCATACCCAGGAAAGTGAGGAATGTGTCGATGAAAATAATAGCCTGTTACAGTAACAAGGGGGGAGTCGGTAAAACCGCAACCTCTGTCAATCTGGCTTATGCCAGTGCTTTGGAAGGCCGAAGGACCCTGTTATGCGACCTCGACCCTCAAGGTGCTTCAGGCTTTTATTTTCGGGTAAAACCTTCGAAAAAACTACAAAATAAGGCCTTCTTTAAGGATGTGAAAGGATTTTTGAATGCCATTCGGGCGAGTGATTTTGATAATCTTGATCTGTTGCCAGCAAATCTAACCTATCGTGATTTCGATATTTTTCTGTCGCGCATGAATAATAGCCGCTCTCGTCTGAAAAAGGCTTTGCGGGAGGTAGACAGTGACTACGACGTGGTCATCCTCGACTGTCCTCCGAACATATCACTTCTTTCTGAAAACGTTTTTAAGACTGCTGATAAAATCGTAGTCCCGGTCATTCCTACCACCCTGTCCGTCCGTACTTTCGAACAGTTGAATGGTTTTTTCAAAGAGAACGAATATCAGCGTAAAAAACTCCTGCCGTTTTTTTCCATGGTGCAAAAAAGTAAAAAACTGCACAAAGATACCATGGTTGCCTTGCGTAAAAAATATAAGAGCTTATTGAAGAATTATGTTCCTTTTTCCACCGAAATTGAGAAAATGGGCGTGCACAGGGCTCCGGTCCTAACCTATGCCGGCAAAGATTTCGCCGCAAAGGCGTACCAGGATATTTGGCATGAGATAGAAAAAAAAATAAAAACAAAGTGACAACCGAAGTTGTTTCTTTCGGCACAATGCAGGAGGTTTGCTATGGCCAAAAAAAAGGAAAAAAAAGAAAAAAAGAAGAAAAAGAAATGCTGCGAAAAATTCAAAAAGAAGAAAGGTGAACGCTGCTCTAATTGCCCAAAGGCTTAATGGCGGAGTGCCATTATAATCCCGCCTAAAAGCTTTGCGGGACTCTTTTCAGTACTCGCTTGACGGGTATAAGTTCCTTCACGAAATAAATTTCCTGTAGAAAGCACAGGAGATTTATTTCTAAGTCACTAACCCTTTTGCGCGCCAATTCGTCGACCCTTGATAGACCTGATGATATAACGTCCCTGACTGAATAGCCGCGGATTCCACGTGCATCTGAATTGGACTTCCGCACCTACTGTCATTTTCCTGATATCCCTGGGCGAAACGTCAAAACCGATTCCGTTGAGAGATATATCATAGAGATCGACCTCGAAGTAGCTACTGTCGCTCGTTGAAATCAGGACCTTGCCTCTCTGTTGTTCTCTTAAAATTAAACGGCGATTGAAACGTGCCCGAGTCGACTCACCACATTTGTGGCAACGGATAGACCTTTGCCTGACTCCTGGAGAGATTGCCACCATTCGTTTGGCTTGGCATGCATGACATTTGAAATGTATCCGGCCACTGATTGCCCGGAACGTTTGTGCTTTTGCCATGCTCTTTTTCCCTCTACTTTATGAAACATCCAAGGTGGTTATGGGAATGTACCCAGATCAAGTCGGTCAAGCATATGTACTTGTAGTCTGATGAAGTGCGTCACTTCTTCATTATGTAAACAGTAACCATTTAAAGTTTTTTTGGGCAATGGTTAATACCATTCAGTTCTGATATATTTTTGTTTTCCTCCGGAACCTTTCTTTCTGCAAGATAGTCTGATTTCGATCATTCTTTATGCAGGAATTTTTGCGTCATCCACTCCCTGTCACGCCTTTTTGGATAAGTGAATGCTCTTTATGCTATAAAAAAATAATGAAAAATATTGTCGGAAAACAGTTTTTATCGATATGTAATCTATTTGTAATCGGGCTCCTGTTATGATGACTTATAGAGGTGAGGATTCTCATTTGATCCGGCCGGTGATCGTGGAATTACTCCTGGAATCAAAACAGGCCGATTATTAAAAATGTTGCTGTTTCAGAATGTTGGGTAGTTTGTGAAGCAAAATAAAATTTAAATACCTCAAAGAACTGTGCTAAGATGGAGTTAAAATGAGGGAGGTGTTTTGTGCCTTACTCATTAAACTTGTTATAAAAACAAGAATGTGGAAAGCACTTTCAAGGCTAACAACTTGAATGTACCACCAAGGCACTTATCCCCCACAAAGGGGTACTGAAAAGAGTACCCGACAAGCGAGTATTTAACGGAATACCCTCAAAGGGCATTAAAAAGAATCCCGGATTTCTTTCGATTTATCGGGACCGGATAACCTACCCACGAAATCATGAACATACTTCTGCTTAATCCACCCAATTGCGGCCGCAGTATTCCGGAGGAACGTTATGGAATAGACTCCCTCAAACAAATTTTTCGGGGGGAACCGCTGGCCCTGGAAGAACTCGCCGGTAATTTGCTCCAGCATGATGTACGGATTGTTGACCTTAAAGCAGATCCCGATGGACTTGATGAAATATTGTGTAGTTTTTCCCCGGATGTGGTGGGGATTACCGGGGTAACTTGTGAAGCGAATACCATGCTGCAGCTGGCTGCAAAGATAAAAAATCACTGTGCGGCAACCGTTGTGGTTGGGGGAGTACACGCCAGCAACGATCCAGCATTTTTTAATGATCCCGCGGTTGATTTTATTGTCGTCGGCCTGGGGAAAAAAGTATTTGCCGAGCTGGTCTCGAACCTGGAAAGAAACGAGGCAGGCATATCAATACCCGGCCTGCTGAAAACCAAGGCCGGGGCTCCTCTTTTGCGGCCGGATTGTTGCAATACCGTCATTGATCTGGTTGATGAGAGACCGCCTGCTTATCATCTGGTCAGCCACTATCGCCACCACTATGTTCTGGAAAAATTGAACATTAATATGGGCTTTGTCGCCTCCGCTTATGGTTGCCCGCATCGCTGTTCTTTCTGTTGCATCAAAGGCCAGACCGGTGGCAACTATCTGACCAAATCAATTGAAGCCGTGGTGAGGGACATCCGGCTGCTTGGCGACATTCCCGTCATCAGGCTCGTCGATGCCAATACCTTCGGGGATATAGAGCGGGCAAAGGCTCTTGGGCAGGCTCTTGTCGCTGCTGATTTGCATAAACAATATCTGGCCGATATTCGTTCCGATACGGTTGTTCGTCATCCGGAGATGGTTCGGCAATGGCAGCAGGCTGGACTGCGGGCGGTGATTATCGGCTTTGAAGAGATCAGTGATGCAGGTCTTTCCTCCATGAATAAGGCCAACAAAGCGAGCATCAATATCGAAGCCATAGCCCTCCTGAAAGATATGGGCATCACAATTGTTGGAGATTTTATTATCTCACCCGACTATGATGAAGACGATTTTTACCGCCTCGAAGCATATCTTGGCAAAAATAAAGTTGATTTGCCGATGATTACGGTTATGACTCCGCTACCGGGGACTGACCTGTATCAGCAGCAGAGAAACAAAATTGTTAACCATGATCTTGATTATTATACGCTGACCAATGCCGTTACCAAAACAAAGCTTGAGGAAAAACAGTTCTATACCTTTTATGCCGAACTGCTTGCCAACAGTCATAAGAATGCACGGATTTAATTGATGAATGCTTTTATTACCGCAGTTTCTGCCGTGCTGCCCGGCGGACCGGTGGACAACAGGGCGCTGGACGATTATCTGGGGGCAGTCAGTAAGATTTCGGCGAAAACCAGGCAGATTATTCTTGGCAACAACGGTATCAAGACCAGATATTATGCCATAGATCCCAAGACCGGCAAAATCACCCATACCAACGCCCAACTCGCAGCAGAAGCCGTTCGCCGCCTGCGGCCTGCTAACGATGCTTCTGCCTTTTCGTTGGAATGTCTTTGCTGCGGCACCTCTTCTCCCGATCAAATTATGCCGGGGCATGGTTCCATGGTGCATGGCGAACTGGTTGGAGCGGGGCCGTGTGAAGTAATATCTACCGCCGGGATTTGCCTCTCCGGTATTACGGCCATGAAATTCGGCGCACTTTCAGTGGCCCAGGAGCTGACTGCCAATGCAGTCACTACGGGATCGGAGCTGGCGTGCACTTTTTTGCGGGATGATTTTTTTGCAGCCATGTCCGGCAATATTCAAGATAAGGAACAGCAAAAAAAACAAACCAAAAGACACCCGGCATTTTCCTTTGAGGCCGATTTCTTGCGTTGGATGCTCTCTGATGGTGCCGGTGCGGTGTTGATCGAGAACAAACCGGCAGTAAAAGCTCTTAGCCTCAGGATCGACTGGATTGAAATTATCTCCCATGCCCATCAACTCGACGCCTGCATGTATGCAGGAGCGGTGAAGCAAAAAGATGGCAGCCTCACAGGCTGGCGTGAGTACGCCAGGACCGGCGGGTTGGACAAACAGGGGGTCATGACCATAAAACAAGATGCCCGTCTGCTGAACCGGGAAATAATTCGGGCGACAATTGGTGAAAGTTTGCCCCGGTTGGTAGCAAAGCATAGTCTCAAACCATCTGGAATTAACTGGTTCCTGCCGCATTATTCTTCCGAATATTTTAAAGACCCGGTCATGAACGGGCTGGAAGAGATCGGTTTTCCAATCCCGGAAGATCGTTGGTTTTCCAACCTCTCCAGTAAAGGAAATACCGGTTCCGCCTCTTTTTATATTATGCTGGAAGAGCTTTTTTCTTCGGGAAGACTGCAGAAAGGCGATAGAATACTGGGGATGATTCCGGAAAGCGGCCGGTTTTCTGTTGGCTGGATTTCTCTGACGGTTGTATAAATCTACAGCAGCCAGGGAATAAACATCTTGGTCCGTTGCATATACTTCTCATATTCCTTGCCAAAAAACTGAATATTCTCCCGCTCCTCCACCTTGGCAGTAGCAATCAAAAAGCCACTCACCACTAGAACCAAGCAAATACTCAATGGGGAAATATTTTTTAAAAAAGCACCCCAGCTTAAGAAGAGCAGAGAGCTGTACATGGGGTGTCGAATAGAGCGATACAGTCCTGCTTCCACAACATGGGCGGTGTTCTCAAAAGTAAGGTTTTCCGGCATACCTTCGCGCTTGGCATGACCTCCTTTCAGCCTGAGCATCAGAAGAGACTGGATAATAAAAAAAATCGAGACGAGTAAAAAAAACCAGGACACCAGATGTAATGGTGAAAAGGGGTTTTTGAACCAATGGGGATGATTGAGTAAGACCAGGAGCAAGATTGTTTCAAAAACAAAAAATCGGTAGAAACCGTGTGAGCCCGGATTGTGCAGAGCCCGCCAGGAAAAACGAAGAAAACCGATCGTGCCAAGGATAAACAGAATAATCCGTATCATCAGGACTCCTTATAAGCGGATCAGAGTTTTAAATTCATCTGGGCCGAGGATCAATTTTACCGTACTAAACGAACCCATAATGGTGCCGATGATGCCGGGGGCCATGACATTCTGCCCGGCAAGATACAATCCTTTGACGGCCGTGCGATTTAACAGGGCAGTCGCCAGCATCTGACTGGAAGAGCGAAGCACCCCGTAGGCGCTGCCGCCGGGACTATTGACCCAATCCCGCATGGTCAAAGGGGTACTGGCATCGAGGATTTTTGCTCCTTTAAAAGAGCCAAACATCTGCGCCGCTTCTTCTACCAGCCCCGCGGCATATCTTTCTTTCACTTCCAGATACTCTTTACCCCGGCGACCGCTTCGGGTTCCTTCCCAGGGTGCCCATAACTCATCCATGCCGGAGGTGAGAATCGATAGCAGGTTCTTGTCTTTTTTCTCGCTCTTGCGGATTTGATAGTACTTGAGATCCGAGATGCCGCCTTTTTGGTTCGTTGCAATTTTAAAGATGTTATGGGGGATTTCCCGGTGACTCTCTCCATCGATACTGACATGGACCGAAAAAATTCCATGGGTATCCTGCAAGGTGCTTATCCGTTTTCGGTAAGAAGGTTTGACGTCTTGTGCCGAGAGCATCTGCAAGACAATTTTCGGATGAACTGCGCCAATGACGATTGCGGCCGGCAGCATTTCCCCTGATTGCAGGTGCAGACCTTTGACCAGCCGCGAATCGACATCGATTCTGCTGACTTCCGCGCCCGTGATAATTTTTCCACCGAGGTTCAGCAACCGATCGGCGAAGACATCGGCCATATGGGCGCCGTTTCGCTCAAGACGCCATGAGGAGGAAACATAGGAGGCCAGAGCCATATTGTGATAGTAGGCTGGGCAGTCGTCAAGAGGTACGCCAAGCCAGGAAGAGGGGATGGATAGTACGTTGCGCAGCTCTGCCGAGCAACCCAGATCGTTCAGTATAGCACCGAATGGATCGTATTGATCAAGCAGGGAAAAATTGTTGTCGGAGGTAGAGAGAAATTCAAGTGCATGCAGTTGTTTTGCTGCCTGCCGAATCGGTACCATTATTTGGGCTATTATATCCTGTTCTTCCGGAAAAGCCCTGGTCAGATTTTGTTCATAGGCATCCATTCCCGGCGGAAGATCGAAGCGCTGCAGGCGACTGGAGGGAGAATCGAAAATGTACCGGTCAATAATGCCATTGCTGCCCATTCTGTTCACCGGAATAGCCCCGGTGACCCCAAGATAATCAAAAAAAGTCCTGAGGATCTGGCCTTTATCAAGCGATCCCAGATAATGAACACCGACACCGCACTCGATGCCGTCACGGGTATAGCTGCGCATCACCCCTCCCGGCTGATGGTTTTTCTCCAGCACCGTGACGTCAAAGCCAAGTTGAGTCAGGATTATTGCCGTGCTGAGGCCACCGATACCGGAGCCGATAATGAGGACTTTTTTGGGGAACGCTGCGCGAGTTATCATAATTTTGAGGTGGAGTTGAAGGACTGGCAAACACTAACGGATAAGATGCTCCCATAACGGCCCGGTATAACCACGGGCATACATCTTACTCACCGGAGTGACCTCGCTTGAGCCACCGGAGCCGACGATACAGTTAACGCGCTTGCCAACCCGTGCGGTGACAAGAGTCTCTATAGTTAGCCGGTCAATGTCGTCGGCCTCGTAAAAAATCGGTTCCAGCATGTTTGTGGCTGGGCTTATCTTGCCCTCAGCAAGAGCGATATCATAAAGTTCTGTCTGGGGATAGATCCTGATGCCGATGAAAAAAAACAGTACGGTGCGAGTGAGTGTATCGATGTTATCCAGAGTCTCTAGAATAGTTGCGGCGGATTCGCCGGGGCCGCCCAGCAGCAGATAATGGGCTACATGCAGCCCGGCCTTAAGGGCCTGTTGATGGGCGGCAAAGACATCACGGACGGTAAAAGGTTTACGATAGGCTTTCAGCATTACATCAGCCAGCGATTCCGTGCCGAATTCAACATGGGTAAGACCAGCATCGGCCATAATTGTAAAATAATCGGCAGGGAGCCTCCGAGGGGCAAAAAAACCTCCCCAGGGGATTGAGACGCCGGCGGCTTTGAAAGCCTTCGCCACGGCGAGACTGTGTTGAATGTCGGAATTAAAGGCAGAATCAGTGATAAAGAAATATCTGGCCCCGGAATCTTGCAGATCAAGAGCCATCCGGGCTACCTTCTCCGGCTCTATCAAACGGTGTTTTCGTCCTTCGATATGCGGGTAGGAACAGTAAATGCAGCGAAAAGAGCAGCCCCGCTTGCTCTGCAAATTAAGCATGCCCCCTTTATTTAGATAAAAACGATTGTGGTCGGCATGGCTCTGGAATTTGCGCACTATCGGGCCATCCCAGGGAGGAGGCGTTGCTATCGCCAGTCTGGTGGCAGCGGCCAGAACCCCGGGGATTTGCGTCGGTTCCTGTCCCCTGGCTATGGCCTCGACAAGCAGGCCGAATCGTTCGCCTTCACCGACAATTCCGTAATCAGCGCCAAGGGTGGTCATGATCTGCTGCGGCATGATGGTAAACCCGCTGCCACCGCAGATAATTAAAGCTTTTGAGTGTGCTCGCAGCCGGGCAACGACCTTCTGGTACTCGTCGATAAAATAGCGGGATCCGCCAGCTTCCATATTATCGATATTGCGGCAAGACAAGCCTATGATATCCGGTTTAAAATCAAGGAGGATTGCATCAAATCCTATTAAGGAGATCGCATTGAGATCGGCAAGGCGCACCTCATGCACAGGCGATATGGATCCGGCGACATAATCAAGGCCGATGGGATAGACCGGGTAGGGATCAGTCAGAGTGTTAGGTGAGACAAGCAGTATTTTCATGGCCTGCAAAGTTCTATGGCGGTAATGTACTGTCCCAGGCCCAATACTAAAATCTTGTTGCAATGCTCTGTTAAGGCAATGTCATGTCCTCCAGAAAGAGCAGCAGGAACATTGCCCGAAGCAAAAAAAGAAACGGCAAGGGCTGTCGCTACAGCGGATGCGGAAGCAAACTCACCGGTAAATTTTCGATACTGGGCAATGGGGACAGCTGTCTGCAAAAGAGATATAAACTGTTCTAACTGTTTTTCTCCCTGGCTGCGCATTGCCGCAGGGATACCCACCAGGATGAGGCCGTAATCCTGTCGTCCGGCAATGGAACCAAACGAGTCCACCAGGGAGGCAATCACGCCCTCAGCCTTACAGCTTTTGTAAAACGGCAGGGAAATACAGCACAATGCTCCTGTAGGGTCGCGATTGACACAAAGAGCACCGCCGCCATCAGCAAGGGTTGATCCAGGGCTTATCGACGCATCAAGGAGTGGAGAAAAGGTCGCATGTCCCTCCTCTGCACCAAGGATGAGAGCGGGTTCGGTTGGCTCGTCAATCATTAGTTGTGCTGCCAGGAGGGCCTGTTCAAAAGAATAATCTCCGCCACTGGTGGTGATATTGGGTCCGGTTGCGCCAAAAAAGATCGCAACCTGGCTGGCCGGTCCGTTATGCACCGATCCGACAAAATCGGTGGGACTGGGGAATTGTTCCTTGGATGCTGCCAGGCGGGTCAGGAAATCGTGGGTTTCTGAGAGCCCTCCCCAGCCGGTTCCCATAAAAACAGAACCGGGCTTCTGGGTAGTCAGGTCTGAATTTTCATGGGCACGTATCGCTAAAGAGAGAGTCATGCGCGGCAACCGTTTCAGCCGACGGATCACGCGAGGCGGCAGATGTTGCGAAAATGTATCGAGTCCCGCCATGCCGGCAACCGAGCTCCCGGCATGCAGCTTGCTGATGGTCGCACGGGTGTTACCTGCACCACTCAGGCAGGAATAGCCATGTATGGCCAGTCTTGTTGTTTGAGGTAGGGCGACCGATGATGAGGACGTACCCGGTGCGCCGATAACCAAAGAACCGTTGTTGCCGCCAAAACCAAAGGAATTGGTGAGAACGGTTTGTACCGGAGTGTCCACTGGATTTGTCAGCGGCGCAACACCAAGCAACGGATCGACCTGTTGCAGGCCTGTATTGGCGGGCATCAGGCCCTCGGCTATAGCGATGGTGGACACTATCGCCTCAATTGCTCCGGCAGCAGCCAGGCTGTGTCCGGATGCTCCTTTGATCGATGAGAGTGGCGGCAGGGTGGTGAAAAGACGCCGTACGGCTTTTGATTCCGCCAGGTCATTATCCGGCGTGCCGGTACCGTGCAGATTGATATAGCTGACAGCTTCGGGAGAAAGTCCGGCATCAGTCAAAGCGTTTTGCATTGCCATGAACGCCCCCTCGCCTTCCGGGTGCGGTGCCGCAGGATGATAGGCATCGCAAGAAAGTCCGGCACCCAGAATTTCGGCAAGGTAGTTTTGCGGTTTTTCGGTGGTAAGCAGGAGCATTCCTGCACCTTCGGCCACCGCCATGCCCTGGCGGTCTTGATCAAGAGGCTTGCAGCCTGCCTGGTCGACCAGCTGCAGGGAATGAAAGCCAAAATAAGTCAGCCTGCTGAGTGAATCGACTCCTCCCGCAAGAACGGTCTTAAACATACCGCTGCGGAGCATCTTTAAGGCCAGAGCAATGGCCACAACTCCGGACGAGCAGGCGGTGGAAACAACCAGTGCCGGGCCTGTGCAGTGACACTCTGCCGCAATGCAGGCAGCAACGGTATGTAAAGCGTGGTACTGATACAGCTCTTTTTTTTGCTCATTGTCTTTCAGCAGCTGTTCCGTGGTAAGAATACCGCCGGTTGTGGTGCCAAGAAGTATTGCCTCGGGAGGCGCATGGCTACCGGCATCGGCCATGGCCTGTCTTGCGGCAACAAGGGCTAACTGGTGGGTTCTTGGCAGGAGCGCGTGCTCACCTTCGTCAAAAAGGTTACCTGAAACCTGACCCGTAGGAAGAGGTGCGCCAGACAGCGGGGTAAAAAGGTCAAGAGGCCGTATTGCCGAGCGGTTTTCGCGTAGCGTCTTCTCTGTGGCACCGAGCCCTGAGCCAAGTGCACTGATTATTCCGGCGCTTCGGATATAAACGACTTTTTCCGTCAAGAAGTTGCACCGGGAGAATTATCTTTAATATAATCCGCAAGATTGGCCAGCGAGTGAAATATTTTTTCACCTATCTCCTGGTTGTTGATCACGATTCCGTAATCTTTTTCAACCATGACCACCATTTCCAGAACGTCTATGGAGTCAATGCCGAGTTCTCCGCCGACCAGTTGTGCGTTTGCATCGAAATTTTCAGGCGTAACATCCTGCAGATTGAGGATTTCAATAAGTTTGACTTTAAGTTCTTCTATCAGATCATTCATAATTTTTTTGATTTTATAGTTTGGTTGCAGTAATAAAACTGGGAACACGGCACGGGTTTTATGAAAATTGTCCTGATATTCCATCGGGAGTCATCATAATGCCAATAATCTAATATAATTCCAACAGGAATCTGTCCGATTGGGTGGCGGTTTCACCAATCTTAAGGTATCTTTTCAACTGAAAACTCATGCAGACGACAATACTTTCAGACTTGTCCTTAGAGGATTTACTCCCCCATCGCGGGCCTATGCTGCTGGTTGAGAAAGTCCTTGAAGTTGACGCCGAACACGCCGTTACCCTGTCCCGTGTCGCCAGTTCGTGGCCCATGGCCGATGAGAGTGGGGTGCATCCGCTCATCTTGATTGAGCTTGCTGCGCAGACTGCAGGAGTATGCAACGGCTGGGACAGAGTGCAAAAAAAAGGACTTGATTCGGATAAGATGGGCTGGCTGGTGGGTATTAAAAAGGCGGAGGTCTCTATCGATCATCTGCTTCTTGGCAGTGAAATTATCAGCAGTGCCGAAAATAGTTATAAATTTGAGAGTCTTCGTGAAGTGGCTTGCCGGCAACACCTCGACGGTAAACTTATCAGCACCATGATTCTACAGCTCTTTCAGGCGTAGGGCCTCCACGCATATGACAGCAGAAAAAGATCAGAAAATTGCCATCGTAACCGGTGGCAGCAAAGGAATCGGCCGGGCCATTTGTGTCGAGTTGGCTCAGGGTAACTGTTACACCGTAATCAATTACATGACGGATAAAAAGGGTGCAGAGCAGACCCTCTCTTTGGTCGAACAAGTCGGCGGTCGGGGAGAAATCTATCAGTTTGACGTAAGAGAAGGCCAGGCTACGGAGCAGGCGGTAGAAGACATAGCCGAACGGCTAGGTTCCATTGATATCCTGATCAACAACGCCGGCATCGTTGCCGACGGTCTTTTTCTGATGATGACTTCGGAGAAGTGGCAATCGGTGATCGATACCAGCCTGAAGGGATTCTATAATATGACAAGGCCGGTGCTCGAGCAGATGGTGCGCCGGAAAAAAGGAGCCATTGTTTCCATTTCGTCCGCCAGCTCTCTGATGACTAATCGCGGCCAGGCCAACTATTCGGCGGCAAAGGCCGGTTTGAATGCGGCCAGCCGGGTGGTTGCCTCCGAGGTTGCCAGACTTGGCATCCGGGTGAATGTGGTGGCACCGGGCCTGATAGAAACAGACATGATCGAGCATGCGCCAAAGGCGCAGATCAAGGCAATGATTCCCATGGCCCGTATCGGCAGGCCGGAGGAGGTGGCCAAGGTGGTGGGATTCCTCTGCTCCGATGCAGCCTCCTATATGACAGGTCAGGTACTTTCGGTTAACGGCGGGATGTTTTAATGAAGCTGCCTCTTCTACTGAGCGTAGCGCTGTTGTTTTTTTTCACCTCGATCTCTGGCGCTGCGTCTTCTGGGGAGGTTCTGGTGCAGCTGGCGGTCCCTATGCAGTCCATCCAGGCGGAATTCATTCAGGAAAAACACCTGAAAATACTCACCCATCCGATTATTTCCATAGGGTCCTTTACTTTTCAACGACCCCAATCCCTGCGCTGGGAATATGTAAGCCCCATTCGGTCAATTTTGCTTATGCATGGGGGGAAAATAAGAAAATTTGTAGAACAGGATGGACGCCTGGTCGAAGACAAAGGGATGCCGTTGGGTTCCATGCAGGTCGTTTTGAGCGAGATAAGCAACTGGCTTGATGGCCGCTTTACCGAAAACAAAATGTTCCGGGTTGCGCATTCTTCTGAGCAAACTATCCTGCTGACCCCTAAAAATAAGGATCTTGCCGGGGTGATCAGCAGTATTGAACTTTCTCTTGCGGACCAGCAGGGTAACCTTGATGGGATAACTATTTTTGAAGGCCCTGACTCGTATACGAAGATGAGCTTTCACAACAGGGTCCTGAACAAGGTTATACCCGTCTCCGTCTTTACCACACAATGAAGAATTCTTTTGTTGGCCTGCTTGTGCTCCTGTTTTTGTTGTCCGGATGTGCTGTAGAAAAGCGGATGCAGCTGCCCGAGCTGATCCGGACGGCAGACGATGGACAACAAAAAACAGCTTGCGCAGCCATCTTTCCCCAGGGAAAATGGCAATTTGTCCACTCCATCGAATTCACCATGAAAGATGGAGCAGGTTCTCCGGTTATCGGTGTGACGACTATTGACGGCAATACTATCCAGTGCGCCCTGGTTACCGTTGAAGGACTCACTCTGTTTGAAGCTGTCTATCAGGGCAAAGAGAGTGCTGTGGTGAGACGAGCTGTTCCTCCCTTTGATAAACCCGAGTTTGCCAGGGGGTTGATCGGTGATATACGGGCAATCTTTCAGCCTCCGCCAGCAAGTGACGAGCTGACTGGATACCTAGCCGATACGGGGTCGGTCTGCCGCTATAAAGAGGCGAGTAGCGGGGTGGTCGATATTGAGTTTACTGAAAGTGACTGCTGGCAGATAAATGGATATAGTGCCGAGTTGCAGCTGCAACGGACCATTATCGGTCGATCCTGCAGAAAAAAAGGGTCCGGTTGTATCCCGGACTCTCTCGAGCTGAAAACTTATGGCCGAAACGGTTATACCTTAAAAATGACTTTACTACGTGCAGACAATATACCATGAAATTTAAACTGATATATCCCAGATGGGCCAAGCTCGACCGGCAGACGGAGTTTCATCTGCCTCCTCATGGACCGGTTGTTTTTGCGGCAACCTTACCTGATTATGTCGATATCGATTTTGTGGATGAGAACCTGGAAGAAATAGATTTTGATGATCCGGTCGAATTCGTCGGCATTTCCATGATGCTTACGGTGCAGGTCAAAAGGGGCTGGGAAATTGCCGACAGGTATCGGCAAAAAGGCATCAAGGTCATTTTTGGCGGTATTGCCACCATGCTCCATGCCGAGGAAACCATGGCCCATGCCGACGCGGTTTTTCTTGGCGAAGCCGAAGGCCGGATGGAGCAGGTTCTTGCTGATTTCAGGAAAAATGACCTACAGCCCTGTTATGATTTTATCGAAGACCGCCCCGATATCGCCCTGGTTGGTCCGGCCCGGCGGGATATTCTCAATCGCAAACTTTATAATTACAAGGGCGTGCAGATGGTCGACCTGGTGCATGCCTCCCGAGGCTGCCGTTTTAACTGTTACCCTTGCGCCGTGTCCTATCTGGGAGGCAGAGCCTTTCGGCCGCGGCCCATTGAGACAGCGGTGGCGGAAATGGCCGGAATCGATAATAACCGGCTGTTCATCGTCGATAATTCTCTGGCCCAGGATACCAAATGGGAGATGGATCTCTTTCGGGAAATGATTCCCCTGAAAAAGCATTGGTGTTCGCATCCCATCGAAGACAAGCCTGAGGTCCTCGATTTGGCAGCTCAGGCCGGAGCCTGGTATGTTTACCAGGCGGTGTTTGATACCTCCGATTATATCAGGGAGAGGATTAAGCGATACCATGATCATGGGATTGGCGTGGAAGGAACAATTCTCCTGGGGCTGGACAGTCATACTGAGGATTATATTAAAGAATTGATCGATTTTCTGCTTGAAATCGAGCTGGATCTCGCTGAATTTACGGTGTTAACGCCATTTCCCCACACCAAGGCCTATAGGCAGCTTAGCCAGGAAAAACGCATCCTGTCCCAGGATTGGAACGATTTTTCAGCGGATCAGGTCGTTTATCAGCCAAAGCATATGAGCCCGGAAAAACTGCAGGAGCTGCTTGATTATGCCTGGAATACCTTCTATCAAGATGAACCGCAGTCGATAAAAATGGCCAAGCTCTTCAAGCAGGTGGTGAAAAAAGAGATGGAGGGTGATACCTTTGTGCCCCGGGACAGAAGCCTCAACGGTCAATCGTTTGGCAGGCCGGTGCAGCAGAGAACCGATGAACGCTGATAAGCCACTTGACACAGAACGGAATTTTCAGGACCTGCTGGGTGGGCCAAAATACCCGGACAAGGAGTTTGTCAGCTCTGGTGCCACCTTTAAAGAGGTGTATGCAATGGCGGCTTGGCTGCGCTGCAGCCTGGCTGATATGGAGCAGGGAAATGCGCTCTGTCTGGCCGCCGACAACAAGGCACTTATAGCAGCAGCGCTTCTGGCTTCGCTTGCCGGTGGGCCGAGCCTTCTGTTGCCGTATGCTTTTTCCGCCAGGGCCCTTGCCCGGATGCAGCAGACAACAGGTTTTACAGGCGCTATCGCTGATGTACCAAGAGAATTTCCCGCCGGGGTACAGGTAATCTGTCCACCAGCTGTCCATGTCCACCAATGTTCGAATCGATCGACAACAGGTCCGGCCAAATCCAAGGTGCAGGATGCCTCTTGCTTGTTGCTGCATATTTATACCGGCGGTTCCACCGGTAAACCGCAGGTCTGGGCCAAAACAAGAGAAAATATTTTTGCTGAAGGTTTTTTCCTGGCAAGCCGCTATGGGGTAACCGAACGCGACTGCATCATGGCCACCATCTCGCCGTACCATATTTATGGCTTGCTTTTTTCTGTGGTCTTGCCCCTGGTGTCGTCGGCAACAGTGGTGGACGACACACCTTCCTTTCCCAGTGAAATAGCCCGTGTTGCCAAGGAGCATGAAATTACCCTTCTGGCCAGCGTTCCTGCCCATTACCGGGTTTTGCGGGATGTCCGGTTGCCGAGCACGTTGCGGCTGGCTTTTTCCTCAGCGGGCATGCTTGATGGGACTGATAATAACGAATTCTGTCGGACCAATAATAAAGGCGTGGTGGAGGTCTATGGTTCTACCGAAACCGGGGGAATCGCCACGAGAAACAGATCGCTTGGCGAGGAGGATTTTACTGCTTTTCCGACTCTTGACTGGAAAATTGTCGACTCCCGCCTTGCCGTACGATCGCCGTATATTTCCCCAGATTTACCCGTTGATGCCAAAGGTTTTTTTCTTGCCGGTGACAGGGTTGCGGCCAGGGGGGCAGAAAGTTTTACCCTGCAGGGGCGAGCCGATACTGTGACAAAAGTGGGCGGTAAACGGGTCGATCTGGAAGAAATCAGCCTGCTCATTAAAACTGCCGCCGGGGTTACCGACTGTGTGGTCATGGCGCTCCCTGATCCCGGTGGTCGTGAGCATCAGATCGGCGCGTTGATAGCGGGAAATGGACTCAATATCGAGCGCATCAGGAAAACTCTCAGCGATTCCCTTGAGCCCTATGCTTTGCCGCGTCGCATCAAGCCAGTGGCTCATATTCCGGTGAAAAACAACGGCAAATATGACTGGGCGGCCATCATTTTGCTCATGAACAATGAGTAGGCTCGGGAAAAGTTTTGCGGCGGGCTACGCCTGTCTTGCCGCCTGGGCCGATCTTTTGGACAGGATAAATGTGTATCCTGTCGCCGACGGTGATACCGGCACCAATCTGCGCATCAGTTTGGCCCCGTTTCGTGATCTGCAGGAAAATAGCAGCACAACCCATGCGCTGCTGGCCCGTTGTGCGACCGGTAATTCCGGTAATATAGCCGCGGCTTTTTTCCGCGAATTTTGCCTGGCACAAAGTTTTTCTGAGCTGGCTGAAAAAGCTGCCTCCGGTCGGGAAAAAGCCTGGCAGGCCATCGCCACGCCTTGCGCGGGAACCATGCTTAGTGTTTTTGACAGTCTCGCTTTAGTTCTTGCCGCTCATGACCAGTTAGAAACCATCTCGCTTCCGCTGGGGCTTGAGCTGCAACGGGCCGTTGCTGCGACCTCGCAGCTCCTGCCGGATCTCAAGAAAGCAGGTGTGGTGGACTCCGGTGCTCTGGGCATGTATATCTTTTTTGACGGGTTTTTCAACCATCTCACCGGGCAAAAAGAAGACAGCCGCTCGATCCTGGAGATTTTTGCTGGTAAACTTGTCATCAGCAGCTCGTATCAACCGACCTTCACCGACTGTTATTGCGTCGATGTGGTCATGCAGGTGGCCGATCGGCATGCCGCTGTCAAAGAAAGCATTGCTGCACTGGGTGAGAGCGTTGTGGTGGTGGAAGATGAATCTATCCTGAAGGTTCATATCCATAGCCCGGACCCTGAGCAGTTGCGCGGACGGCTTGGCTCTTTCGGCGATATCGTGCACTGGTCTGCTGCGGAAATAGACCAAGAAAGAAAGAAACAGCCTGGCGGAGCAGCAGTGAAATCGCTGCTGCATATTGTCACCGATAGCGCCGGATCGATTACCAGGGAACTGGCAGCACGTTACGGCATCACCCTGCTGGACAGCTATATCATAATCGGTGACAACTCGAGGCCGGAAAGCCTGTACAGTCCGGATGAGCTGTATCCCCTGATGCGTGCGGGGCAGAAGATAACGACCGCCCAGGCCTCCAATTTTGAGAGGCATCAGCACTACCGGAGTATTTGTCAGCAGTTTGGCCGTTGCCTGTATGTCTGTGTCGGTTCTGCTTTCACCGGTAATTATGCTGCCGCGATGGCCTGGAAAAAAGACCACGATCCCGATAACCTGTTGACGGTTATTGATACCGGCGCAGCCTCTGGAAGGTTGTCGCTCATTGCCCTGCTCATCGCCCATAAAGCGCAAAACGCCGGCAGGGAAGATGAAATCATCGATTTTGTCCAGGAGGCCATGACGGCCTGTCACGAATATGTTTTTATTGATCAGCTGAAGTATCTGGTGGCCGGAGGTCGGGTATCTAAAGCAAGCGGTTTTTTGGGCGATTTATTGTCAATGAAACCGGTTATCAGCCCGACCAGCGACGGGGTCCGAAAGCTTGGTGTGGTGCATAGCAGAAACGGTCAGCTTGCTTTTGCCATGGCGAGACTCCGTGAGCGATTTGAGCAATCTGCTGCACCGCTGATTATGCTGCAATATTCGGATAATAAAGAGTGGGTGGCTGGTACAGTAGAAAAGAGGGTCCGGGAGCTGCTGCTGCAGGCACACATTCTGCTACTGCCGCTGTCGCTTACCTCCGGGGTACATATGGGACCTGGAACCTGGTCGATTGCTTTTTCTGCCGCTGAATGTGCATACATTTAACCCGTAATCCAGAAACTATGCGACCAGCCGTCATCATCCCAGTGTATAATCATGGCCGACAGGTTGGCGATGTCATCCGCCGGACGCTGCAGCTTGGTCTGCCGGTTTTTGTGGTTGATGACGGCTCGACAGACGCCAGTGCCGAAAATATCGCGGCGATAGCCGGAATTCATGTTTTGCACCATTCCACCAATAAAGGCAAAGGTGCGGCTCTTTGCACCGGTTTTACGGCTGCACGAGACAAAGGTTACGACTGGGCCATCACTCTGGATGGAGACGGCCAGCATAAGCCTGAGGATGCTGCACACTTACTGAATGCAGTTTGCGGAACTGAGCGGTGTATCGTTATCGGCAAACGGCAGGGTATGGACGGCCAGAAAAATGTGCCATGGACCAGCAGGTTCGGCCGTAAATTTTCTAACTTTTGGGTCTTTGCGGCCGGTGGTCCCCTGGTAGAAGACTCTCAGTCTGGCTTTCGTCTCTATCCTCTGCCGGAGGTTCTGGCGCTCACTGTACAGGCCAGGCGCTACCAGTATGAAGTCGAGGTACTCGTCAAAGCCCGGCAGCAGGGGATACGGGTAAAGGAAGTGCCGGTGCAGGTCATCTACCAGCCGAAGGGCGAGCGGGTGAGTCACTTTCGCCCCTGGCTTGATTTTCATCGGAACTCGGCCGTATTCAGCAGGCTGATTTTTGCCCGCATCTTCCGGATGTTTCGGCTATGAATGACTTCTGGTATAAGCTGCTTGTCAATGCAGCCAACCTCTGTGGGGCCTGGCTCTTTGCAGTTGTCGCCAGGATTATTGGTGCTGGTTTTTTTGTGTTGTCAAAGCGGGTGCCTGAAAGCCGCCGTTTCTATGGTGCTTTGTATCCGGAGCGAGGAAAGCTGTATCATCTCTGGTGTACCTTCCGCCAATATCAGAATTTCACCACCATTCATTTTGATCGGTTCCTGTCCAGGCAGCATAAATCGGTCACCTTCACCTCACTGGGATGGGATAAACTGGCACCAGTCATTGGTCATCAGGGAGGGATTCTGCTGATGTCGCATCTTGGCAATTGGGAGATAGCCGCGACTTTGCTGAAACAGCAGCGAGATGATCTGCAGCTTCTGCTCTATATGGGCATAAAAGAAAAGGAAGGCCTCGAGCGGTTGCAAAAAGATGACCTGCGCAAGGCCGGTGTAACTATCATCGGTGCAGACAAGAACAGCAGTTCACCGTTTTCTGCAGTAGAGGGGATTCGTTTTCTGCAGGCAGGTGGGCTGGTGTCGATGGCCGGAGACATTGTCTGGCGCGATGATCAGCGCAAGGTGCAGGTAAGCTTTCTCGGCCATGATGCCTATTTGCCTGAGGCGCCCTTTGTCTTTGCCCTGGTCTCCGGGGCACCTCTTTTTGCCTTTTTTGCCTTTCGTACCGGCAGAAACAGCTATCATTTCACCCTGTCCGATGCCATTGCCATCCGGCCCGCGTCCCGCCGGGACAGACCCCAAGTTATCGCCCGGGCCGCCCAGCAGTATGCTGATCTCCTGCAACAGGCCCTGCGGCAGCACCCCTTTGAATGGTATCATTTTGCGCGGTTTATTTATGATGCTCCAAAAGAATCAGGGACTTGATCGTATACTTGTATCATAAGCTTTTGCAAACAAGTGGTTTGTCTTTGTTTTTTAGGTGGGCGGATGAAAATCTATAATATTGCATCTGTTGGTAAGTCTTGATATATCTTTATTTTCCCAACTCCTTTTTATTTGTGAAGAAAATTTTCGGGGGTCTTGTTGCGATCATTGAGGGGCGGTTATTGAATTGTTTAAATTATTAACAGGAGAAAAAGAATGAACAAAACAATGTATCAATCGGCAATAATTTCCTGTCTGGCAACTTTTGCTTTGGCCCTTGGCGGGTGCGGGGGTGGTGGGGGAGGAAGCTCTGTGGTTGCCGCTCCACCCGTCCGACCTACGACAACTGTCACTTCTAATGGCATTTCGCAGGATGCATCCTTTACTGCTTCCACGACAGCCGTAACGAGCGTTACCGACCAGGGAGTGAGCAAAACCGGTGTGTCCGCCTCGATTACCACCTACGACGATGATGGCACTATCCAGAAAATTGCAATTACCACGCCTTCTTCCACTTTGATATGGGATGCAACCAGTGGGGATATTATTGACAACACTGATGTCGTGGTGGTTGCCACAAATGCCGCAGAGACAAATATCGGGTTGGTAATCAATACGGAAAACGTTTTAGTGCCGTGGGAATATCAAACATTCGGTATATGGGAAACCGGTATTGGTACGGGTATTGGAACGGTCGGGGCTATTACTGTTGGCACGCCCACAACAGGAAGTGCGATTCCGACAACGGGCAATGCGAGCTTCGTCGGAATTTCCGGTGGTATGTATTTAGATGCGGCTGGAACGACAGATTATATCACCGCCAGTGCTTTATTTGCAAATGTTAATTTCTTAAAGAGGTCGATAGCCCTGACAACTACGACCACTCTAAAAGTAAACACCGTTACAGCCGCTGAAACGACTGCGGACAATCTTAATATGACGGGAACGCTCACCTACTTGCCGAATACAAACTCCTTTACCGGAGATGTTTCTGCAGCAGCGATGACCGGAACGTCAACCGGTCAATTTTATGGGCCGACCGCAGAAGAATTGGGCGGTGTTTTTTCATTGGAGGGTGCAGGCGTGGAGAGCTATGTCGGTGCCTATGGAGCGCAGAAACAATAATTGCAGATGGTATCTCTTTTTATTACAAGCCTCTGTCTCTTACTCTTTGTTATTGTGGGGGACGGAGGTTTTGTTTATGCGCAACAATCTCCTGACGGGACCGCCGCTACCATAACCAGTTCCACAAACGATCCGCTGCAGATTTTATTTGAGATCGGTGTTGTGGAACTCCAAAAAGGCAACTATGCATCGGCTGCCGATATCTTTGCATCCCTTGCCAGGAAGACGAAAAGTTCTCGTGTGCAGCTGGAATACGCTCGGGCCCTGTTTCTTGATCGACGCTATAAAACGTCAAAGGTGGTCTTTGAGGAGGTGCTCCAGCAACCGGATATCCCATGGACGGTCCAGGAAAATATCCACGCCTATCTCGAGCTGATCGAGTCTGCTTTAGGGTATCTCAAGTTTGGTCTTTCCCTGGTCAGTGACAGCAACCCGAGAAACTTTACCGACAGCCGACAAATCGTCATTGCCGGCCAACCGCTGACCATAATCCCGCCGGAAGACAACAAGCAGGTTATCGGCCTGCGATATGGATTCAACGCAGCGAAGGCTATTACTGAATCAGCCTCGCTGGCGGGGTATCTGGATGCTTCTTTCTCGGACTTTTCTGGTTCAAATTTTGATCGTTGGGGCGCAGATTTTGGTCTTTTGCTGTCTCCCCGATCATCGCCGAAGCTGAAGTACCGGGTGGGGCTTGAAGAGTCCTATTACGCTAAAGAGCATCTCTATGAGTTCCCTTATTTTGGTATCAGGTACACGCCGCAACCTTTGTATCAGTTCCGGCTTAACAGTGAATTGAAGATAGGCCAGCTCGGGGTCCCGGATGCTGATTATCTCGATGCCACCAACCTTTCCCTGACAACCAATGTTGCCCGTCAGGCAGCGAGTAATATTTACACATCAGGAGATCTCTATCTGGAAAAATCAATTGCTGAAGAAGATGCCTATTCCTACTATGGCGGAGCGCTGGGTCTCAGTTTGAGTTTTGATTTTCTGCAGAGCTGGCGAGTAAAACCATCAACATCGCTGGGTAAAAGGCTGTACGAAGGAGAAGATCCTTTTTTTGGCGAGACGCGAAACGATACCCGTTTTATGGTGGCGATCACCTTACAGAAAATCAATCTCGATATCTTTGGCTATACTCCGGAGGTGGGCTTGACGTACGAAGAGACTTCCTCGAATATCGAATACTACAGCTATTCCAAATTTGGGATCATTCTGAAATTTGCCGAAGTGCTGCCGTTATGATGTCATTATTGAAACAGATCGTGCAAATAAATGTTTCGAAAGGATGCGGCTTCTGATACAGTCTCGTTTTCCAATCGAGTGACAACGGCGATGTATGGGAAACAGTATTCCGATTTAAAAGATTTTACGAACAAAGACATTGATTATCAGGAGGATATATCATGAACAGGATGTGCGCGTTTTTCGTTTATGCAGTGCTTGCTTTGACCCTTGGTGGTTGCGGTGCGGCCACTGTCAACCCCAATTACACTTCTGGCCAACCGGATCTGATGCGCATCGGTGGAGGCATGCCGGACGCCAAGGAAGCGGAGGTCCTCAATTTGGGATCCTATTGCATAAAGGTAACCGAAAAGTGGAATGCCGACGGAAAAACACCGGACGACCAGGTAATATGGACCAAAGACAGTATTCGTCGAGTGGTCCACTGCCAGTAAACGTAACTACCGGGCGATAAAAAATCAGGCCTGGTCCGCTCGGGCATCGAGCTCGGTAAGATTATTATTTTAAAGCCTGCCTTATTGTGATACCCGGTAGGAATACGATTCTTTATTGGATCGTATCCCCATAGCGGTCTGGATTGTTCTGTCGCCGGCTGCCGGGTAATTACTGGTTTCAACGTTGTGCTTCCGCAATATTTTATTCCCACCATCATTTCTTTATGGCCATTCGTGAGAAGGTCACGATATCCATCATATAGATGAAGGCCAATTTCAATACTTGATGGCGCTGATTAAGTGAAATCTTAGATTTTATGACCACGCAAAAAGAACATAAAGAAAATCAGGAAAAATTCAACTCGCCGCACTCCCTGGCCAGAAAGAAACATTTTAACCGTCGTTTTTTTCTCATCCTCGGCCCTCTGCTTGTTGCGGTTGTCAGCGCATATATGTATTTGACCGGTGGACGATTTATCGACACAGATAATGCCTATATTCAAGCAGATAAAGTGGCTATCAGTGCGGAGATTTCGGGTCAGATCGTGGCCTTGATGGTGGCGGAAAACGACCATGTAGAGCAGGGAACTCCGCTTTTTAAAATTGATGACCGTTCCTATGCTATCGTCCTTGAACAGGCGAAGGCACGCCTCCAGGAAGCATTGGTCCAGATCCGCATGCAAAAAGGGAGCTATCGGCATAAACTGAATGAACTCGAACTGGGCCAGAGTAATATCAATTTTGCCCGCAAAGAATATGTGCGCCAATCATCGCTTGACTCCAAGCAGGCGGTGGCCAAGGCCAAGCTTGACGATTCCCAGCACAACCTGCAAGTCAGCCAGTTTCGATTTGCGATAATCAAAAATGAGATGGAGCAGATTCTGTCCAGTCTGGAGGGTGACGCGAATATTCCCGCAGATAGGCTGGCCAGCTATCGGCTGGCTCAGGCCGTGGTGGCGAGAGCTGCCCTTGATCTGGAGAGAACCGTTATTGCGGCACCTTTCAGCGGGCGAGTAAGTAAAGTTCCGCAGCCCGGCAAGCATGTGGAGCCGGGCACGCCGGTTATGAGCCTTATTGCCGACAGCCGATTCTGGATTGAAGCAAACCTCAAGGAAACTGAATTGACCCATGTTCATGCAGGACAGAAGGTAGGCATTAAGGTCGATACCTACCCGGAGCACACCTTCGCCGGCACTGTGCAGAGCATCAGCCCAGGTACGGGCAGCGAATTTTCCATAATTCCAGCCCAGAACGCCACCGGCAACTGGGTGAAGGTCGTCCAGCGGATACCGGTGCGAATCAGTGTCGATGAGCAAAGAGAAGAACAGATTCTCCGCTCCGGGATGAGCACCCGGATTCACATTGATACGACCTATCGCCGGCCGTTTCCTTTTTTTGCCAGGAAAGTCCTGGCCACCATCGGTATAACCAGAGGTGCGGTGGCTGCTCAGGATGCCGGACAGTAGCATGCCTGCTGCAGGAGTAAAAGCGGCTTCTGAGGCACCTTCGCGGGGCTTGATCACGGTGTCGATCATGCTGGCCACCATCATGCAGGCAATCGATACCACCATCGCTAATGTGGCCCTGCCAAGCATGCAGGGAGGCATGTCGGCGACCCTGGATCAGATTTCCTGGGTGCTGACGTCCTATATTGTTGCCGCGGCAATTATGACCCCGGTCACGGGCGTGCTGGCAGCAAGGCTGGGACGAAAAAAGGTTTTTCTTACCTCGGTGGTTGGTTTCACTGTGGCCTCGATGCTCTGCGGTGCCTCCACCTCACTGACCGAAATTGTCGTGTTCCGTCTGGTGCAGGGTGTCTTTGGGGCAGGGCTTGTGCCGCTTTCCCAGGCGGTCCTCCTCGATACCTATCCTCGCGAAAAGCATGGTTCGGCCATGGCGATCTGGGGCCTTGGGGTAATGGTCGGGCCGATCATCGGGCCATCTTTAGGCGGCTATCTTACAGAATACTATAACTGGCGCTGGGTCTTTTATATCAATCTTCCCATTGGCCTTATTGCCTTTGCCGGGATCATGGCCTCAGTGCCCGAGAGTAAGATCGATCGTGACCGCAGCTTTGATTACTTTGGTTTTGTCCTGCTGAGTTGTGCCATCGGCGCCCTGCAGTTAATGCTTGACCGTGGCCAGTCACTCGATTGGTTTTCCAGCCTGGAGATTGTCATTGAAAGCGTTGCTGCTCTGCTTTTCCTGTATATGTTCCTGGTGCACACCTTCAGTGCCGAGCAGCCGTTCATCCAACCAGCTATGTTTGCTGATCGGAACTTTGTGGTCGGGCTCATTTATATTTTTATAGTCGGTATCACTCTGTATGCTACCCTGGCATTGCTGCCGCCCTTTATGCAGATGATGGGCTTTCCTGTGGTGACCACCGGTTATGTCCTGGCGCCGCGGGGCATGGGAACTATGGTCGCAATGGTATTGGTTGGGCGACTCATCGGCAAGGTGGATACCCGACTGCTTATTCTTACCGGCCTGAGCCTGACAATTCTGGCCCTTTTTATCATGGGACATTTTACCACCGAGGTATCGATACCGATCATCGTCTGGACCGGGGTCATCCAGGGGCTTGGTTTTGGGTTTGTCTTTGTGCCGCTCAGCACCAGCACCTTTGCAACACTGCCGGCATATTTTCGTAATGAAGGGACATCGATGTACAGCCTGATGCGCAATATCGGCAGCAGCATCGGGATCTCCATGGTGGTCACGATGCTGGCTCGAAACACCCAGATAAATCACGCCTTCCTGGCTGAAACAATGCAGCCGTTTCGTCCGGCTCTCGCGCCGGAAAACCTGCCGAAAATCTGGGATTGGACGACCACCGCCGGCACAGTTGCCCTCAATGGTGAAGTCACCAGGCAGGCTCTGACGATTGCCTATTTAAATGACTTCCGGTTGATCATGTGGATCACCATCGCCTCCATCCCCCTGCTCCTTATCCTGAGGCGCGAAGCGGTTTGATTTTAAATAGAGAGGCCATGCTGCCGGGGGCGGCATGGCCTTTTGCAGATTGAGACTGCCATGTGCTGTATCAGACCGCTGTATCGGTCAACCAGAAATCATGCAGATTGCAGAAACTGGTCGCCTGGATCTTGCCTTTGTAACCGGAGGGCAATTCATAGGTTGATTCCGGTTTATCGGTGGGCGTGAATGTCGTTGCACCAACGAAGGTCCCATCGTCAAGAACCAGAGTGTGCCGGACGATGAAATGGGCTTCGGACATCGGATGGTCTGTTACTAAAGTAACTTTGTCTCCTGCGACGGTGACCATCGGAGCATGAATGCCTTCTTTGCCTGCCCACTTGCCGGGAGCATCTTTGGTGAAGATGATATTTTTATACTCAGTCGAGCTGGTCGCTAGTGCAAGGGGAGCAGAAGTGAAAGCCATGACTGATACTGCAGCTGCGGTTGTCTTGAGAAAATCGCGTCGGTCGTACATAAATAATCCTCCGGTTGAACAGTTGATAAGATTTGACAGCAGTAACCTACTGTCTCCGAACAATTCTTTCCTGCAGAATACGAACGAAGAAAATTAAACCCGGTACACTATCCTAACATGATAGGAATTGAACCTCCTTGCCACAAGAGATGCATTGAAAAATTCTCACCCGGTAAGGGTACGTGCCTCTCAAGCTGCACTTTTTAAGCTCAAAGAATCTTCGAGAAATGTGTCAATATCATGTGCCAGAACCAGCGCTTCCTTCCTATCAAACTGAATCGCCCGTTTGGCATATTGGTGGCAGTGGCGACAATCTTCACAGAAGGTTGCAGCACAGTCGATTTTATGAAAACCATCCAGAAAGTCGGTGAGTGCTGCATTGTCAATGCGAATATCAAAACTCAGTAAACGGCGGCGTAGTTTCAGCATACGCGACATGAGATGCCGTTCTTCTGTGGTATAGTGGCGCATCCGCTGCCGTACCTGATCTTCAATGTCACTGTGAAATCCGTCCGGGTCACCGAGCATTTCCAGGGAAAGGATATCCAGCAGATTGCCGTCGTAACGCCGCGCAGCGTAGGCCCTGGCGGCACGCAACAGCCATGGCGTAGATCGTGAACGATCAATTATCTTAAATTCATCAAAGCCCATAGCTTCATAGACATGCAGATCTTCAGGACGAATCCACCGGCTCATCAGGAAAAGTTCCGGATGCAGCAGGCGCCGACGGGTACACTGCCAAAGATAAAAATCGAGGAAGGAATGAGGCTGCCGGCAGTTGTTCGCTAATTGAGAGGCGTGGCCGACGCAACTGGCATGTTCTGCCAGGTAATGACAATTGTATATGCAGGAGACGTTGACGAACAATTGCATATCGCAGGAGAGTCCCGAACGGATTTTTTGCAACATCTTAAAATCACGATTAAACTCACTGTATGGAATGATCAGTGGATCTATCCCAAGTGATTCCTGGTACTTCAATCTCGGCAGATTGGTGGGCCAGCTCAAGACGCTGCCCCGGACTGCAAGGTCCGGGAAGTTATGTCGAGCCAGGGCGACGACGGCCAGATTGGCAATTGATACGCTGTTAACACCCATATCAACCAGCCGGCCAATGAAGGTGAGTATTTGTTTTTTCCCTTCCTGAGTCTGCTCCAGATTGCCAAGACAGGGAGCGTTGATGAGGTAGCAAAACGACAGGCCACGCTGCTGGGCTGCATGCACGTGAGCTGTCGCCGAATCCCAATCCACTGTCGGCAAGACCACGCCAGCCCTGCCTCCGCCCACAACATCAAAAGGCAGCTTGGCATAAATGGAAGTTACCTCCGGGATGTCGGCAAGTCCATCCAGCAGTTCCATATCCCAATTCGAAGCGACGCTCAGTTTCATGCAACTCCCCATTTGTAGAGTTGTTCTAAATATTTGTCGGAGGATACTTTGAAATTGATTTCTTTTGCGCACTGAGCATGTAACATACCAAGTAGACGACTAATCGGGAACTGTTTAGTACCTCACAGATTGTTTTTTGTTTTTTTGCAAGAAAACAATCTGTCTCAAGGTACTTATCCCGGCTTTCTTCCCGTTTACCGGGGTAATTTGCTGGTCGACTTCCTTCAGCTATCACTTTGCAGATGGCCGTAGGCGGCAAATTGGAACGGTGTTGCCATGGTGAGCGTAAAACCTTTTTCAAGGTGTGCTTCCTCTAATTGCGTGCGGACTTCATCCAAGGTAAAAGCGGCATGGAGTGAGAACAGCATATCCTGGCGTAACATGGGCGGTGCTTGCGGCATATATCTATCAACCACGAGCAGAGCCTCCTGGTCATCTGCAGGCCGGAGAAGGTCGATAACCAAAACTGCCGCGTTGGGCAGACCGTATGCACGGATGGCATGCCATAATACCCCGGGATCGACAAGGTGATGCAGAAAACTATTAGAAATGACGATATCGTATCCGCTCAACGGGAGTGGCAGTTTGCCCGGCAAGATGCCATGGAACATACGTATCTGCTGGTCCAGTTTCTCCCGTCGAACAGCCTTGTTCGCATGGGCCAGCATCTCCGGAGCACCATCGACACCGTGTATTGCATAGTGAGGGAGAAGCCTGGCGAGACGCAGAGGGATGGCGGCCGGGCCACACCCCAGATCAAGGATTGCGCCAGTTGGTGGCAGATCCGGAAAGAATTTTCGAAAACATTGGATAAATAACCAGTAGGCGTTGTCCAGATCACGCCCGGCATAGGCCGTGGCCTGTGCAGGATTATTCATCAGCTGTGGTTCAAGAGTGCGTTGCATTGTATTTTTCAACCCCGTTAAGCGGGCGGCGTCTGTTGGTCAATATTTTCTTTTGAATTTACCTGAAACTGTGTAGTATCGAGACCTCGAAGAATAAGGAAACATTCCTCAGCACCGAATCTGTCTTGTCATCGGCCATTAAAATGTACCAAGAGTACAGTTCTATGACCTCTTTCGTGCATTTTCTCCACTGGTGAATACTTACAATTCGGAGGTTATTCAGGTAATTTTTTTTTATGTGAAAGGTGACGACTGAAGCGTAATAATTTTTTCAATTTAAAGAAAGTAATAGTCAAACAAAGCGTACGTTATGACCCGAAATGAATTAAAAGATAAAATTTTAACAATCTTGACGGAAGATTTTGAATTTGACCAGCCCGGCCTGGAAGACAATCTTCGCGACGACCATGGCTTTGACAGTATTGATGCAATTGAACTGCTGGGAAAGATAGAAATCATCCTTGGATTTTCCCTTACCCGTGAAGAAAAAGAACAGGCCATGGTAATCAGGACGATCAATGATATCCTTGATTATATAGAAGCAATAATGAAAGCCCACAACCTGGAATAAGGTAATGAAGCCGATCCTGCAATCATGAAACGACGTGTTGTTATAACTGCCTGCTCCGCCATTACCCCCATAGGCTACGATAAAATAGATATTATACAAAGTCTCAGGTCCGGTACATCCGGCGTGAAACCCCTGCGCGATGACGGGTTATTGACCAAGCATGTTCATTCCCGCGTCTTCGGTACTGTTGATTATCCAATAGAGTATGGATTTACCCGGCAATATCGAAAAACCATGGGGCCTGTTGCTTTTTATGCCTGCCAGGTGGCGAAAGATGTGCTGGCGAAATCGGGACTGAGCGAGGATTTCATCACTTCCGGCCGGATGGGTGTCGCCTTTGGCTCGACCCATGGCAGCCCGACTGTCCAGCGTGAAATCTATAAAACTTTTTTTAACGATCTCGATTCAAAATTTTCTTCCATCGGCGCCGTTGATTATCTTCGCTCTATGGTGCACACCACGGCGGTGAATATCACCAGAATGTTTGGCATTACCGGGCGGATTATTGCCTCCTCGACCGCCTGCACTACGAGCAGTCAATCCATTGGTTATGGCTATGAATCTATCAAGTACGGTATGCAGGATGCGATGATCTGTGGTGGCGCGGATGAATACGATACCACCACGGTGGCTGTTTTCGATAACCTGCTTGCCTGCTCGGTCAATTATAATGCGACGCCGCACTGTACGCCCCGGCCCTTTGATGTCAATCGAGACGGCCTGGTCGTTGGCGAAGGCGGCGGCGCGGTTCTTCTTGAAGAGTATGAATCGGCTAAAAAACGTGGTGCAACCATTCTCGGCGAGGTCATCGGTTTTGCCTGCAATAATAATGGCGGCGATCTTATCCTGCCAAATCTGGATGGCATCACTGCAACCTTGCGCCTGGCCCTGGATGATGCAGGGATCCAACCTGCGGATGTCGATTTTGTCAGCGCCCACGCCACGGCCACGAAGATGGGCGATGTGATCGAGGCTCAGGCCATAGCTGCAGTTTACGGGGATCGGCCGCTTGTTACCGGTCTGAAAAGTTATATGGGCCATACCATGGGAACCTGTGGGGTGATCGAGACTATTTTAACCCTCTATATGATGGAGCAGGGCTTTATCGCGCCCACGCTCAATCTGGAAAATGTCGATGAGCGCTGCAATATGCTGAACCACACCCGGGAAATCACCGACACTGAAACGAGGATAGCAGCCATTCAAAATTTTGCCTTTGGCGGAGTGAATACCTGTCTGCTTATAAAAAATGGAAGCTACGCAGACTCGTAACAATACGTTCAGACGATGGCTGGATCGTTGCATTGATTGCTGGGCAACTCTTACCTGCTGGGCCTGGTTTATCTTTGGTTACTTCCTGTTTTTTTCCTGGCGCTATATTGCCGCAGCTCTTGTTACCAGTGACCAGCAGGCCCGGTTTCAAAGAATAACTCATCGATTCTACACTGTTTTTTTTCGGATTGTCCGTGTCATCGCTCCGCGTCATCGCATTGTGATTGACGATGAGGTGGCGGCAATCCGATCAGCAGTTATTGTCTGCAACCATCTATCCTACCTCGATCCGCTGCTCATGATTGCTCTATTTCAGCGTCATAAAACGATTGTTAAATCGCGTTTTTTTGGCATGCCGATCTTTGGCTGGATAATTAAAAAATCCGGCTACCTGCCCTCAACCAGCGAAGGGCGTTTCTCGAAAATGATGATCGAGCAGATGGAAAAAATGCCAAGGTTCCTGGCGTCCGGCGGCAATCTTTTTGTCTTTCCGGAAGGCACCAGAAGCCGGGATGGAAAAGTGGGCACATTGAATAAGGGAGCGTTCAAAATTGCCCGGATGTGCAGGGCGCCCATCTATGTCCTGCAGATAAAAAATACCAATAAACTTTTTACACCGGGAAAGTTCCTGTTTAAGACCCGGATACACAACACCATCAGGGTCAAGATTATCGACCGTATTGAGCCGGATTATGCAAATGATAGCCCTTCCGCAGTTCAGCTTGAGCAGCGGGTGCGGCAGGCATACGACGGGATACAGGTATGAAAGTTGTTTTGATCTCCATGCCGGATGTGGTGCCGATTATTATTCACGAGGCGGCAGTGCATCTGCCAAATCACGGAATAGCCAGTATTGGCGGTAATATTGATGCGGAGCATGAGGTCTTTCTCATTGATCTTGTCCGCAAGCGTCGCTCGATCAAAAAATATCTCAGCAAGGTACTGAAAAAAATCATACCCGATCTTGTCGGTCTTTCCGCCATGGCCTGGCAGTATGATACCTGCACTAAAATTGCCCATTTAATAAAAGAGCTTCTACCCGAGGTCAAAATAGTAATCGGCGGCTATCATGCCACCCTGATGTATGAGGAGATTGTTGCCTCAGATGAGGCCCGATGGATCGATTTCATTATTCGGGGAGAAGGGGAAGAGTCTTGCCGGCGACTGGTCAACGCCCTGGCGGGATATGATGACTGTGCCGATATTGCTTCGTTGTCCTATAAAAAAGATGGTACCTTTGTCCACAATCCACAGGGGAGAAATCTCGATCTCAGCACCTTGAAACTGCCGGTTCGGGATAAACGAAGATTGACCTGGGGGTACCATATGGTGCACTCCCACATTGAACTTATTGAGACCTCGCGCGGCTGTACCCGTTCTTGTAACTTCTGTTCCATGCGGCATATGTACGGCCGGACCTTCAGGACTTTTCCTGTCAGTCGGGTGCTCGAGGATATTGATGATATTTATTATAAACGAAAGACCAGAGCGATATTTATCACCGATGACAATATGGTTCTCGATCCAGCCCGGGTTATCGAGTTATGTGACGCCATTATTGCCAGAAAGTATAAGGGACTGAAGATATTCGTCCAGGCTGATTGTGTGACGATGGCCAAAAACGAGGAAATGGTCAAAAAGATGGGTGCGGCTGGCTTTCGCTCGGTGTTTCTCGGTATCGAGAATGGGTCGAAAAAGAACCTGGTTGCTGCCGGCAAAGGCGATATTGTGGAGCATTCGAAAAAGGCCATAGAGAACTGTCATAAATATGGAATGATGGTTGTTGGAGGTCTTATCTTTGGTTTTCCTGAAGATGATGAAAATTCTATCAGGGAAAACTATGAATTTTTTAAGTCCATTCATGCCGATGCCGCGTATTGCCAGATATTGACTCCGTATCCAAAAACTGCGATACGCCGGCAGCTTCTTGAAGATAACCTTGTAACCAATCTGGATGATTATAAAAAATATAACGGGTTGTGGGCCAATGTGCGGACCAGGTATCTCGATTCCGAGCAGCTTCAATATCAGTTCTGGTATCAGCGGCAGGTGGTTCTTGGCTGGTGGGATCCACCGGCTGAGGTCAAACGTCAGGGCTGGCTTTGGATATCTATCTGGCGGTTCATCTTCAAACCTTTTTTGAAAATTTATTATCAAAGAGCAATGCAGAAATATGGCTGGGCAGGGCGTTATGAGAAAGAAGTGCGCAGGTGGAAAAAAATGAACCGGTTTAAGGAACTAACACCCCTCAAGGAAGGATTTGTAATAAATCCCATTGATAGGATTTGATCTCAATGCAAATATATAATCTTGATTTCACCGAACAGCAGATCCGCGAAGCAGTAGCGGCGAATAGACTGCTGTCCATGGAGATAGAATTCAGCCGGGTCTGTAATTTTCGTTGCTCGTACTGCTATGTCGATGAGAAAGTTGACTGCAGCAATGAGCTTAGCAGGGCTGAAATCAAAGATGTAATCCTCCAGGCAAAACATTTGGGGGCACGAAAAATAATTATCCTTGGTGGTGAGCCCTCTATCTATCCGCATCTCGTTGAGATGTTGATCTTTCTTGGTGAGAATGGTCTTGATATCGAGATGTTCACCAATGGTTCCGGGATTAATAAAGAGCTGGCGGCTATTCTGGCGCAGCACAAGGTGCGGATTGCCTTGAAAATGAATTCTCGAGACGAGCAAATCCAGGATAAGCTGGCTGGTAAAAAAGGTGCATTTGCAATAATCCAGCAGGCTTTGGACTCCTTGCAAGAAGCAGGCTACCCGTCTGAGGAGCTGTTTCTGGCGATTAGTACGGTCATTTGCCGGCAAAATATCAAAGAATTACCTGCCATGTGGCAGTGGCTGCGGGAGAAAAATATTGAGCCGTATTTCGAGGTTATCACTCCCCAGGCTAATGCCCTGGAAAATGGCTGGCTTGGCGTCGAATCTCTAGAGCTCAAAGAACTCTTTAGCCGACTTTCAGCTATCGATCAGGAAAAATTTAATCGCAACTGGGACCCACAGCCTCCGCTGGTCGGCAACAAATGCATGCGCCACCAGGTGTCCTGTGTGGTGACCGCGGTTGGTGATGTTATGCCCTGTGTAGGCGTGACCATTGCTCTTAATAATATCCGCCAAAACAAACTCGGCCATATCCTGAAAAACAGTGAAGTGCTTAACAATCTCAAAAATTACCGTGAAACGATCAAAGGGGAGTGCAAGAGTTGTGAAAAGGCAGCCGAATGTTACGGCTGTCGTGGAGCCGCGTATCAACTTACCGGTGATTATCTTGCTGCCGATCCTACCTGCTGGCGTAATTCTGCCTGTAAAACTAAATCTTCTGCCAATTCTTAAATAAGTAAATGATTATGAAAAAACGTACGATCTTTTTATTGCTGACGACAATTTTTATCATGGTTTCTTCCGCACATATAGCCTGTAGCGAAAGCGATGTCCCCCCCAAACAAAAGATGTCCACCGGGCAGGCAATTGTCCTTGGCATAGTGGAAGGATTGACGGAATACCTGCCGGTCAGCTCCACCGGACATCTGCTTCTGGCCGAACGGATTATGGGTATTGGCGAAGACCAGACTCTCTCGACAGATGAGCAGCAAAAAGACAAAGAGGCTGTTGATGCATATACCATCTGCATCCAGGCGGGGGCGATCATTGCTGTGCTTGGCCTCTATTTTCGCCGGGTTCTGCAGATGTTGCAGGGGCTGCTTGGTCGCAGTCCAGAGGGGCTGCGCTTATTTATCAATGTGGCGATCGGTTTTCTGCCGGCGGCGGTCATCGGCCTGCTGTTTAATTCGATCATCAAGGAATATCTTTTTGGACCATGGCCGGTGGTCATCGCCTGGCTTTTGGGCGGTCTGGCCATCCTTGCGGTCAGCTATAAAAGGCAGAGGTCAAATACTATACAACAGGCTTCCGGGACCCTTGACAGCATGTGTTGGAAAATGGCGCTCATCATTGGTTTTGCGCAATGTATCGCCATGTGGCCGGGGGTGAGCCGCAGTCTGATGACTATCGTCGGCGGCGTGCTGGTGGGATTGAGCCTGCCCGCTGCCGTCGAGTACAGCTTTCTGCTCGGGGTGGTCACTCTGGGCGCAGCAACTGCCTATGATGGTCTCAAGCACGGGCAGGTCATGCTGCAGACTTTCGATCCGCAGTCTATGGCCATCGGCCTGTTTTTTGCCTTTATTGCCGCGATAATTTCGGTGAAATGGATGGTTTCTTATCTGAACCGCCATGGCCTGGCTATCTTTGGCTATTACCGGGTGGCGCTGGCGCTCATTACTGCAGGTTTGCTGGTGACAAATAGTATTTGAAGCCTCTCCAGCTTTACCTTGATCAAATCAAGGCAGCTTCTGCAGCATTATTTAGTTTCCATCCTGAAACTATTTAGATTTTCTGGGCAACCGGGCTTGAGACTTGGCTACTTCCACCAGCGTTTCCAGGCGAACCAGCCTGCGGTCGTGTTCTCGCAACTCTTGCGAGATTTCAGAGAGGATGGTGCCGGCGCGCTCTACCTTATCGGTTAAGAGCAGAACCTCTTTCATTGCCGAAATGACATCTTTTAACGTACTCATGCTGCTTTTCTTATCTCAGTCAGGATTTTTTCAGCATCCGCTAGACCTCGTTCGAGCGATACCTTCGCTCTGGCGGTTGCTTGAACCACTTCCGCCACCAACAGCGACAACAATTCTTCGTCTTCGTTACTGGCAGGTTTTTGTCGGCAACGCTCCCGGACGAGCTGTGATAAACTGACCCCTTCTTTTTTCGCTTCTCTGGTCAAGAAAGCTTTAAAATCAGGAGTTCCCAATATGGTAATTCTTTCTGTTTTGACTGACATTCGTCCACCTCCGTCATTACAATTAACATTATAATGTTAATTGTAATGATTATGGCGGTGATTGCAATACAATAATGGCTGCAGCAGGGAACAGGTTTGACGCATTGAGCAGACCCATTTTGCAAGAAGAGGAGCGTAAAGAACTTGCGAAAAGTATGAGGAAAGGATAGTTTTTTGGGCACCCATCATCGGCTTTGGGCGTGGAATAAATAGTCATGGCAAGCAACGTGGTCTCTTGTTTTTTCGCTCGCGTGGTATTGGCCGATTTTCCTATCAACTACAGTACAAGGAGACCCCGATGCGTGTCCGAACAGCTTTCATGACCTTAGCCGTTTGTCTTGCTTTCTATTCCAGCCCGGCGGTTGCCAAAACAACCGTTAATATCGCAATAGTTGTCAACCCTACCTTTGTGCATACCCAGGCAGCCAACTGGTTTCGGGAGGAAGTGGAAAAGAATTTGCCTGGCAAGTATGATATCGTTGTGCATCATTCCGGCGCGCTGGGGAGCGAAACCCAGGTATTGCAGCAGATTCAGCTTGGTGCCACGCAGATGTCGGTTTGCACCACCGGGCCGATTGAAGCTTTTGTCCCGGAGATAAAAGCCCTGGAAATGCCCTTTCTGTTCCCCTCCTATCAGGCGGCCGATACCATCCTCGATGGCCCTATCGGTCAGGATCTGGCCGGGCGTCTCGATAAACAGGGTTTTACTGTGCTACATTTTCTTGACAATGGATTCCGTAACCTGACCAATTCCAAGAGAGCAATCAAAACGCCCAAAGATCTAGCCGGTATGAAAATCCGGACCATGGAAGCTCCTACCCATCTGGCGATATGGCGCGCCCTTGGTGCTAATCCCACCCCGATGGCCTGGCCTATTTTTACTGCCCTGCAGCAGGGAGTCATCGATGGTCAGGAAAATCCGATTGCTGTCATCTATGCCGCCAAACTGAATGAAGCCGGGCAGAAATACCTGACTCTTTCCCGTCATGTGTATTCGGCGCTGGTTTTTATCGGCAATAAAACGTTTATGGATGGGCTTCCCGAGGCAGATCGCAAAGTGTTTCTCGATGCCGCTCGCAATGCATCGTTGCGAGGGCGTTCGTTTATCCGTGATAACGAAGCCAGGCAGCTGGCTGAACTGCGTGCCGCCGGCATGGAGATTGAAGAACATCCGGATATGGACGCTTTTCGGAAGGCTACAGAGCCGGTTCTGGCAAGTCTAAACGGAGAGTCGAAAAAAATTGTCAAACAGATACAACAGGCAGTGCAGTGAACAAAGCGGAAGCTGAGGATTCGGCAACTGCTGATCTGGGCTTAATTGAGAAGATCAGCGGTCTGGTCAACACCCTGGTGGAATATCTTCTGATTGTTACCGGTGCTGCTATTTGTCTGATCCTTTTTGCCCAGGTTATCTGGCGTTATCTTGGTTCGTCGCTGGGATGGTCGGAGGAGGTGAGCCGCCATCTTCTGGTGACCATTACCTTTCTCGGTAGCACCGCAGCGTATAAGCGAGCTAATTTTATTGGTTTGAGGGGGCTCGGGCAGTGGTTTGGCCCGAACTGTGAACGAATAATTCTTGTGGTGCTGCAATTACTAACCTTTGCCTGTTTTACGGCGCTTTCCTGCTTCGGGGTGATGTACACCGTGAAGGCCTGGCACCATAGCACCGCCTCCCTGCAGATTCCGATGGCCATTCCCTTTGCCGTCATTCCCCTTGCCACCGCAATTCTAGTGCTGCATACTATTGCCGATATCATTAGAACGGTGCGAGGCAAAAAAACATGATCGTTGTTGTCTTGTTTTTCCTGCTCTTTCTTTTGATTGCTCTGGGGATGCCGATTGCGCTGTCTATCGGTATTCCAGCTATTGGTCTGATATTAACGCCCGGGGTGTTCCCGGCAACGGTACCTTTTGCCGCTCTCGGTCAGACTATTATCCAATTGCTTTTTGCCGGCGTAGATTCCTTCGATCTGCTTGCGGTGCCTCTGTTCATGTTGGCCGGGGCCATCATGGAAAGAGGCGGTATTTCTCGGCAGATCATCGATTTTTCCGACAGTCTGGTGGGGTGGATGCCTGGCGGACTGGCCTGTGCCAGCATTGTCGCCTCCATGTTCTTTGCCGGAATTTCCGGTTCAGCCGCTGCCGATACTGCAGCCATCGGTGCGGTGGTTATCCCCGCGATGGTCCGCCAGGGGTATCCTCCAGCCTTTGCCGCAGCAGTGGTGGCGGCGGGGGGAGCACTTGGCGTTATCATCCCGCCGTCGATCCCGATGGTCATTTTCGGTTTTTTGACCAATGTGTCGATTGCAAAACTGTTCATGGGCGGCCTGATAGTCGGCATCTTTTTAGGCTTTATGCTGATGCTTATCGCGGCTGGAATATCCTGGCGCATGGGGTATGGGAGCCGCAGAAGTTTTAGCCTGGCGCGGGTAGGTCAAGCATTCCGCAGCGCCTTTTGGGCTCTCTGGGCCCCGGTTATTGTCCTTGGCGGCATCCTGACTGGTATTGTGACTGTCACCGAGGCGGCGGCGCTTGCGGTTTTTTATGCCTTTTTTGTCAGTCTGGCGATTAATCGTGAGCTGAAATGGGCCGATTTGCCCCGTCAGATTCTCCGTTCGCAGATCACTGCGGCGACCATCCTGTTGATCATTGCCATGGCCAAGGTGTTTACCTGGCTGGTGGCGATGCAGCAGACCAGCCAACTGCTCGGTGGGGTGATGATGAACCTGGGGCTGCCCCCATGGGGATTACTGCTGCTGGTGATGGCTGGATTGCTGGTAGTCGGTTGTGTTATGGAAACCACCGCGGCCTTAATCCTCCTAGTTCCAGTGCTGATTGCCCTTACTCCGCAGCTCGGCGTCGATCCGACCCAATTCGGGGTACTTATTGTTACTAATCTGTCCATCGGCATGTTGACGCCACCGATAGGAATCTGTCTTTTTGTCAGTTGTGGCATTTCCGGCGCGTCTCTTGGCCAGACGTCGAAAGCCGCTCTGCCTTTTGTTCTGGTCGCTTTTTTTGTTCTGGTGCTGACCAGTCTCTGGCCGCCTCTTACCCTCTGGTTGCCTTCTATTGTTTATCCTTGAATGAGTACCACTTCTTATTTGGGCCGTTATTTCTGGCCGCGCTTTAAACCTACCACCTTCTAGTTGTTAGTTGTTTAGTTCCTAAGTGGCACTCTCCGGTATCCCCAGTCTCATGGTTGCTTTCTTAACGGATCTGCCCCTCGGATCTACTGGTATTTTAATTGCAAAGGCCATCTGATCTTTCCGAAAGGGACAGACTCCCTGATATGGTTGAAATTATTGCTAGCGTATATTTCATGACAGAGAAAACAAAGTTTATAGTTATTTTCATTAAAAGTATCAATGTAGAAGTCCTTGGGATATTCAGCCAGTAACAGTCTGTAGTAATTACTCCCATGCGGACTGTGGCAACCGGAGCAATCCTTTGCTTTAATTGGTCCATGGTGCATTGTATTGTTTTGCAATAGTTCCGGAATATTAATTAATGGCGAACCATCATAGGCAAAAACTTCTTTATTATGGCATTTGAGACAAAGATCCATCGGTTCAGCCAAGAGGAGATTTTTAAAAACACCGGTGTGAGGATGGTGGCAATGCAGGCAACAGATGGTCGTTTCAACTCCTTCTCCGTAGACTTTTTAGAACTTTCTTTAAGTTTTGCTGTCCAACTTTGCAGATAAGCAATTGAACTTTCAACGTTACCTGAGAGTGTAACGCGGCACTATCACTGAGAAAGCAGTCGGGTGTTTATCCACGACACTACAGCACGATCTTATGTGTCTGCATCCTTTTTCAGGAAAAAAGATCATTTTCAGAAATAATCTGTAACCTTTTATCCGCTGGCTCGTTTTACCTGTAAATGCATCTCACACATATTGTAGAGATATTACAGGGAAGCGGTTTCTGCCGCCCCAAATTATTTTCCCGCTATGGGAAAAATCAATCAACAGGAGGTTACAACATGAAGCTTTCGAAAAAAATAACCAGCATCATCGGTGTCACAGCAATCTTTGGCATGCTTACAATACCAGCCTTTGCCGGCAACGGCCACGGTCCGGGCGATGGAACAGGTAAAGGTGACGGGGCTCAGGATGGGACTGGTAACGGTTCAGCTACCGGAGACTGCACCAGCGCTGTTGAATTCACCCTGGATAAAACGCTGCTGCTGGCTCGTGGCGGCAATGGTGGCCGTGACGGCAGAGGAGACCGTGACGGCAGAGGAGACCGTGACGGCAGTGGAGACCGTGACGGCAGTGG
>CBDTUM010000017.1:0-46381 GCA_965363495.1 uncultured Desulfopila sp.
TTTTTTATTCGTCGCTTTTGGCTTAGCCAGACCAGGACAAGCATGGCAAGGGCCGGGATAAACATCAGCTGTTTGGGAGGACGATCGGTAAGGACCTGGAAATTCATGACTTCCTGATCAAAATCGACGCGGGCTTTTTTAGCGGCGCTGCCAAATACCACATTATCGATGAAGATCCCGCCATTTTCATTGCGGGTACTGAATCCCATCGCCTGTAATCGTTTGACACCATCGGCCTGATCGCCGACTGTTAAGGACACAACCATGGTGAATTCCTTGCCACTCATTTTCTCGCCTTTCAAGGTGAGACGCAATTGGTCGCCTGCCGGCATATGATCGACAAATTGGGCCAGCTCCGCCGCTGGTCGAGTCTCCAGTTCCGGATAGATTTGATCCCAGAAATAGCCGGGGCGAAACAAAATAAAGGCTGCAAATAGTAACAGCGCACTCTCCCAAAGCTTATTCTTGGTCAACATATAGTTTTGCGTGGCAGAGGCAAAGGCTAGAATGGCTATAATGGCACCGCATACCACAATAATAAAATGAATGGAGGAGCCGATCCCGATCAGCAGGAGTTCATTGTTATAAATAAAAACAAAGGGTAGAATTGCTGTGCGGATATCATACATAAAGCCCTGGATACCTGTACGAATGGGATCCCCCCCTGAAATCCCCGCGGCAGCGAAGGCAGCCAGACCGACCGGTGGCGTGTCGTCGGCGAGAACACCAAAATAAAAGACGAACAGATGGACGGCAACAAGAGGGATAAGCAATCCGTTCTGGGCACCCAGGCTGACAATGACGGGTGCCATAAGGGTGGAAACGACGATATAATTGGCGGTTGTTGGTAAGCCCATACCGAGAATGATACAGAATATCGCGGTAAACAACAGGGTCAAGTTCATGTTCCCAAGGGAGATCAATTCCACGAAATCGGTCATGACCAGGGCTATGCCGGTAAGGGTGACAGTGCCGACGATGATGCCGGCAGCGGCCGTCGCCACACCGATCCCGATCATGTTCCGGCCACCGGTGACCATTCCGGTAATGACGTCTTCTATGCCGCGTGAAAAACTGAATTCCTCACTCTGTATCTTTCGAAAAAAACCTTTAAGCGGTCTTTGGGTAATGACGATGAACAGCAATAAAACAGTCGCCCAGAAAACCGACAGGGAAGGGGAAAATTGTTCTACAATCAGGCACCACATGAGCACCACAACCGGCAGGAGAAAGTACAGGCCTGCCTGGGTAGTTTCACCGAGATCGGGCAGTACGTCCATATCTGTCGTGTGTTCGAGTTCAGGAACCCGGCAGGCGATATAAACCAGGATAAGATAGGCCACAAGGGCGAGTCCCGCGATGATGTAAATCGCTCCATCGCCCGCTGCGGTCTTTATCCAGCCAAGACCATAATAAGTAGCCGCGCCGGTTGCGATTGTGCCGAGGAGAACGGAGACGATGCCGTAGAGGGATTGTGCTACGGTCTTCTTGTGTCTTTTCTCGAGCCCTTGGAGGCCCATTTTACATGCCTCGAGATGGACAATATAGACCAGGGCGATATAAGCGATTATTGCCGGCAGAAAGGCGTGTTTAATAACTTCGAGATATGAAATGCCGACATATTCAACCATCAGGAAGGCAGCTGCTCCCATTACCGGCGGAGTAATCTGACCATTCACCGAAGAAGCGCACTCGATGCCGCCGGCTTTTTCGGCGGAGAATCCAACTTTTTTCATCAGTGGTATGGTGAAGGTCCCGGTGGTGACTACATTGGCAATTGACGAGCCGGATATCATGCCGGTCATGGCAGAAGCAACGACCGCCGCCTTGGCTGGTCCGCCGCGCATATGACCAAGTCCGGCGAAGGCTACGCGGATGAAATAATTGCCGGCTCCTGCTTTTTCCAGCAGGGAACCAAAAAGAACGAACATGAAGACCATGCTGGTTGAGACCCCCAGGGCGACACCAAAAACACCCTCAGTCGATAACCAGTAGTGCGACATGCCCTTGACGAGGCTCGCCCCCTTGTGGGCAATAATGTCCGGCATATACTGCCCGGCAAAGGTGTATATGATGAAAAGAGTTCCTATAATCATCAACGGGGGACCGAGGGCACGGCGAGTCGCCTCAAGAAGTAGGACAATGCCGATCACGGAAATAACCAGATCAATGGTAGTAGGGGACCCTGGCCGGGAAGACAGTCCTGTGTAATTGAGGTAGATATAGCCAGCTGCAAAAGCGGCAGTTAGAGCCAGTATCCAGTCCTGAAAAGGAATATGTTTTACAGGTGATGTTTTGAAAGTCGGAAAAGCGGCGTAGGCCAGAAACATGGCAAAAGCCAGATGAATGGAGCGGGCCTCTGTGTCGTTGATGACAAAAAAGTTCAGGGCAAAGGGAAGAGGAGATGAATACCAGAGCTGAAAAAGAGACCAGAGTAGCGGGATTGTGAAAAGGACAGCTTTGGAAAATTTATCTTGTGGTATCCGACCTCCGGTATCGGCATCGGCAACCATCTTTTCTAACTGTTCCACTTCGGGTTTTTTTTCTTTTTCGGTCATAATATATTTGACTCCTCTCAGGGCTGCTGCATATCTATTCTTTTATTACAGGAGTGAAGCTAACAACCAGCCGATTCTTCCGAAACGACCGGAACTCTTGGAGTTGCTCACTCGCTGGTCATAAGTTCGTATAAGGAAAATGCATGTCTTGCCTATCGGGCGGGTGAAAGACGACCGGTAGCCGATCTTACCCGCCCGTTTTACTCCTTGCTTACATCAAACCAGCTTCCTTGTAATATTTAATCGCCCCTTCATGAAGAGGAGCAGAAAGGCCATATTTGATCATCTGTTTTTTGTCCAAATTGGCAAAAGCAGGGTGGAGCTGTTTGAATTCGTCAAAGTTCTCAAAAACCGCTTTGACAAGGTGGTAAACCACGTCAACCGGAACCTTGCTGGAACTGACGATGGTGGCACTGACACCAAAGGTATTGGTGTCAGTGGGGTTGCCCCGGTACATTCCGCCGGGGATAATGGCGTTACTATAGTATGGATTGGCGGCAACCAGCTCTTCGATTTTCGGGCCGGTGACATTCACCAGGACAGAGTCACAGGCGGTACAGGCTTCCTGGATGGAACCATTGGGATGACCGACCGCATAGACGATGGCGTCAACTTTGTTGTCACAAAGGGCGGCTGACTGCTCGGCGGCTTTCAATTCGGATGCGAGCTTAAAATCAGCGGTTGTCCAGCCATACTTGGCCATAACCACTTCCATGGTACTGCGTTGTCCGGAACCGGGGTCACCGATATTTACTCGTTTTCCCTTTAAATCTTCGAGCTTTGTGATCCCTGAGTCGGCTCTTGCAACAACGGTGAAAGGTTCCTGGTGCAGTGAAAATACAGCGCGCAGGTTAGTGTCTGGACCACTGGCGGCAAATTTATTCAGACCCTTGACGGCCTCATACTGAACATCAGACTGCGCGACACCGAAATCAAGCTCTCCAGTGGTGACCGCGTTGACATTATAGACCGAACCACCGGTACTTTCGACAGTGGCTCGGAGGCCATGCTCTTTTTTGCCTTTGTTGACGAGGCGGGCAATAGCGCCGCCGGCCGGGTAGTAAACCCCGGTCACTCCCCCTGTACCGATGGTTATGAATTTTTGCTCGGCCGCTATCGCGGAACCGGCGACAGTCCCGACACAGAGGGCGCAGCCGAAGGTAATTGCGGTTAACAGCGAAGTAGTTCTTGTGTTCATAATTATTTCTCCTTGGGTTTGGGGTTTTCCCACAGCAGATAACCAGTGTGAGGGCAGAGTGCTGTACATCGCCTTTCAGCAAACCGGGTATGAACCCGAAAGATCAGATCAACAGGCGTTGTACGTAAATAACCTATCTACAACAAAGACCTATATTCTTGCATTCGTCAAGACTTTTTGCGAACTTATCCACTCTTGAAAAAGAAAATCGAGATCTCTGGTTTGCACACCGTTGCATGCATCAAATGACCATCATGTGTCGTCATTTTTCGTGCCAGTTTTTTTTTCCGTGTACCGGGGTCTTGGTATTTTTATGAGACTATCGCCCCATACTGACTCGTTTTTTAGCGGCTGCAAGATCGAAATAACTCGGATCAAAATCGGTGTGACCGGTCAGATCATACAGAGTATCCTGCTTTTTGCCGTCCGGTGATTCAAGGTCGGTTATGAGTTGCAGATAGTGGTGTATGTCGTCAACTGTCTCCGGTGGGCAGGCCATTTCTCCGGCGAGGAGGATCGGGTGTTTGAGCTGTCTGGTCGGCGGGATTATTTCCTCCAGGTGGATTTCATGTTCCCATCCTTCACCGGCGCCATAGATGTAAGAAAACACGAACCGCATACCTTCTTCCAGGGTGTGGAGCTTGTATTTATATTCATCGAATCTCTTTGCTTCTCGGGGAACATTCATTTTCATGGTAGGCTCGTAGCTGATCTTGCCGACCAGAAACTGATGGACGTGGCTATCGCTCCAGCCCATGCTCTGCTGAATGATGTCGTGCAGTTGCGCCAGAGTGAATATTCCCGGTACCTGGACCCTTCTCCAGATGAGTGGGTCCGAAAAAGTTAATGAAATATGCAGGACATAGCTTGGAATCTGCTTGTCATCCTTTTTTGTTTCGGTGGCGGTTTTGGTGCTTTGTGGAAAAGCACCTTTTATAACCTGGGCCATTTGCTCCTCCTTGGCTGCATTTTCATCCTGCTCATTAACCCTGAACGTGACACATTAATGCAGGGATGGAAACCTGACTAGAGCAGGTCGAAAAACAAGAGATCTTTCTTACTCTTCACTCTCTGATATTTCCTGCATCGTCGTCAGGAGAAGCTGTTTGAATTTTTCGACAGACTTCCGGCCGTTATCGCCCTTTTCATCGCGGATGACCTTGAAGAAATCATGACAGATTTTAATTTTTCCGGCCGACCAATTCTGGGTAAATCCTTGGGGCGGATCACTGTCCAGCTGTTGCTGGTCGGGCTGGTTGTCCTTTTTATAGTCTCTGCGGCCATGGGCCCAGTTGATGGTGTGCTGGTAATAGAGCAGGGAGCGGTTGAGCAGGATAAAGAGGAGGTCGATCGATTTGGCAGGGCCGATCTGAATCTGTTTTCCGCCCAGCGGTAAACCTAAAATTTTGACCTTGTCGGAAAGATTTTCGCCACCAAAGAGCGCGCCGAGTGCCCCGGCCAGAGTGCCAAAGGCAGTGAACAGGCCAAGGCCATGACCAAAAGCCGCCATTTCCAGCCCGGCACCAATAGCTGCACCACCCAGCCCTCCGGCTATGATGACCTGCTGCCGGGTAAGCCCTAGAAGCTGCCAGGTCTGTTCGTCGAACAGGTCTTTATTAAGAATCGAATGCGGCGGAAGGTCATAGTCGAAAATATTGTGTTTGAAAAGACTGCGGATGCGCTGGTGGGTTTTCAGTTCCATTCGGCTGATAGTCTTACTGTAGGTGAGAAAGAGCTTTTGTCGGCTTTTTTCCGCTTCTTTCTCGGAACTGATTTGCTCGGTGATTTGCAGCGAAAGGCTGTCGGTCAACAGGGTGGTGATAGCATCCGCCGTGGCATCGTTTCGTGCTGCCCAATCTTTTTTAAATGCGGTGACCACCTCGGACAGTGACTGTTGCCAGTCCTGATCAATCGACTTCAGGGTCTCTAAAAGTAGAATCCGTTCGGCATAGGTAGCCCGGTGGGCATTGAACACCCGGTTGGAATTAAAGTTTTTGCGGAACTCGCTTTTCCATCCATCGAGATTGCTATGATCATCTTCCTTGCAGTTGATGATGGCCATCCGGGGCTTTCCCGTTAGGCGCAAGATCTCCATTTCCGCCCGATCGACATTTCGGACCGGGCGTGAGCCGTCGACCACATAGATGATTCCTGCGCCTCTTTCCACCGGGCCCAGCAGCTCGTAGTCATCGTGCAGTTCGGGGATGGTTGCGGCATAGGCTCTAAAGGTCTTGAGGGGATTTTCGTCGGTTGCCGTTCGTTTTTTCAACTCACTAAGAATCCTGGCCGGATTTTGAAAGCCTGGGGTGTCGGTGAAGCGGAGCACCTCCCGGCCATCGATCACTACCGGGAAAGTGCGGCATTCGGTCGTCTCGCCTGGGGTCGGACTGACATGTACCGAGTCATCTTCAGCCAGGGTAGAGAGAACAGACGATTTTCCTTCATTTGGGTGGCCCAGTATGGCGAATTCCGGTGTCATGAGGTCTTCCTGTCAGGAGATGAGTGAAAAAATGCTCAGATAAGGATCGCCGAGGGCCTCAATTTTCTGACGCCAGAGAGTCAGGTCTGTTGGAGCTGCCGGGGTAAATACCGTTGCATCAGGACGGCCCACTAAACCCAGGTGAATGATAGTGTTTTCAGGGAGAATTGTCCGCAATTCTTTCAAGTAAGTGAGAAAATCGACGAGAGGCACCATCCAGGCCTCCATCAGGATAAAGATTCCTTCTCCCGGCTGCCACGCTCTCTCTGCCAGGAGTTGTTGCAGCTGCTGATCATTGTCGAAGCTGATCATAAAGCGGTGTACTTCTTTAATGGTACATCCTTGTAGCTGCAGGAAGGGTTCAAGGGTTTGAGGCGGGGTGAGGGGGAAGATATCATCGGGAATGAGCACGACCTGTTCCAACAACTGTGGAAAAGAGCCCGGATGAGGCTGTTGCATAAAAGCTGGATTGCCGGCCGATGTTGACTTTTTCGTCTCTGGTGCGGCCTGGGTGGTGACCAGAGGTGTCTGCATGCGCCTGATGAGAGCGAGGCAGGCCGGGGTATCGAGTTTGATTTTGTGCAGAGAGCGACGCTCAAACACCTTTCCTATCAAAAAGAGCGTCAGCCGGAAAAAAAGGCCATAAAAAAGCAGGCAGAACACGAGAAAAGGCCACCAGGCGATCAGGTTGCCGGTGGTCAGATGATAAATGCCTTCTTTAAGGATGATCCGGCTCCCCTCTATCTCGGCAAGAGTAGGGATGCTGTTTGCCTGGGGAACAAACCAGGACCACGGCAGCGCGGCAAGCATAACAAAGTGATGAATGGCCTCTGCGCTGAACTGCATGGTTGATTGCCAGCCAAAGGCTATGTCGCTGGTGGATATTTTGATGAGGGTTGCCGAAAGCAGGCCGATATTGAAACCTATGGCAAAAAGTTGACAGAGGGCAAAAATCGGCCAGTATAAAAGAGAACTATAGATCGTGCTGCGGGCCTTGAAGATGCCTAAGGTATGATTGACACTGATCCTTTTTTCCGTTGTTGCCGTGCGCAACCATTGCTTGTGGAAAAAGGCGATACTCTTGCCAATCATTCTTCGCAGGAGCAGGGCATAAAAGGATGGTATTTTCACCCCGGGCAGCAGCGATCGAAGAAGCAAGGCACCGAGCAGAAACCCGACAAAGATGAGTTGCGAGACAACAAAAAGGAGCAGAAAATGAAAAACGTTGACTGGGGTTGTGCCGGTATAGGTAAAAAATGAAAAACCCCCAGTCAGGCCAAACAATATGCCGAAAATAATGGCGAGGTTCCTTGCCAGAAGATAGGAGTCGCTGAATATTGCGCCGGGACTTTTCTGCTCAGGGGCCGAGAAGTTCTGCTCTGTTCTTTTCGCCAGCCATGTACCGAGTAGCTGATGGTTGCTGGCATCACGTGCAATGCCGAGCTTTTTCTGGTTGTCCAGAAAGATATTTCTGTCGCGCTGGTGGAGTGTGTTGTTGTCAACATCTACGTCCTGGTTACATAAGTACTCCAGGTCGATGATGTGTTTATAGTGCCAGGTTGTCTTCATGGAGCTCATTATACCAGAATGAAAAGAGGGAGCAATAAAACCTCATAAAAGCTTTAGATGTATCTTTTTTGTGTTTTGACAGGAAAATAATCTGACTCAAGGGGGATTGGAAATAGTCCCGGTGTATCTCTCGTTCACTTGGGTTCGGATTTTTTAAAAAGATCGATTATCATAGAGTCAGCGGAAAAGGTTGTCAAGTCGTCGAAAAGTAAGATAAGATAAAATGTTCTGATTTCACCATCTTTTTTCCGCGAGTCCGTCTTCTTTCACTCAGGATCACTCTCTATGCAGCTGCACAATAAATTTCGCTGTTTCGTTTCTGTTTTAATAGTGGTTGTCGGTATAACTTTATTACCCTTGTCCCTGTTGGCCGAAGATACTTCGAAAGATGGAGGCGCGAAGGCACCTCCCGCCAAAGAGCAGAAAGCCAGCCTTATCCAGATCTACTCCTGGGCCAGTATCCTGCCGAAAGAGTTGATTGATCTGCAAAACGGACTGGCCAAAGATACTTCTACCCAGAGCGTGGAAGACGAACTGGTCACTCTTACCAAGGAAGCGGAAGGGCTGAGAGTGGAGGTAACCGATCTTACTGAAGCCGGGAAAGCCGACGAAATACAACTTGCTCAGGTGACGGACGCTCAGGGGAAGGTTTTTCGGATTACCAATCGGCTCAAAAAGCTCAGCGAGCCGATAACTTCGGCAATTTCCAACCTTTCAACAAAGAGTAAAGACTGGCAGACAAAAAAAGACCAGATAACGGGGTATGACAAAAAGGAACTCCTGTCGCTGACTCTGGCCAAAGAACAGCAAAAAACACTGGTGCTAACCATTGATCAAGCCCTGCAGATTATTGGTGAGGAGCTTAAACAGGTTTTGGCGGTCGGCAAAAAGATCGGTGATCTGCAGGTGCAGCTCTACTCCACGAACAGCCAACTGCAAGCCATGGACGGTGATCTGCGGGCGATTTCCATCCAACAGACCTCACCCTCGATACTGTCTATAGAATTTTATACCAGAATCAACGCTAACCTCTTTAGGAAAAGCTATGAGAACACCAGGCAGTTTGTCGTGAACCAGTTGACTATTTTGCAAAAAAGCAGAAATTATGTTTTGCTCAGTCTCATCGCTTTTTGCCTGGTCTGCTTTGGTGTATACAAAACGAAGGATTTCGTTACATCATCGTCGCGCTGGTATCCGTTTGCCGCCTATCCTCTGGCTACGACCGTTTTTATTGTCTGTAGTATCAACACCTCTGTTGCCATGATGCCGGTCAACTTTGACCTGCCGCAGCAGTGGCAGGCTCTGCTGAATATCCTGACACTGCTTGCCGCAACCCGCCTGGCCACTCTTCTTATACCAAACAAGGGTCGGCGGCTGGTGCTCATCCGCCTGATTATATTTATGGCCATTGTCTTGTTTATGGTCGTCCTGAATCTTCCGCAGATGTTGATGCTGCTCTATGTCTTCTCTGTGTCGGCATTGGCTCTTGTCTATTACATTTACCAGCTTCGAGCCATCCGAGGTAAGACTGACCTGAGATCGTGGTTCAAACGACTCATAGGTTTATTTCCGGCGGCAATCTTGGTCTTGGGTATTTCCGGTTATGACCAGTTCGCGGTCATCCTTTTTTCGACATTGTTGTCAGCAGTCAGCGCCTGTCTGATTGTCTGGATGCTGTACCTGCTTTTATTGGGTTTTCTCGATCTGCTGCTCACTGTGCTGCCTTTTTCCCTGTTGAGCGAAAGTCGGGAAATTATATTGAAAAGTCTGCAGCCGATAATCGTCTGGCTGCACATTATTCTTCTGGTCGCGGTCCAGGGTGTTGTCTGGGGTTTTTTTGCTACTCTCTTTGAGGCTGTTAACGGCATCTTTGGTCAGGGATTTGCTTTTTGGGATCTGAAAATTTCGCCCAGATTTCTGCTCACCGTCATTTTTGTTATCTATGCAGCTCTCCTCACTTCGAAGGCTATCCAGACACTGCTCTTAAATAAAGTCCTGCCGAGATACGGTGCGGCAAAAGGGGTGCAGATCTCCATTACCCGCCTGGCTCACTATGCTATTTTGACGACTGGTTTTATGGTTATGCTCAGGGTGCTGGGGTTTGAACTCAGCCAGCTTGCCCTGCTCGGCGGTGCATTGGGCGTTGGAATTGGCTTTGGCCTGCAGGCGATCGTCAATAATTTCGCCAGCGGGCTGATTTTGCTGTTTGAAAGACCGATCAAGGTCGGCGATACCATTCAGATTGGCAATGATGTCGGCGAGGTGAAGAATCTCGGCCTGCGTGCCACCATCATTCAGACCTTTGATAACGCAGAAATAGTGGTTCCCAATTCCGATCTGGTGACCGGCCAGGTCACCAACTGGACCCTTGCCGACCGAAGAGTAAGGGTTAAAATACCTGTCGGTGTGGCCTACGGAACAGACGTTGCCAAGGTTCTGGAAATTCTTATTGCCTGTGCCAATGCCAATCCGGTGGTTCTCAGCACCCCAAAACCGAGTGCCTTTTTTCTGGCCTTTGGGGCCAGTTCCCTTGACTTTGAACTTCGGGTCTGGATTTCCGAATATCTCGAAAAGGTACAAATATTGAGTGATTTGAATCAGGATATAGAAAATGAATTCTCCTTACGCAAGATAGAAATACCCTTCCCGCAGACAGATCTGCATATTCGTTCTGTGGACGAGGCTGCTGCTGCTCGTATGAGCGGAACCCCGGCTGCTGTTGCCGAGGAACAAAAAGAAAAGTAAATACTTTGTAACATCAATCAAACTATAACGAGACTCCGAGTCTTTGCTATGGCGGTACCGACATGAAAGCATCATTATTGCACTCGAGGGCCAGACGGTCAAAAATGAAGACAATCGGCTGGATATTTGTTGCGGCGCTTCTTGGTTCAATGATCCTGTGGGCCGTCCTCACCCTCGTTTTCACCTTACCGGTTAATAAACTGAAGATACCGATTGTTGTCGTTTATGGCCTGGTCTCATTGCTCCTGCCGTTTGTTGTTCGTCCGCGTCAATACGGAATCATGGTTTCCGTGTCGCTCTTTTTCCTGGTTGTTGGCTGGTTTCTTGTCCTTCTTCCTTCGAACAACCGGGACTGGCAGCCCGATGCGGCAGTACTTGCGTCGGCACAGATTAATGGCGACAAGGTTACCGTCAGAAATATTCGCTTCTGCGACTACCGCAGTGCAACCGATTTTACCTGTCGATACTATGATAAAACCGTGTCTCTTGCCGATCTGCAGACTGTTGACCTCTTCCTGGTCTACTGGGGGACGCCAAGTATTGCCCACACCATGCTAAGTTTTGGTTTTAAAGACGGGAGTTATATCAGTTTCTCTATTGAAACCCGCAAGGAGAAGGGAGAGGAGTACTCGACAATTAAAGGTTTCTTTCGGCAATATGAGCAGATGTATATTGTGGCCGATGAACGGGATGTTGTTCGGCTAAGGACAAATTATCGCAAAGAAGATGTCTATCTGTACCGACTTCAAGTCTCTCCCACCATTGTCCGGAAAGTTTTTATTGATTATCTCGCTTCACTCAACAGTCTGTATAACAAGCCGGAATGGTATAATGCTTTTACTGCCAATTGTACCACCAGCCTCCATCGCCATACCGTGCCCTATAATCCCGATGCGAGATTTGACTGGCGGCTGATTGTCAACGGCTATCTTGATGAAATGATCTACCAGCGTGGATTTGTCGTCACGAACCTGCCATTTGTCGAATTGAAACGGAAGAGTTATATCAATTCCAAAGCCCAGGCGATGCCGCAAGATGATCATTTTTCAGCGCATATCCGTCAGGGCATCCCTGATATAACCTTATGAAGGCTCTTACCACCAGATATCCAAAAAAGGATACGGCATCTCGCTGCTCCAAGGCTCGCATTCTTGCCGTGATGGACATGTTCCTGCTTGTCCTGCTTCCAGGTTGTGCAAATCCAGTGGGTGTTCGTGCCATGGTTGTACGCTTTGAGGTCGCTATTTCTGAAGAGAGCTCTTTCGCCTGGGTAATGTTTGGCCATCGCTTTTAATAATCCGTTACATATTGAGCCTGTAGGTCCCCTTGACAGAATCAAAAACCCCCTTAAAATTCTTCTTACTATCCATCAAAAAAACACATAATCATTTAGGGTTATGCATCTGTTGAAGCAGGGTTTAGAATTTTTTGAACGTATATTGTGTTGTGGGCTGATAACAGCCGGTTGATGTGTCAAGGATAGCATCTCATCCTTTGGATGAGATGCTATCCTTGATAGGCCATTTTTGGTCTTGAGAGGCATTGATTCGGTAAAACTGGAACATCAGGGGGAGGATTAAAATGAAAAAATCACCGATTTTATTATTTATTGCTTTACTTTTTGGGGTGTCAACCTTTGCCGTTGCCGCCCAAGTGGAGGATTATTCGTCCACCATTAATGTCTTTAAGGATTCACCCGCAGTAAAAACATTCTTCAATAATGCATATGGCTACGCAGTGTTTCCAAATATAGGCAAGGCGGGGTTTGTAGTCGGCGGTTCTTATGGTACAGGGCAGGTTTATAAAGGTGGTAAAGTAACTGGGAAATCATCGGTGATTAAGGGGTCTATCGGATTTCAGGTGGGCGGCAAGGTATTCAGCCAGATCGTCTTCTTTCAGGACAAGCGCGCCTATAATGAATTCACGGGTGGGAATTTCGAATTTGATGCAACCGCTCAAGCTGTCGTCATAACAGCGGGAGCTGAGGCCCAGACCGGCACTGCCGGTAATAGTGCTGGGGCCAGTGCCGGACCCAAGACCGGAATCCAGGCAAAAACCAGTTATACTAAGGGGATGGCCACTTTCGTACACGCCAAGGGCGGTCTAATGTATGAGTTCTCCGTTGGTGGACAGAAATTCACCTTCGAGCATCTGTAAGAGAAAATAGAGTAATAGAAACCAACAAATCCTATTGTGTGGTGGTCTTTTTAAAGTGGATTAAAAGGGACTGCAACGAAAACAAGGATCAGCGATATACCAGTAAATGAGATATCGCTGATCCATTTATTGTCTACTATTTATAACATTCTTTGCATTCGGACCTTTCTGGCCGTCTATAAGTATACATCCGAAGGTTGTTTATTGACTTGCCCTGTAAAAGTAACGGTTTAAGTCGAACAGACCCACCTGCACCGGCTCATCTATATAAAATCGATCCTCAAACCAGTCAAAATATTCTCAGAAATTTTCATTAGCTCGGTTGATGCCATATTTATTGTAGCGCTGCCGGGCTTCTTGCGCATCTCTCTTGTCGAGATTGGGCAGGAGGTCAAAAAAACGTAACCGTTCACCGGAAAGCAAATCAAGCCGGCATAACCTCACAGTACTGTAAGCGTTTACCAGTGCCGGAGATGTGCGGATGAGGTCTTTAAGCTGTACGAGTGTTACGTTTAAAGGCCGAAGACAAAACAGATTCGGTGCTGTTGAACGCTTACAAAAAAACCAGGAAGATCATCTTGAGAGACATCGATGAAGTAATTGTTGGTTGCTGAACTCTACTGGTTTTAACGCAGTACATTAGGTCTATCCATTCTCATGGACAGGTAAAAATATTACGTATCTCAGATGAGTTTTTTTGAAGTCTGGGCGTATCTACGTCGCCATCCACGATTGTGCGTTTTACGCCATTATCACAATTGAGGCCTGATTGACATCTTAGTCGGTAAAAAGAGACTCCAGTTCCGATAGATCTGTCGTTTTATGTCTGGCCTTAAGAAAATGCAGAAAACTGTTGCCATTGCTGTTGATTACCTGTCCTTGAGGGAAGCCAATTGCTTTGATAAATGCCAGGCACTCAGTAAAAACGCCAACTTTATCGGCAATATGGGCATCACTGCCAAAGGTGAGAAAGCCATTGTGCCGGCCGACCGCCTCGGCAAGGGCTGCACAATTTTTTTCGCTGCCTGGACGGGATGTAGTAAAAGATGAGTTATTGATTTCCACCAGTACTTTATAACAGGCAGCGGCTTTGGCCACCTCTTCTACGTCAATGGGGAATGCCGGATTGCCGCCATGAGCAAAGACGTCTATGTGCCCGGAAGCCATGGCGTTTATCACTCCATCCGTGTGGAGAGTTTTCGTAGTTGGCGTTATTATCGGCTCATGCAAACTGGCCAGAACAATATCCAGGTGCTGCAGTGTATCAGCATCGATATCTAACTCGCCCTTGAAATTGAGGATATTGGCTTCGATGCCCCGTAGAACACCGACTCCGTGTTGTAACCGTGGGATGACCCGCATATTTTTGAAATACCAAAAATGCGGTGCTCCCGGCATGGCCGGGCCATGATCGGTTATGGCCAGGAGTTTGATACCTCTTGCTGCTGCGGCCTGAACATTTTCATTCAGGGTGCTATAGGCATGTCCGCTGGCTACAGTATGGGTATGGCTGTCTACTTCTATATGCATGGAAAAAACTCCACCAGCAGAAAAATTGGTTTGCCTGCTGAAACTCATTTAATCTAATGCCGTCAGGCTACCCTTTTGGAATTGATATTGCAATTTTTTTGGAGAAAAATCTAAAAGTTCTTTTGCCCTCGGGGCATGGTGCCTTCATCAGGAAAACCAACTACTGAACTCTCAATGACCTGACCTTGATCACTGCTCTGCATCTTGACAGGCCACAAAATCGGGACCGAAGGAGACCCCGCAGGTCTGTCAAAAATATGTCACCTTGGTACGGATCAGGGGCGGTCTCATGTATGAGCTGTCCGTAGGTAGACAAAAAATGGACCTTTCTAAAACTGAAAGGAAGAAAACAAGATCAGCAATCATAGCGGTATTGATCTCTGAGGTCTTAAGAAGTGGGGCTAAAAAGGGATTGAAGAAGGGGGGAGAGGGAAATTTTCCGAGAGGAAGGCTCAGCGATAGCAAACGTACGGTTATCGCTGAGCCTGTTATTTTCAAATTTTGATTACATTTTGTGCAGCCGGACCTTTCTGGCCATCTACAACTTCAAAGCTGACGCGTTCGCCCTCGGAGAGAGATTTGAATCCGTCTGCCTTAATAGCGGAATGATGGACAAATACATCCTGGCCTCCATCTTGTTCGATAAAACCAAAGCCCTTTGCGTCATTAAACCACTTTACTGTTCCTTCTGCCATTGCTGCTACTCCTGTGTAATGGGGTCCATGTGGCCCCTTTTCTTGATTGTCTGAGTAGCTGGCTGCTGACTCAGGCATCAATCTGCATTGCAGATTGAATGTGTTACTCATATAAATTATTAGATGAGTAAAATTTTTTCCGTGGGATGCCCGCCTTCGATAGGGTAATTGGTTTCATTTGCTATCGGCGCTTCTTGCCTTTCTTCTGAGGCTGTGCCTCATTGCAGACGAGCGGGCGATTTTTGTACTCTTGTTTATTCAACGTTTCCATGGCGCGATGGCCTTCAGATCTGGTTGCCATTTCAACAAAGGCAAATCCTTTAGGCCGTCCTGAAAATTGATCCATGACCAGGTTTGTAGTAACTACTTCGCCAAAATCGCTGAATAACTGAAGAACTTCTGCTTGGGTAACATCATAAGGCAAATTACCTATAAAGAGTTTCAATCTGTTGCTCCCTTTGACTATGATCGGCAATGATTTTTACCGGCAACAAAAATGCAGGAAATTGCATGATGACTGGCGAGAAAGAATATGCTTGATCTGATTGACGTTAGGACTTGAATACAGCCTATACTGTATATCCTTTAGGAGTACAAGTAAATAACTGAGCCAACTTTTTTCTACATCGTGAGCAATTATTTAGTACCTGACAGGTTGTTTTCCGTTTACCGGGATTCTACTTCCCTGTTTGGTGCTTTATGGTTTCACGCCGATAATAGGCATAGTCCCCTTCGTAAATTCGCATCGCACCGTGGTCGATCTCAAAGACGCGATTTACCAATGCGTGGAGGAAATGGCGGTCATGACTGACCAGGATAACGGTTCCTTCAAATTTTTGCAGTGCACTGAGCAGAACATCTCGGGACTGGATGTCCAGGTGGTTGGTCGGTTCGTCAAGGACCAGAAAATTAAGGGGCCGGCCAAGCAGGGTGGCCAGGATTACTCGACTTTTTTCACCGCCGGAGAGATTGGCGATGCGTTTGTCTACATCATCGCCTTGAAAGAGAAAAGCGGCGCAAAGATTACGAATCGTGCCGATGTTTTCCAGCGGGAAATATTCCTGCACAGCTTCAAAGACTGTCTGCTCCGGTTTGAGAAGATCCATGGCATGCTGGCTGAAATAGCCAATTGTTACGCCAACGCCTAGGTTTATTTCGCCTGTAGTCGGCTCGGCGTGGCCGGTGATGGTTTTCAACAGCGTTGATTTTCCGGCGCCGTTTACCCCGACGACGGCGATTTTTTCCAATCGTCGGATGGTACCGGACAGCCCGCTGAATACCGGAATTTCTCTGTCGTCATGGCCGATCCAGGTTTTTCCCAGTTTGGTGAGATGCAGCACATCGTCACCGCTTCGCGGTGGTACTGGGAAATTAAATTTTATGGTTTTTTGTTCGGCGGGCAGGACGATGCGCTCAATTTTTTCGATTTTTTTAATGCGTGACTGGACCTGGGAGGCATGGGAGGCACGGGCGGCAAAACGGGCGATAAATTCTTCTTCTTTGACCAGCATCTCCTGCTGCCGGCGAAAGCTTGCTTCGAGCTGCTGTCGTCTTATCTCACGCTCCTGCAGGTAGAAATCAAAATTGCCGCTGTAGGTGGTGGTGGTGCCGTTGGCCACCTCAATAATCCGGGAGATGATTCGATTCATGAATTCCCGGTCGTGACAGGTCATCAGCAGAGCGCCTTTAAATTCGGTACGCAGCCACTCTTCCAGCCAGAGGATTGATTCGATGTCCAGATGGTTAGTTGGCTCGTCGAGCAGCAGGACATCCGGGTTGATGGTCAGAATTTTGGCCAGAGCAATACGCATCTTCCAGCCGCCGCTGAAGATTTCTACCGGGCTGTTAAAATCCTGTGGGGCAATGCCCAGTCCGGTAAGGATAGCCTGAGCTCGTGGCTCGAGATCGTAGCCGCCGCGTAGCTCGAACAATTCGACACATTCACCGTAACGCTCAAGCAGGTCGGTCATGGCATCGTCTTCCATTGGCTCTGCCATTTCTGCTTCCATTGCCGAGATTTTGGTGCCGAGCTCGACAATATCGCCTGCCGCTGACATTACCTCGGCAATAACTGACCGACCGGTCATCTCACCGACATCTTGTGAAAAATAGCCGATAACGGTTTTTTTGGCGCAGGAAATATCGCCTTTGTCCGCTTCCTCCTCGCCGGTCATCAGGCGGAAAACGGTGGTTTTGCCCGCGCCATTGGCGCCGACGAGACCGGTTTTGGTGCTGGGGAGAATCTGCAGGCTGGCGTTCTGGAACAGGACTTGTGCCCCGTGCTGCATGTGGATATTGGTCAGATGTATCATAATCGCTAAAAAAATGGCCGCAAGCTACCATGACCGGGGGAATTGGTGCAAGGATATTTTTTCACTCGCTGGATGTGAGTGTCAGAATAGCAGCTGAGATCAAGTTCATTTGCTGGTTTCTACTTCAATCACTACCTCGACGTCCTGCCAGGGCTTGATCTCAGGCTGAATGGTCGGATCGGCAATGATTTTGCAGAAAATACGGATGTCACCCTGGATGGAATTGAGATATACCGGCGTGGTCGCAACTGACAGCTGTTTTGCCCCACGCTTTGGTGCCGGCAGTAGCACCGAGACTTCGTCGGGAATGACCTGGACCTTCTTGAGCTTGAGGTTGGCCGGCAGTTTACCGACAAGTTGCGGGACTATCGGGATAGTCTTTTTAATAATGTCGACAAGAGTAACTTCAATCTTCGCCGGTTCACTGCCAAGAAAAGTGAGACTGGGGGGAAGACGCAGGTTATCGCCGGTAAGAAGGATAGTCTGTTTACCCTTGACCATCTTGGACAGATTAACCGTCGCCGTTGGCTGGGACATGACAAAGTTGTCTATCTCCGACTTGGGACCGGCGAGATGCACCCGTAGTTGTTCTGTTTTTTCGTTGATTAATAGCAGGTTTTCTGCAGGTGAGATATATTCCAGTGACAGAGGGAAGACCTTTTCTATCACCTGCCTGTTGACCGTTACCAGCGTTGACCAGAAAACAACAGCAATAGCCAGACTCACCCCGACAGGAACCAAAATGCGTCGGTGCAGCAGACTCTGCAATTCCATATCGAGAAAGCCCTTTTCATTATTGTGGTTTCTGATAGCGGAACTGATTTCCACAACCGAACCAAGCGGTTTCATGGTTCTATCTTTGAAAGCAGAGACCACTCCTCGTTCTTCAGAGACGACCAGAACAAGGGCATCAGTCTGTTCCGCGAGTCCCATGGCCGCATGATGGCGCGTGCCGTAATCTTCCGCCAGGCGGGAGGTCTGAGAAATGGGCAGCCGTACCCCGAAAGTGGTCAGCTTGTTGTCTTCGATGATCATCGCCCCGTCATGCCCCGGGGAGTTCGGATCGAATATGCTCATTATCAGCGCAAGACTTGGTTCTGCCATCAGGCGGTGGCCACCGGAGAGCTGTTCGAGCACCGGTTCCTTGCCTGGATAGACGATTATCGCACCGCGTTTCTGTTTTGCCATTTGCCACAGGCTTAAGGCAACCATGTCAATAATTCCGTCATCGATGGATACTGTTTTTTTCTTCTGCAGGGAGACTACTTTTTCAAATACTTTTCTTAATTCCGGCTGGAAAATGACTATTAAGGCGATTACCGCAACATTACTGACGTTTTGGAAGATCCACTTGATGCCATCAAGATTGAGGATGTTTGCCAGGGCAATCACTACAAAGGCTGCGAGAATACCGACCACAATTTTCCAGGTTCCCAGGCGGACCAGTGTGCGGTAGAGAAAAAATAGTCCGGCGGTGATCAAGGCAATGTCGAGTATTGCCTGCCAGGTAAGAAGTTCATGCAGTAAAAAAATTATTTTATTCATACGATGGCTTTTGGGGCCTTATTTTATGTGCTGGTATCCACGAAAGCTGGGCCTGTTGTGCGTGCCATTCCGGCTTGTGTTTCGCCAATTATACCCTCTTTGGCAAAATTTCCCTTAATAATTATTGCAGGGTTCTAAATTGGCCGGCATCTGCGTTTATTACCTTACAGATTATTTTCTTGTTTTTTCGAGAAAATAATCTGTAAGGTAATTCTCCCCCTCAAGGAGGATTATAAAGAACACCCCTTAAGGGTATTAAAAAGAATCCCGGCGTTCTCTCTGGCTAACGGGTTGGAATATTAGCGACTTGAGACGGGAAAAAAGGTAGATTGGTACTCGTAAACTACCTTTTCAGCCAATTTAATATTTATTGAGAAAAACATGAAGAAGAGCAATTATCGCCCCGATCCGGGTAAGCAAAAAAAGAAAATAGATACCTTTACTGTTGAAAAAAACGACACTCTGCTTGCAAGTCTGCTGGGTTTTCTGCCCCATAAAAGCCGGAATGTCGTCAAGGCCGTCCTGCGAGACGGGCAGGTTGCAATTGATGGTAAATCTGTGCGCCAGTTCGATCATGCCCTGCGCCCCGGTCAGCGTGTGGAAATATGCTGGGACAAAAATACACTACCACAACAGCCTCACGGACTCAATATCCTCTATGAGGATAAGGATTTGATTGTAATCAATAAACCATCAGGTCTTCTGACAATTGCAACCGACAAGGAAAAACGCAAAACCGCCTATGCAATGCTGAGCAATTACGTGAAGATGGAGAACCCAGCAAATAAAATATTTATCATCCATCGGCTTGACCGGGAGACATCGGGGCTGCTCATGTTTGCTAAAAATGAAACGATCAAGCGACAAATTCAAGAGAACTGGACCACAACTGTCGACCAGCGTACCTATGTCGGCGTCGTTGAAGGCGAGGTACAGCAAAAGGAGGGAACGGTCATCTCCTGGCTGCAGGAGAGTAAGGCCTTTATTGTCTATTCGTCGCAAAATCCGCAGCACGGACAGAAAGCGGTCACTCACTATAAAAAAATCAAAGGGAACAAGGACTTCTCTCTTTTAGAGATTAACCTGGAAACAGGCAGAAAACATCAGATTCGGGTACATATGCAAGACATCGGTCACCCGATTATCGGTGACAGCAAATACGGTTCGATCCAGAGTCCTCTGCGCCGCATGGGGTTGCATGCCAAGGTGCTCACTTTTACTCATCCGAAAACCGGTGAGTTGTGCCGCTTTGAAACGGAGATACCCAAAAAATTCCTGCAGCTTTTTTCTGCCGGGCTTAATGTGTGAAATTTTTGTTAGTGCCTGTTGGTTCTGGGGCTTCTTGAGTCTAAAAACAAAGGTAATTGACATAACTATCCGGATATGGGACATCTCTCATTAGAAAGCGATAGAATACGGAGGGTTTTTCGTGAAGAGAGTATTCGAATCAAATTATTTTTGGTGTCTTATAATAAGTCTCCTCTTCTTTTTCATCTGCCTTGCCGGCTGCGAGAAGGTACAGGAAAAAAAGCCCGCAGAGGTTCAAGAAAAGATCCAGTCGATAGAACAATCTTCTGCTGCAGTCAAGAAACGAGTTCTCTACATCAATTCATATCATCGGGGATATGAATGGAGCGATGCGATCGAGATCGCCATCCTCCAGGTTTTCAATGTGCCGGCCGCAGACATCGCCGCACAGAAAGAAGGTGTTGGCGATGTTCGCTTGAGAGTTGTTTATATGGATAGTAAGAGACAGAGTACTGCAGCGTATTTGCAGGAAAAAGGCCTTGAAATTAAGGGAATTGTTGAAAATTGGCAGCCAGATGTCGTTATCACTTCCGATGATAATGCTGCGCGATATGTCATCGCACCGTACTTTAGAAATAGCACCATTCCCTTTGTCTTTTGCGGCATTAACTGGGATGCTTCGGAATACGGCTTACCGGCGGCAAATGTCACGGGCATGCTTGAAGTGCAGCTCATTGACGAAATACTGGTCTATCTCAAAACCCTGGCCAAAGGGGCAAAAGTTGGTTATTTGAAAGGAGATGATACCTCAGCCCGCAAAGAGGCCGCGTTTTATGAAGATCGTTTCGCACTCTCCCTTGATAGTCGTTTCGTGAAAAATTTTGCGGAGTGGAAAAAAGAGTATCTGGCACTGCAGCAAGAAGTCGATATGCTGCTGCTTGGCAATGTTTCTTCGATCAGTGACTGGAACGCAAAGGAAGGCAAGGAGCTGGTGTATGCAAATACGCTCATTCCTTCCGGTAATTGGGATGCATGGATGGCCCCGTATGCCCTTATGACTTTTGCCACAAAACCGGAAGAACAAGGAAAATGGGCGGCTGAAACAGCCAAAGAGATTCTGGCCGGGAAAACCCCCTCCTCTATTGCCGTTGTGCAGAATGTGGTCGCTCATGTCGTTCTCAACATGCAGCTTGCCAAAAAAATGGGTGTAAAGTTTCCGATTAATCTGGTCGAACAGGCAGAGTTATTAGATAGCCCGCCATGAGAAATTCTATTATCACCAAACTGCTTGTGGTTTTGTCTTTAATCCTCATAGGTACAACCGCGGTGAGTCTCTATTTTGCTGACAAAAACGTGCGAAATATTGTCGAAGACACGCAGGTCCAGTTGTTAAAGGAGAGGGTTGATACTCTTTTGAGAATGCTTGCAGAGCAGTCAAAGAAATTGGCGATGACTGCTCATCCAGAAGCGTATCTCGAAGATTTTCAGCGAACTGCCCTGAATATGATTCGTACAAGCTATTACACGAATGACAGCGTGGTATCACGGTCGTATCCCCTGATCATCACAAAAGATAGAAAAACAATTCTCCTGCCGCAGATGGAAAACGGGCAAGATCTGCATAATGCTGAGACGTTGATTCGAGATTCCCTGCAATACGGCAGCGGAGCCCCGCATATAGTTATTAAGAACCGCGATACAATGGGGGTTTTCGTGTGCTTTGCACCGTGGGCATGGCAGCTTGGCTATATTGTGCCTGTCAAAGTGATGTACGATGCCTCGAATCGTCTACAGTCAATTCTCATCTGGACGCTCCTTTTTGGCACAGGCGCCGCCCTTTTGGCCATATCTTTTGCCGTGTACCGACTGGTCAAGCCGCTCAGAAATCTTCGTAAGGCGGCTGATGCTCTGGCTTTGGAAAACTATAGCCTTCCTTTCAGTAAGGACTTTGTTAATAAAGACGAGATCGGTTCGCTGGCCCGGAGTCTTGAGCGAATGCGTCTTGTCATAGAAGAGCGCATTGCCGAGTTGAAAGGGACAAATATAGCCTTGCAAAAAGAGATTCAGGCCCGAGAGATGGCGGATGCTGCACGTTTAAGCCAGGAGCTGGATTATCAGGAAATATTTAACGCCACATCCGAAGCAATTATTATTTTTGATACAGAGGAACGAGAAATACTCCATGTCAACGATACCATGCTTGAGCTCTTCGATTATACCCTTGATCAGGTTGTCGGCGGGAAGGTCGACCTGGTCTTGCAGGACAGCGAGGCCGTGGCCATCAATCAATTTAACCGGAATCTAGAGAGGGCGATTGCCGGGGAACGTCAGGTTTTTGAATGGAGCATCAAAAAACAGAACGGTTCAGATATGCTCTGGACCGAGGTTTCCCTGCGTTCCTCAACTCTTGGCGGGAGACAATGTGTGCTTGCCGTCTTCAGGGATGTCAGCGAGCGAAAATCGGCTGAGCGTGCGAAAATGAAGATGGAGGAGCAGCTGCGTCACATGCAGCAGATGGAATCGGTTGGGACACTGGCTGGCGGTATTGCCCATGACTTCAATAATATTTTGACACCTTTGCTGGGATATGCCGAAATACTTATCATGCATCTGGAGCAGGGCAGTGAACAGCAAAAAGAAGCCAAAGCCATCTACGCGGCAGGACTTCGTGCCCGCGACCTCGTCAAGCAGATTCTGACAATCAGCCGGAAGGGAGAACTGACACTGAGGTCCCTGTTCGTTCAGGACGAAATTACTGAAGCGTACAACCTGATCAAGGCCTCGGTATCGAAAAACATTGCCATTATCTGTGATATTGCAAAAGATTGCGCACCGGTTATGGCTGAACCCGGTCAGATTCATCAAATCATAATGAATCTTTCGACCAATGGCTACCATGCCATGCAGGAGAACGGTGGCGTGTTGACTATTTCCCTGAAAAAAATGGTCATAACTGATTCTTGGTTAGTTAACAGTGTTACCCTGGAGCCAGGTTCTTATGTCCTCATATCCGTCCGTGATACGGGATGCGGTATTGCTGATGAAATAAAGAACAAAATATTCGATCCGTATTATACCACCAAAGTGGCAGGTGAGGGGACAGGGCTCGGTCTTTCCATTGTCCATAATATTGTAAAAAGCATTCATGGCGCTCTGTCGGTGGAAAGTGAACCAGGTAAAACCGTGTTCTCGGTATATCTCCCATGTATTACTGAAAATATCGGATCGCATGCAATTGCTCGCATAGACGAACTCAAAACAGGAAGCGAATCGATTATGTTTGTTGATGACGAGAAAAGTGTTCTCGATGTCGGGCAGGCGCTTCTCGAAAGGCTTGGGTATAAAGTCTCGATCTGTCATGGCAGCAAAAGTGGACTTGAATCTTTTCGAGTTGCACCGGATGTATTTGATCTCATTATTACTGATATGACTATGCCTGATATGTCTGGTTTTGAATTTGCACTGGAAATAAAAAAAATAAGACCGACTCTTCCCGTCATTCTGCTTACCGGCTACAGTGATATAATTAACAAGGATGAGGCGGGCAAAATCGGCATTTTTGCCATTCTTACGAAACCCATCAATATGAGCAGTATATCAAATACGGTGCGCAGCGCTTTGGATACCTGCTGCCGCGAAGAGAGTTGATGCTGCAAAAAAAATGAACAATATGCAAATACCGCTACAGCCATCGAACGAAGAATGAAATCAAATCTTTAAGAAAGCAAGTGAGGACCTGCAGAAAGGCTTGTTGGATGCCTCTGAATCCGGCTCTCTGCACTTGCTCGAATATTTTCCAGATGCACCGCTCCTGCACTCTCTTATAAAGGCCATCAGCCTCAACCCTGCAGATCCTCTACAATCTTGCCGGCTGCTACAAAGACAGCAGGCAGCACGAACAAGCCATTGCAACGTATCGCAAGGTATTGCTGTTTTTGGCTTTATCTGCTGGTACATATCTGTTGCATCACCCTATCTGCCGGTTGTATCGGAAGCCTTGAGTCCGCAAAGCATAAATCCCAGAATCGGCTGGCATTTTTCCGCGCAGGAGGATGTGAACCTGGCATGCTGATGTCCCCCTGATTTGTTCTCTCTGCCCCAGAAAAATTCGCTTATGCCGAGCGGACGCAGATTATTTCGGGCCGCAAAGTCAAGGAGTTTTGGTGCGCAGCAATCCCCGGTCCCCGTGGGGATGCCTTTGTTGCCGATAAAGGCCTCGCGAAGCGACGCTGTTTCTCCTTTGAAATTGTTGAAGCTGTAGAGGCTTTGAATATCGCGCATCAGTTGTCGGGAAAGCAGGCGACGCTTTTTCCTCTGTGCCAGCCAGTCGCTTGAATGCGGTGGACATGCCTCAATTACCCTGCCGAGCTGTTTTATCTGTTTCTCTGTATCGACCGTCATGGCGAGAAAGCCGTCTAGTGGAAAAAGCGGTGGTACCCAGCCGTCAACCAGCCAACTCCCATTATATTGCCCTGAAAAGGCGTGCAGGATGGCGGTTGTCCCGTCTGGTTTCAGACACTCCATTACCCCAAACATCTTGCCTCTGGCGGGACCAAAGAGTGGTGCTGTTGCCAGTGAAGTTGTCTTTTCTGGCCCAGTTGCAAAAAGATCGATTGTTTGCAGGCGGGAGAAGTGGTGCATAAGCTTGCGACAATGATGCAAGGTATTGCCGGGACCGAGCCAATGCTCTTTTTCGCAACTTCGGCAGTAACCGCCCGTCCTTAACTTTGGCGGCTCTGTGACGCAATTCTGTAAGGTGTGGTTCATTTTGTGCAAATATCGTTTAATTTGGTAGTGGTTCTGAAATTTCCTACCTTACAGAATTTTTTATTTTTTTCGCAAGAAAAAATTCTGTCTCAAGATACTTATACCCCACAGGGAGTACTGTACAGAACCCGGTTTTGTTTTGTTTGGTCGAGATCAAAAAAGCATGCTCTGTATTGTCATGAAAAATCGTTTTGTTTGCCTGAACTGTAAACAGTGGCTTCCTGAAATTGGGGGAACGTGATACTATGATAGCCGTTTATCGCTTCACTGGTTATTCTTGCAGCTGATGGCTAAGTATAGAGGAGCTGGGGGGAACAGTAAGGTTAAAGTAACAGGTGCTCGCGTGGCCTGGCGAAAGTATTCGGTTGTCGCATAACGTAATATTGAACGGAGGATGGAAAACATGGCCAGCCAGCTTAAAAAAACTGGTGTAGATTTTGACCAACTGGGACCTGATTGGGTGCTAAACCTTGTTGAAAAAGTACTGGGAGTTCGTTGTAGTAACCTCTTCCGCACTTTGAATAGTTATATCAACAGGGTATTTGAGATTGAAACGGTGCAAAAAGTCCGGCTGGTGGTGAAGTTCTATCGTCCAGGCCGTTGGTCAAAAGAAGCTATTCTTGATGAACATAGATTTCTGCTTGATCTGGTCGCCCAGGAGATACCGGTGGTCGCACCCCTGATCTTGCCAAATGGCGAGACCGTTGCCGAAAGCGAACACCTGCTTTTTAGTATTTTCCCTAAATGCGGGGGGCGAAGTGTCGATGAATTCAATGACGATCAATGGTTGCAGCTCGGTCGTCTCATCGGCAGAGTCCACAAGGTGGGCGAGACGGCCAAGGCCAAACACCGGATTATCATGGCGCCGCACCACTCGACACGGAAGCAGCTTGCTTACCTTATGAAATCTCACTCTATTCCCAAAGAGTTGAAAACACCTCTTGAAGAAGCTGTCCAGGCAATTATTGCCGATATACAACCGCTCTTTGCCAAGACGGAAAGAATCCGTATCCATGGAGACTGCCACTTTTCCAATGTTATCCAAAGGCCGGGGGAGTCCTTTTATTTAATTGATTTCGACGATATGGCCATGGGTCCGCCGGTGCAGGATATCTGGATGCTCCTGCCCGGTGAGGTTGATGAATCTTTTGTCCAGCTCGATCTCTTTCTTGAGGGCTATGAGACTTTTCGTCCTTTTGACCGAAGGGCCTTGCGGCTGATTGAGCCCCTTCGGGCGATGCGTTTTATCCATTATATGGCCTGGTGTGCCCATCAGGTGGAAGGGGATGGCACCACCAGAGCCATTGATGATTTTGGTTCCCCGGAATACTGGCGCCGGGAGATTAATGATCTTATCGATCAGCGGGAAAGGATTGCCGAAAGCCGTCTTCCTTCGGGTAATATGCTTTAGCCCCGGTAATCCCTTAAGAAAGCCGCCTGAGTCGTCAGTATAGGTCAACTGGCAGGAGCTTTCGCGGCATAAAAAAAATCGTCAACAATTGGCGAAAATTATTACTATAAAAGACCAGGAATAACCAATTCCTGATGTACAGAGGGAAGCGGTAGCCACGTCTCTAGGCGATATACTTTTCTGTCTGCAAATTCCTTGATGGTGGCGTTTTTATTCTGGCATACAGGTCTCCTCTAAGGTTTTTATCCAGGCTAACTGGTTGAGCTGTATGCTGGATATAAAATGTTCGCATTGTTGGAGGAATCATACTTGGCAATACAAGAGAAGAAAAAGAAAATTCTGGTCATGGATGATGAAGATATGATCGGAGAAATAGCCTGTCAAATGATTGAATATCTTGGCTTTAAAGGTTGGTGGGTGGCAGATGGGGGCGATGCGGTCAAGGCGTATAAAAAGCATAAAGATGAGGGTGACGCCTTTGACGCTGTGATTATGGATCTCAATATTCCAGGGGGAATGGGAGCTGAAGAGGCTGTTCTTCAAATTTTAAAAATTGATAGTGGAGCCAAGGTGTTTGTATCGAGTGGATACTCGACTGATCCTGTTATGGTTGATTTTCAAAAGTATGGGTTCTCAGGGGGCATCGCCAAACCCTTTGATCTGGCCGCCATGCAAAATCTTCTCTCTTTAGTAGCCTGAGAGTTGCAGCCTTGTTTTCCATAACATCTGCTCAGGGACAAGTTTTGTGATAGACTCTGCCAGCAAATATATCTATTTTACCACGGTTGTAACTTTCTGCTCACTCTATGCAGCTCAGCCTATCCAGCCCTTATTTCAACAGGAATTCCAGCTCTCTTCTTTCCAGGCCATTCTGTTTACGACGCTGATGATGGCGCCACTTGGGGTCGCACCCCTTTTCTATGGCTATGTTCTCGAATCCTTTTCCGCCAAACTTATGGTGCGGTGGGCTCTTTTTCTGCTCGGTATCCTGGAAATATTTTTTTCTCTGGCCGGAGACTACGTGACGCTGCTGACTATAAGGGCGGTCCAGGGGCTGATGATTCCGGCTATCTTGACGTCCCTCATGAGCTATATCAGCTACTCTTCACCAAAAGAAAAGGTGCAGCATGCCATCGCGACATATATTGCGGCGACCATTCTGGGCGGTTTTCTGGGCCGTTTTCTCTCTGGTTTATGTACTGATCTGTTTGGCTGGCGTTTTTTCTTTTTTATTCTCGGCCTGCTGCTGCTTTTAAATAGTTATCTGTTGAAAAGCATGGTCAGAGACGCCAAGATGCACTATGCCAGACCAAAACTGGGTGAGATCGTCAGTCTGCTGAAGGCTAGAGAGTTTTTGTGGCTGTACACCTCAATTTTTTGTCTCTTCTTTGCCTTTGCCGCGCTGATGAATTTTCTTCCTTTTGAATTAAAAAACATAAATCCGGCATTCAGGGAAACGGGCATAGGTCTTCTCTACCTGGGGTATAGCATGGGTATTCTGGTTTCGCTGAATACCAGACGAATTATCAACTATTTCGGCAATGAATCCGATGCAATAAGCATGGGCATAGTGGTTTTGGGAGTGGGGACTCTATTTTTTATGATCGAGAATTATATGGTGATGTTCATCACCATGTTTGTCTTTTGTGCCGGGCTCTTTACTGCCCACTCCCTGTTGTCCGGTTTTGTCAATAAGCTTGCCCAGCAGAATAAGGCTATCGCCAACGGGCTATACATTTGCTTTTATTATACCGGCGGGACGCTGGGTTCGGTTTTGCCGGGGGCTATTTTCCAAAGGTTCGGGTGGCAGGCTTTTCTCATCCAGCTTTTTGCCATGATCTGTCTCGCCTTCTTCGTTACCAGGCGGCTGAAAGTAGCCGTACAAATATCTGAAAGAAGAGATGTTGTTCACCCCTGAGGTCCATCTTCGATAACCAGCATTTTTTTCCAGCTGCCTTGTCGATAACGCAACGAGGCGAGAAGAAACAGGACTGTAACGAAGACCAGAACCCAGATCCAGGCTGTGGTGACTGAAATCTGGAAATATTCAATGCCGATATATACCGGCAGCACAAGACAGAGAGGGGAGGCGATGCCGATGGCCAGCATCATGAATCTGGTATCACCCGCGCCTCGTAATGCGCCGCTGAATACCATATACAGCGCGTCAAAAAAGAGATAGGCTGAGACGATCTTCAGCAGGGTTCTGCCATAACTAAAGATCAGCTGTTGCGAGGCTGCGCCCTGTCCTGATGCCATAAAGGGGGCAAGGACAAAATCGGGAGCGAAGAGGAAGATCAGGTCTATCGCCAGAATATAGGTGATGAGTAACTGGCAGCCGCTCCAGACATAATAGGCGGCAAGAGCCGGTTTTTTTCTTCCCAGGGCATGCGCGACGAGGACACTCATGCCCTGAGATACCCCCATTGACGGCATAAATGCCAGGGCATTGATGGACAGGACGATATTGGTTGCGGCCAGTTCGGCCTTGCCAATGCGGCCGACGAGAAGAATAAAGAGAGTAAAGGCCAGGATATCCATAGTGAACTGCAGTGATCCCGGAATGCCGAAGCGCATGAGCCTGACAAAAATATCCTTGTTGAAGCTGTAGCTGGAAAAAACCCCGAAACGGAGATCGTTTTTTCGGGTAAAAATTATTGCGGCAAGAAAGATTACATTAACAGCCCAAGCCGTTACCGTGGCGATGGCAGCACCCTCAATGCCGAGTTGGGGCAGGCCCCACCGGCCGAAAATCAGGGCATAATCCAGAGGGATGTTGATAAAGACACCCAGAAAAGTGATGATCATTACCGGCCTGGTCAGTCCTCTGCCAGTAAAAAATGTCGATAGAGTCATCATGGCCAGGTGGAGCACAGACCCTTTACAGAGAATGGAAAAATATATTTCTTCCAGCTGGCGTACTGCTTCGGGATGGCCGGCCAGTGCGAAGATCGGCTTTGTGGCAAAAACGGCCAGTAGCCAGAGGATACCTCCCGAGGCGAGGGTAAAATATATGCCCTGCCAGAGAACGATCCCTATCTTTTGTGGATTGCCTCTGCCGGTATATTGGGCGATGAAGACTCCGGCATAGCCACCTACCCCGCCGAAAAATGCCAGAAAGAGATAGGAGGTAATGCCCGCCGGAAGCGCTGCTGAAATAGCGTCGATTGAGTAATTGGCGAGAAATACCCGGTCGGTGAACTCCATGACCGTTGTCGCCGACAGGCTTATTACCAGAGGCAGGCAAACTCTGAGAACTTCCCGATGGCGGCTGTAGTGCAAAAATTGTTTGAGAAAAACCGGCATCTTTTGTAGTGGTTAGAGCAAACAGATCTCCCATGGTACATTTGCCATGGGAGTTATAATAGTTATAAGAGTTACAACAGGATATTGTTCATACACCAACTTGGCGATAATGACACCTGCTAAGTTTTTCAACAACCCCACGCAACATTTTACTCAGCTTTTATGGAAAGGATTGAAATGGGCAGGTCAGAACAATTAAGGATAGTTGTTTATTCGTTTGGCTTTAAATATGGTTTTCCAGTCGATGTGAACATGAGCTGGGATGTACGTTTTCTCCCCAACCCGTATTGGGTTCCCGAATTGCGGCCAAAGACCGGGAAGGTCAAGGAAGTTGCCGAGTACGTTCTGCAGAGTGGTGCGGGACTCTCTTTTTTTCTCCATCTCGAACCGCTGCTGCGTTTTATAGTTGAACAGAACCTTGCTGTCGGTAAACAAACAGTGCGAATAGCCATTGGCTGTACGGGGGGAAGGCACCGGTCGGTTGCGGTCACCGAGAAAATTGCCGCTTTTCTGGCACAATTCCCAGTGGAACTGACTGTCTTTCATCGCGATATTGAACGAGATGGCAAATTGGATGACTGAAGATCTCGTACAACAATAAAGAAAGAGCGTAGCAAGCCACGATCTTTCTTTATGTGTTTTTCACCTTTTCTACTGGTGCACTCTTCTGCCTGCTAGCGCGTGCCGGGTTGGCTCCCTTTGGTTCTCGTGCAGATGCTGTCTCTTGGCCGTGCAGTGTTGGGGAATTTCTCCCCAGTCTGCGTTTGGCGGTTGAGTAATTTTTACCCTAGTGCAGACTGCTTCTCCTGCTTATCATTTTTTCTTCTAAATGAAAATGTTCTGTAATAATATATTGTTGTCTGTTTTTATTGTTTCTGGCACCACTGTTGCAACATCAGTAACAGAAGATGGCCAAGAGGCGGAAACAGCGATTCCGTTGGAAGGTATTCTTAAAAATCAATTTGCAACGCCATTTACGGCACCTGCAAACAGAACAAGGAGAATCGATATGAAAAAGCAACTGGTAGCACTTGCACTTATTATGGGACTTGCCATGGCAACTGGAGCATCGGCTGACTGGGGAAGAGGGAATAAAGGCAATGGTAGCTATGGCAATTGTCCACAGATGAAGGGACAGGTGCAGGGACAGATGTTTCAGCACTTAGACCAGGCAACGCAGGATAAAATCAAGCAGTTCTTTAAAGATACCCTGCCGCTGCATAAGGAAATGGCTATGAAACGAGCCGAAAAGCAAGCCCTTATGCGCAGTGCTACGCCGGATGCGCAGGCGGTTGCCAAGGTTACTGGAGAGCTGTTTGACCTTCGGACAACTATGCAGGAAAAGGCTGAACAAGCAGGAGTATCCGAGTATGTTGGTCCCGGTCACATGGGCGGCATGGGTCGCATGGGCGGTAGAGGGCAAATGGGTAATGGCCCCTGCGGCCAGGGGTGGGGCATGGGTCAAAATCCTGCCCCGATAAACGATGATGAGGAGCCGCAGCAAAAAACAGAATAACAAGTTGCATAAGTAAACTCTCCTCCCTGCTCTGTCTGCAGCATTTCATCCTCCCCCTCGCGATGAGAGCTGCAGATGGAGCGTTTTTATTGCTGGAAAGCACTCCCCATCTTTTGTACAGTGCATACTGTTTGCCTAATAAACATTCCCATCTCATTTCGAATAAGTAGGTGTGCATTATGAAGATCATTTCGATCCCCTGTTCCTTCGATAACTATAGCTACCTCATCATCTGCGAAGAGACAGGGGAGGCTGCCGTTGTCGATCCGGCCGAATTCTATCCTGTTTCGCAAGAGATACAACGGGCAGGCGTTTCTTTGCAGGCGGTGTATTGTACGCATCAGCATGCCGATCATATCGGCGGCCTGGATGATCTGTGTGGCGCATTTCCAGGGCTCCCGGTCTATGGTCATGAGAGCGATAAACGAAGAATCCCGGGGATGAATCGTGAGCTGGATGATGGGAGCGAAATCTGCGTCGGCAACATTGTTGGGCGGGTACTGCATACTCCCGGCCATACTACCGGTAGTCTCTGCTATCTGCTAGGGGATGCTCTTTTTACCGGTGACACGCTTTTTAGCAGTGGCTGCGGCCGCCTGTTCGAGGGAAGTCCAAAACAGATGTATGAGGCTCTGAATAAGAGGATCAAATCCCTCCCTCCTGAAACAAAAGTGTATTTCGGTCATGAGTACACGGTACAGAACCTTAAATTTGCCGGTTTTGTTGAGCCGGAAAACCTGGCGGTCAGTAAAAGATTGCAACAGACAACGGCCCTAAGAGAAAAAGGACAAATGACTACACCCTCGACCTTGCAGATCGAGAGCGAAACCAATCCGTTTCTCCGTTGTGCAGAAAAAGATATCATCCTCAATGTGGCCGAAAAATGTATTGGCGAAGCACTTGATCCTCTCTCGATATTCACCGCTCTTCGTCGACTCAGAGACTCTTTCTGACCCCCACTGCAATGGTCTCCCTGCAATCTTTACGTAATCAATTGCCAGACAGCCGAAACGAAAGCTTAACCCCATTTGAAAGGAGCGGGATTCTTTTCAATGCCCCCATGAGGGGTATAAGGGGTTCGATGATATATTCACATCATTAAGGTTAAAAAGTACTCTCCATTTTCTCATTTTTCCCAAGAGACATTCAGGAAAAAGGCACGAAAGCGTCATTGACCTTCATGTGATTATCGGCTAAATGTCTCTGGACCGGAAGCATTTCGACAGTCATGATTAGAGATAGTATGGTTTTTTAGTGTCGATGCTGAGCCTTATGATGTCCGGTGGCAGAAGCCATTATTCATGGTCAAATAATTTTGGAGGATTTGAAGATGAAAAAACTCTTAACAGCCTCATTGCTTTCCGCCTGTATCTGTCTACAGGGGCTTACGGTTTATGGGACGACTATCTCGGTGAGCCAGTTTGTGGAACATCCAGCGCTCGATGCTGTTCTGCAAGGTTTTCAGGATTATTTGCACGAAAAGAACATTGCTGTAAAATATACTATTCATAACGCCCAGGCCAATATGGGGACGGCAACCCAGATCGCCCAGCAGATGGTGGGGGAAAAGGCCGATTTACTCGTGGCCATTGCTACCCCTTCCGCCCAGACCTGTGTCCAGGCGCTCAGCAAGGCTCCCGCTGATCTGAAACGCCCCTTTCTGTTTACTGCAGTGACCGATCCTGTTGCTGCCGGATTGGTCAAGGACCTGCAGCACCCGGGTGCCGGTATAACCGGTGTCTCCGACCTGCTGCCCATTAAAGAACATATTATGATGGTGTTGTCGTTTAAGCCAGATATTAAAAAGCTGGGACTGCTCTACAATGCCGGAGAGGCCAACTCCAAAGCAACAATTGCCTCGATTAAGGCCTTGCGTGAAGAATTGGGTTTTGCTACGGTCGAGGCCACCGCCTCAAAGACAGCAGATGTCTATCAGGCAGCAAAAAGTCTGGTGGGGAAGGTCGATGCGATCTTTATTCCCACTGATAATACCATTATCTCCGCTCTGGAATCGGTCCTTAAAGTGGGCATCCAGAACAAATTGCCAATTTTTGCGGCAGACGTGGATTCGGTAAAAAGAGGTGCCGTCGCGGCAATGGGTTTTGACTATTATAAGCACGGCTACCAGACCGGGGCTATTGCCGAGAGAATTCTTAACGGTGAAAAACCGGAAAACATTCCTGTCCAGTTCCAGACAGACCTACAACTTTATATCAATGCCAATTATGCAAAGCAGATGGGTGTTGTTCCACCGGAAGCTCTCTTGAAAAAGGCAACCAAGATTTACCAGTAACAAGTAGAAATTCATTATGACATTGTATGCCGCACTTGGCGCCGTAGAGCAGGGTTTTGTCTACGGCATAATGGTTATCGGGGTCTATCTCACCTTTCGCATCCTCGATTTTCCCGATCTTACCGTTGATGGCAGTTTGCCGCTCGGCGCTGCGATCTCGGCGGTGGCGATCACCAGCGGGGTAAACCCCTATCTTTCCTTGCTTTATGCCCTGGCCGGTGGTTTTGTTGCTGGGATGGTCACTGCATTTCTGAACACCAAGTTCAAGATTTTGCACCTGCTCGCCTCGATTCTGACGATGATCGCTTTGTATTCGATCAATATCCGGATTATGTCCGGCCCGAATGTAGCGCTTTTAGGCCAGGACACGGTCTTTGACCTGGTGACGAGATTAGGGGTTCCATCCCAGTATGCCGGGTTGATCATCTTTGGTGCCTTCGCCCTGCTCGTCCTTACTTTTATCATCTGGTTTCTGGGAACAGAGCTGGGCCAGGCCATTCTTGCCACCGGCGACAATCCACAGATGATCAGAAGTCTTGGCGTCAATACCAATGCCATTATTATTTTGGGAGTCGGCCTGTCGAACGGTATGGTTGCTCTGAGTGGTGCGCTGGTCGCCCAGAATCAGGGTGCCGCCGATGTTGGGATGGGAATCGGGACCATCGTCGCCGGACTTGCCTCGGTCATTATCGGCGAGACTGTCTTTGGCTGTAAAACCATGCCCCGAGCTTTTATTGCCGCCCTGCTTGGCTCTATTGTCTATCGTTTGGCCATTGCCCTGGCGTTAGGCCTTGAATTTGGTGCTTTTCGTTTTAACCCCAGTGATTTGAATCTGATAACCGCTTTGCTGGTCATCGGTGCACTCATCACACCTAACCTCAAAAAGAGATTGATTCAGCGGTGATCCGATTAGAGAACATTGTCAAATATTTTCACAAGGGCAGTGTTAACGAGGTATTTGCCCTCAATACGATCAATCTACAGATTGATGAAGGCGATTTCATTACGGTGATCGGCTCCAACGGTGCCGGGAAATCGACTTTGCTGAACTGTATTGCCGGCGGTTTTTTCCCTGATTCCGGTCGAATCACCATTGCCGGTGCGGATGTCACCGGCTGGCCGGAATATAAAAGAGCCTCTCTTATCTCGCGGGTTTTTCAAAACCCGCTGCTTGGCACCTGTCCTTCAGCAACCCTTGAACAGAATATGGCCCTGGCCGGTCTGCGGGGGAAAAGAAGGGGGTTTAGCCGAGGCGTCAAAAACCGTGACAGGCAAAAATTTCGCGAAGAACTGGCAAAACTGGAGCTTGGCCTGGAAAATCGTCTGCTCGACAAGGTCGGCCTGCTCTCCGGTGGCCAGCGCCAGGCGCTGACTATGCTGATGGCGACCATGATCAAACCGGAAGTCCTGCTTCTTGACGAACATATCGCCGCTCTGGATCCGAAAACCGCCAGCCAGATTTTGCATTTGACCCAGGAAATAGTCAAGAACCAGAAGCTTACAACCCTGATGATCACCCATAACATGAAACATGCCATCAGTTTCGGCAACAGGCTTATCATGCTGCATCAGGGCAGGATCTTGCTTGATCTGCGTGGCGAAGAAAAAGAGAATTTGACGGTCAAAGACCTTCTCCAGCAGTTTTACAGGGCGCAAGGAGAGGAGTTGGCCGTGGATTCTCTGTTGTTGAACTAAGCTGCTGAGAGCAGACAGTTTGGGCCGGCTACCATTACGGACAACACCACAGCGCTGCTTTTTCCAGTTTATTGATCAGTTTAGATGTTGTTCCTCCCACCATGTTGAAATCTTTCATCAAACCATGTTGCTGGCCATGCAGGCCGACAGCTACTGCTGCGTAGCCACCTTTTGCCGCTTCACTCAGAATTGATCCGGGCACCGATATGCCCCATGAGGTGTTTCGACTGATACGTTCGCTGCCGACGCCGTTCTCATGCAGCAGAGATTCCGCCCGGGTAAAAAAATCTTCGGCATCTGCTCCGATAGTGTTGCCGACGAAAAAAAGCGTCACTGCGTGGTGGTCCTGCGCCGAAATGATGTGGCCGACATGATCCGCCGCCCGAAAAGCATCCTCCGAACCATCGATACACAGCAACACGTTTTTTCTGCCCGGTTTCGTCTCAGGGCAGATCCACAGCGGGGTGGTACAGCAATTGTCTTTAATTATGTGCTGGGCCAGTTCGTCCGCCGGTCTCTCAAAAACCCATTGCAGGGTATAGGAGGCTCGTCGACCCAAGATTATAGCGTCGTAAAGCCCCTTGGATCCTTCGGTCAGGATGTCTTTCACTTTTCCGTAACGCTCGGCTACCGTCTTGGTTATCACTTTCTCGACGGCCATCTTGCTTGTACTGAGCAAGGTCTTTGCCTTATCAATCGATCGCCTTGCTCCGGCTGTGAGGTTGACCTCGGCTTTGTCAGCGGGGTCGGCCCACATATCGTTCAGGGCCTGGCTTTTATCTTTACCTTCAAGCCTACAAATATGGAGAAGGGTCAGGTGGTGTTCGGACATTTCTTTAAAAAACGAGCAGATAAACCGGACTCCATACAGACGCTCGACATCGTTACTGATGGTGACAAGGAAATGTTTGTTCATAAACGATATCTCCTAAAGAGAATATGATGAGAAACCTGTTGTTCATATAGGTATTATAGTAATACGCTATCGCCGCCAGGGCAACTTTGGTGCAAGAACTGCCTGGGTATTATCCGGCCAAAAGTCGCTGCCAGTCGAGCCGATGAAAGGTAGCATGCAGCAGGTGGTCGTCATCGATAATATCGATTTTCAAATTGGCAAATGTTGCCTTTGCCAATGGAAGAACAACAGCGACTGGCGTTACCGCATCATGTTGGCCAATGACCAGAAGAGTTGGTACCTGCAACTGTGCGGCAGGCGGTTGAAAGCCAGCAAAATTAAGTGCTGGAGCGAGAAGAATCAGCCTGCAAACATTTTCAGGATGTTCGCTGGCGTAGCAGGTGGCCATCAGCCCGCCAAAACTTGAGCCGATAAAGAGCAACTGTTGTTCATTGCTGCAGAGTTCTGTTAATCGTTGGAGCCTCTCCGCCAGCGATCCTGTAAAATCGGGACGGACAACCTGCGGGAAGTTCCGGGCGAAAAACTGTCCCTTGGTGCCGCTTCCGGAAGAATCCAGACCATGGAGAAAATAAATTTCGTTTTTCATCGTCTTTTCGACTAATTACCCTCATTGTTTTTTACTCTTGGAAAGTAATCCTCGGAAGATTCAAGAAGCCCTCAGCGAGAGGACGAGAAGGTAACCAGGCCCTGAATACGGTCGAGTTGTGCCAGAGTGTTGGCGTAGGTGGCAGCGGTCAAATTCTGCTGGCTGAGGGCTTTTGCGTATGCTTCCTGGGCGATGAGAACATCAAGAGTGGTTGATCGGCCTGCGGTAAATTTTGCCTGTTCTGCTTCAAGTTGTTTCTGGGAGGCGAGGCTGGTTTTTCGCGTGGCATCGAGTGCCTTGATCGCCAGCTGAATATCTCTGACGGTGCCCCTGACACTTTTGCGGATCTGTTGCCGAAGGAGTTCGGCGTTAGTTTTAGCCCGATAATGACTTGCCCTGGCCTGTTGATAATTTCCTTTGGCGGCTCTGTTCTCAAGCGGCATAGAGAAGGTGACGCCGACCTGCCAGAGGTTATCCGGATTGCGCAGACTGTTATCGAGTGAATCACCATAGTTGCCCGAGGTACCGGCAAGGCCGACATCGCCGACCAGGGAAAGGTCGGGGCGAATATCGTCTTTGGCTTTGTTCTCCTCAATTTGAGCTGCTTCTATAAAGAGATCGGCTGCTTTGACATCCGGTCTGTTTTTCAGGGCATTGTCAATGATTGTTGGCAGATCCAGGCTGATTGGTTCGGTTGCCGGTTGATCGGTTGGTCGAAAGGTCGTCAGCCATTTGTCACTATTGAGGAGAACTTTGAGCTCATCTTCTGCCGTGCCGATAGCCCGCTCTGCCGTGATCAGTTGTTCTTCACGTCTGGCTACCTCTGATTGCGGCTGGTAGATATCTATCTCAGCCAAGCTTCCGGCTTTTATCTTGGTCTCGATTTCTTTCAGTAGTTTTCTGGCAAGGGTTAAAGAGAGATTCTGTACTTCGATGTCCTGCAGGGCGAAGACCAGATTCCAATAGGCAATCTTAACATCGGCGGCGAGATTGGCGGCCTCGCTGTTCACTTGGAAGCTCGCTGCCTCCAGTTGTTTTTGTGAAGATCGCATAAGTGCTGTCTGGACTTCCCGGCCAAAACCTCGCAACAGTGGTTGTCGCAGTCCCAGAGTGAGGCCGGTGTTGTAGGATGGATCCAGAAGCAGGCCGAAAGCATCACTGTTGAAACTGCTGTTATTCCAGCCGAGACTGAGTGAGGTACCGGTTGTAAACATTTTTGTTGCCTGCGCGTTCCACAAGCCGCTGTCTTCCTGTTGGGAACCGCCTATAAAGATTGGGGTTATTTCTTCGCTTTGTGCTTGTGCCTGGGCATCGATATATACATCAAATTTTCCTTCGGATGCGAGTGCTGCGCCTTCGGCTGCGCTCACATCTTCACGCCGGAGCTGTAAATTGAGGTTATTGTTCAGGGCTAGTTCGACCGCGCTTCGCAGATCGATTTTTTCTACGTCTTCGGCGTCTGCCGGGCCGGCAATGAAAGATGCAGGGAAAAGCAGCAGGCCGAAAATAACAAGAATCTTATAACGCATCAGATGTCCTCTGGTGATGTTGGTCCCGCCAGACAGGCAAAGGTGACCAATTTCGGATATTGTCTATCCGCTAAAAAAGGATACTAAAGGTTTGATGGCGCCGCAAAACTTCCCAAGGAAATAATAATTTTTATGTGCTTGGCTTGGCCATCCTTGCATTGGATTATCTATCAATGCATGGTTTTTTACTATAGCACGCTGAAATCGATGCCGAAATGAATAAAATGTAACGTCTGTGTATAAAAACGACAACTGTTATGGTAAGATCCCCACTTTTCTTATAACACAGCAATAGAGATGGATGGATAAGTAATGGAAGCTCAGGTAGAAGTCAGCAGGTTGCTGGGGCAGATCGCAGGACTGCTTCCCTTTGGTTATGCTTATGGTGCCGGTATGGTCTCGGCCGTGAATCCCTGCGGTTTTGCCATGTTGCCGGTGTACCTCACTCTTTATCTGGGTGCTGAGGACAGCGGATTTCGCCGGAAATCATTTTTCTTCAGGGTGGTAAAGGCATTTTGGATTGCCTTTATGGTGACAGCCGGTTTTGCCTTGTTGTTTGGTGTAGTCGGGGCGATTGTCTCAGCGGGTGGTTCTTTTTTGATGGGCGTAATGCCCTGGCTGGCGGTTGTCGTCGGTGCCGGCCTGATTTTGCTTGGGGGATGGATGCTTTTCGGGCATACGCTGTCATTCCATTTTTTTATCTCTGCTGCAGGAAAAATAGGTGATCCGCGACGAATGTCTGTGCTCGGATTTTTTCTATTCGGCATGGCGTTTGGTGCCATTTCCATGAGCTGCACCCTGCCTATTTTTCTAATGGTAGTCGGTAGTTCTATTGCCGCGGGGGATTTTACTGACGGCCTCTTTCAGTTTGTCAGTTATATTCTTGGCATGGGCAGTGTCATGCTGCTTTTGACTCTGGGGATAACCGTGATCAAAGAAGGTGTCGTCGTTGGAACGCTTCGTCGAATAGTCCCCTATGTGCAGAAAATCTCTGCCCTGCTTCTGCTCGGGGCCGGAGCCTATATTATCTATTACTGGTGGTCGAGCGGGCTGCTTTTTAGATGACACCTCTTCCTGTTATTTCCATCCATGTCGCTTTCCAGCAGAAGTCTGCCAGGTGGTCTTTTGTTTACGGCGGGGACCAATGATCAACTTTGCCGGACTCATGGCTGCGGCTTGTGCTTTTATAATCTGGGGGGTGCTGCCGGTATATTGGAAACTTCTGCAGGAAGTACCGGCCTACGAGATTCTTTGTCACCGAATGACCTGGTCGCTGGTCGTAACTCTTGGGTTGGTGTTGCTTACCGGTAGACGGGCAGTTTTCTGGCAGGCGCTGCAGCAGAGGCAGAATCTCATCACTTTTACGATAACAAGTGTGCTGCTGGCACTCAATTGGTTACTGTATATTTGGGCTGTCAATGCCGGTTTTATTGTCGAGGCCAGCCTTGGTTATTTTATCAACCCGTTACTTAATGTCCTTTTTGGCATGATCTTCTTCCAGGAAAAGATGCGACCGATTCAGTGGTCTGCGCTTTTACTCGCTGTTCTTGGTGTTCTCTATCTTACCTTTTATTACGGCAGGTTTCCCTGGATTGCAATAGGTCTGGCTGTGTGCTTTGCCATCTATGGACTCTTGCATAAAAAGAATTCTCTTGGTGCTCTCGACGCGCTCTGTCTGGAGACAGGGGTTCTTTTTTTACCTGCAGCGGCTGTTCTTGTCGGACTCGCCTGTACCGGCGGTGGATCCTTTGGCAGAATCGATTTTTCTGGGTCGCTGCTTTTGGTCGGTGCCGGATTCATCACTACCGTACCGTTGCTTTTTTTTGGCTATGCCGCCAAGAAAATTCCTCTTTCTACTCTTGGTCTTATGCAGTACCTGGCTCCGTCGATCAATCTTATGCTCGGTGTCTTTGTCTATGGAGAAGAATTTCCGCCGGCGCGAATGGTTGGTTTTGTGTTGATCTGGAGTGCTCTGGCGATCTTTATGGCGGAAAATTTGCTTCGTCACTTTCGCAATAAAAAGAACGTTCTTTCAGCGCTCAGCTGAGTGATTATTCAAAAAAAATTAGTTTTATGGTTAAGATATTTTTCTGCCTGCCGATATATAGAGAAGGGATTTTGTTTCCGCTATATCAGATGATCAGTAGTACCCGGTGGCATGTGTAAAACAAGAAAGATAAACTTGTAGAAATTTTAAACTCAAGATGGATAAGTAAAAAACTTCATGTTCAAGGTGTAAGATTTTTATATCATTCCTGCTTACTGGAGTACGTCGTCGCGATATAAAATTTGTACTCCAAGAGTACTTTCCTCCGGGTGAACAACGACGCAGATGAAGAGTTTTTACGACGCCGTCAAAAAAAAACGACTCCGATGAATGCATATACAGTACAGAAAGGTGATACCATTGCTCTCGTTACCAGACGTTTGGGTTCAGACTGGCAGACGTTGCGTGCGCAGAACCCCGATGCAATTGGCAGATCAAAGGTAAATGGCAATTGGTTTGTTCGGGAGGGGGCCAACGTTGCAGTGGATAAAGGCAGTTTTGCCGCTGCTCTCGATGAGGCGGCTGAAAAAACCAATATTCCACAGCAGACAACAACCATGCAGCCGGATAAACTTACCGAGTATACTGTCCAGCCAGGTGACACTGTCTGGGGACTGGCCGTAAAACAGTTTCATGTCAATCCGCAGGATCTCATCCGCGATAACAACATTACCAATCCGGAACTTCTGGAAATTGGCCAAAAACTCGAGATCAGGCAGCTTGCTCCGCAACCGCCCAGCGAGGTCGTCGCCAGTTGGTATGGAGAGGACTACCATGGAAGGGCCATGGCTAATGGCGATATTTATGATATGTACGCCAATACCATTGCGCATAAAGATTTGCCGCTAGGCACCAGAGTTGAGCTGAAAAACCCCAGGACCGGTCAGACCGCTTCGGCTGTGATAACCGATAGAGGGCCATTTATTGAAGGTCGTGATATCGATCTTTCCTATGGCCTGGCCAGCCAGCTTTCACTCGTTGAGAACGGGGTCGATACACTTGAGATGGAGATACTGTAGCGCAATCCTGCCAAAACAGTTAAGCGGCGGCGTGTTGTCAGTGCGGTTGTCTTGACAGCTTTGTCCTTGTTCAATCAACCTTTGCGCATGGACAGGGCGATCCGTTTTCGTTGTACGTCAATTTCGACGACACGCACTTCGACTTTCTGGCCAATTTTTACCACTTCCCCGGGGTCTTTAATAAACCGGTCGGCGAGCTGACTGATATGGATGAGGCCGTCTTGTTTTATGCCGATATCGGCAAAGGCGCCAAAACGGGTGATATTGGTTATCAGGGCCGGTAAACGCATACCTTCCCGGAGATCCTCCATGGAGTGGATAGTCTCATCGAAGTGGAACTGTTCGAAAGCCTGGCGTGGGTCCCTGCCTGGTTTGGCCAGTTCCTCCATGATATCCGTCAGGGTGGGTAGACCTGTTGACGCGTCAACATATCTTTTCAGGTCAACGGCGTTTCGAACCGTCTCAAGAGCTAATAGGTCTTCCACCGACACGCCGGAGTCCTTGGCCATTTTTCTGACCAGCCCGTAACGTTCGGGATGGACGCCGCTGGCGTCAAGCGGGTTGCTGCCTGTACGCAATCGCAGAAACCCGGCACTCTGCTCAAAGGCCTTGGGGCCGAGTCGAGCTACCTGCAATAATTGCTGCCTGGTCTGAAAGGGCCCGTTGTTGTTCCTGTGCGTTATGATATTGTCGGCAAGAGTCCGGCTAAGCCCTGCGACATAGGTCAGTAATTCGGCACTGGCGCTGTTTAGTTCAACCCCGACATTGTTGACGCAGCTTTCCACCACTTCCTGGAGCGTCTTCTTCAAAGCATTCTGATTGACATCGTGTTGATATTGACCAACGCCGATTGATTTCGGATCGATTTTCACCAGCTCGGCAAGAGGATCCTGCAGCCTTCTCCCGATGGAAACTGACCCGCGCACCGTAATATCATAGTCGGCAAACTCAGTTCGGGCTGCTTCCGAAGCGGAATATATCGAGGCCCCATCTTCGTTCACCAGGGTAATGATAATTAATTTATCCAGACCCAGGGAGCGGACAAATGTCTCTGTCTCGCGCCCGGCAGTACCGTTGCCGATGCAAATGGCAGCTATACGGTATTTGGCCACCAGGTCACATATAACTTTCCCTGCTTCTGCAAGCTTGTTGCCGCCATGGGTTGGAAAGATGGTGGTGTGATCAAGCAGTTTCCCCTGTTCGTCAAGACAGACGAGTTTGGCTCCGGTGCGATACCCAGGATCAAGGGCTAGAACTCGTTTTTCACCAAGGGGTGCAGCCAGGAGAAGTTGTCGAAGATTCTCGGCAAAAACCTGGATCGCCTCAGCATCAGCCCGCGCCTTCAGTTCTTTACCAAGTTCGTTTTCCAGAGACGGTGCGAGGAGTCGCCGATAGCTGTCTTCAATGGCTTCAGCTACTTCTTTTTGCCACCGGCTGGCCTGCAAATGGCGTTTTCTTAGAAGCCGCAGACAGTTTTCTTCGGGTGGTCTGATGGTGAGCTTAAGGATTTTTTCGTTTTCTCCCCGAAACATGGCAAGTACTCTATGGCCGGCAGCCTTGGCCGCCGGTTCCTGCCAGTCAAAATAATCTCTAAACTTTTCACCCAGTTCGATATTTTTTTTGATGACTTTTGCTTCTATAATAGCCTGACTCTGAAAAATGCGGCGCAGTTCGATCCGGGTCGGATGGTCTTCGGCTATATCTTCAGCGATAATGTCCTGTGCGCCGGCAAGAGCTTCTTCCTCGCTGTCGACGCCTTTTTCAGGGTCAAGATAGGTGCTCATATCAAGAGGGTGGCTGTGACCTGCCAAGAGCAATTCTGCTAAGGGAGCGAGCCCTTTTTCCCGGGCGGCAAGCCCGCGGGTTTTTCTTTTCGGGCGGAAGGGGAGATAAATGTCTTCAAGTTCAGGCAGACTTTGCGCTTGCTGTAACTGCTTTGCAAGAGAATCAGTAAACAGCTCGTTTTTGTGCAGGGATTCGAGGATCGCCGTTCGGCGTTTATCTATTTCGATTAATTCTCGATGCTTGTCCTGGATAGCCAGAATGGCCACCTCATCGAGCGAACCAGTAGCCTCTTTTCGATATCTGGCGATGAATGGAACGGTTCCCCCTTCGGCAAAGAGATTGAGCGTTCCGGTAACTTGCGCAGCCGAGATGTTCAATCGGCGGGCGATTATATCAGGATATGTTTGGCCGCTGATCATCTGCGGCGACACTGTGTTACCGCTATGCATTACGCGGCAGTCCGAACAGCCTCGGCGAGTAACAACGCCTGTCTGGTGGCGGCGACATTATGCACTCTGACCATGGCAATATTTTGCGCGGCGCTTAATGCGGCGATGACAGCGGTGGCTAGATCGCGCTCTTTAGCAGCAGGGGTGCCGATTATTGTGCCAAGAAAACGTTTCCGGCTATGGCCGAGGAGCAGAGGAAGATTGAGGCTGGAAAATGTATCAAGATGTTTTATGATCGACAGATTGTGGTGCAGGGTCTTGCCAAAGCCTATACCGGGATCGATAATCAAACGATTTCTGTCAATACCCTTAGCGGTGATCCAGGCAATTCGTTTTTTGAAAAAATCTATTATTTCGGCTACTACATCACTATATACCGGATCGATCTGCATGTCGGACGGCGTTCCCTGCATATGCATGATAATAACCGGGACGCTGCTCTGCCGGACCACCTCGACCATTTCCGGATCTTTACCCAGGGCTGAAATATCATTGATAATATCGGCACCAGCTTGGAGAGCCTCCCTGGCAACGACGGCCTTCGTGGTATCAATGGATATGGTGATACTATGCTTTTGCCGGATCGCTTCAATGATTGGGATGACCCTGCGCAGCTCTTCTTGCGCAGTTACCGGATCGGCAAAGGGGCGGGTCGACTCCCCGCCCACATCAAGAATATCTGCCCCGGCGGCAATAAGCTCATCCGCCTGGGTTATGGCCGACTGAAAATCGGAGAATTTACCGCCGTCAGAAAAAGAATCGGGGGTCACATTGAGGATACCCATTATCTTCATGGCAATTCCGGCCATTACAGATTTTCCGGCCCCTTGTTCTCTTCTTCCTCAGCGGGAGCAGCCGCATCACTTTCCTGTGCGCTTGTCTCTGTGCTTTCTTCTGGTTCCGCACTGGCGACTGTTTCATCGCTGACGTCAACCTGCTCCTCCACATTTTCTTCAGGCGGAGGTGTAACCTTGGTTTTAGCCTTCTTGGACTTTTTCATCTTGGCCGTGTACTTGCCGGGTCGGAGCTCTTCTACCATTCTTTCCAGATCACTAAGAACAATGGTTTCTTTTTCCAGCAGTTCTTCTGCCATCAAAGTGAGAATGTCACGGTGCTCTTCCAGCAGATTGGTTACAGTGGCCATGGCCTCATCGATAAATTTTCTGACTGAGATATCAATTAACCGTGCCGTTTCCTCACTGAAGTCACGGTTGTGGCCAATTTCTTTGCCGAGAAAAATCTGTTCTTCTTTTTTGCCGTAGGTGAGGGCGCCGAGGTCGTCACTCATGCCCCACTCACAGACCATTTTTCTGGCTAGCCCGGAAGCTCGTTCAATATCGTTGCCTGCTCCGGTAGTAATCTCGTCAAAGATGATTTTCTCGGCTATCCTGCCGCCGTAAAGAATACAAAGACTGTTTTTTAAATCCTTTTTCGAGTGGGTATACTTATCATCGGTCGGCAACTGCATGGTCAGTCCAAGGGCGCGACCTCGTGGGATAATCGTCACCTTATGGATCGGGTCGGTATCAGGCAGCAGCCAGGCCACTAATGCATGACCTGCCTCGTGATACGCGGTAATCTTTTTTTCTTTCTCATTGATGATCATTGACCGTCGTTCAGACCCCATCATGATTTTGTCTTTGGCCATTTCCAGCAAATCAAGAGTGATTTCCTTGGCGCCCTTCCGGGCGGCCATCAGGGCAGCCTCGTTGACCAGATTTTCCAGGTCGGCTCCGGTAAATCCAGGAGTTCCCCTGGCGAGGATTTCGAGATCGATATTGGCGGCCATCTTGGTTTTCTTGGCATATATCGACAGGATTTTCTGTCGCCCACCGACATCGGGCACCGGTACAATCACCTGGCGGTCAAAACGACCGGGGCGAAGCAGGGCAGGGTCGAGAACGTCTGGTCTGTTGGTAGCTGCGACGATGATGACCCCGTCATTGGTTTCAAATCCATCCATCTCAACCAGCAACTGGTTCAGCGTCTGCTCACGTTCATCATGACCACCACCGAGGCCGGCTCCACGATGTCGACCAACTGCGTCGATCTCGTCGATGAAGATAATACAAGGTGCACTTTTTTTGCCTTGGGCAAACATGTCACGGACACGGGACGCGCCGACGCCAACAAACATCTCGACAAAGTCGGAGCCGGAGATAGAGAAAAACGGGACGTCGGCTTCTCCGGCTATGGCTTTGGCCAGCAGGGTCTTACCAGTTCCAGGTGCACCGGCCAGGAGCACGCCGGTGGGTATCCTGCCGCCGAGGGCGGTGAATTTACCCGGATCTTTCAAGAAATCGACAATCTCTTCGAGTTCTTCTTTAGCCTCGTCGATTCCGGCAACATCATCAAATGTCACTTTGTTGCTACTCTGTTCCGTCAGTCTGGCCCGATTTTTACCAAAAGAGAGGGCGCCTCCCTTGCCACCGCCCTGCATCTGGCGCATAAAAAATACCCATACGCCGATGAGTAGAAGCATGGGGAACCATGAGACGAAAATAGTCATCAACCACGAGTCTTTCTGGGTTTCTTTGACATTGATATCTACCCCTGATTGGCGGAGAATAGAAATCAACTCATTGTCGTTTGGCGGATAAATGGTCTGAAACGGTTTGCCGTCTTGTAAGGTCCCCGAAAGAACGTCACCACTGATGGTGACACGATTGATAGCCTTACTTGCCACGCTCGTCATGAATTCGCTGTAGGTCAGCGAAGTCACATTGGACTGCGGCTTATTGAAAAGATTGAAAAGGAGGATCATGGTCAGACCAATCACCAGCCACATACTCAAATTTTTATAGAATGTATTCAACGACCCCTCCGGCGGTTCCTGGTTTCTCAGTATTGTCTCTACGTTTTTTGTAAAGACAACCTGAAGTACATATGACCAGTGGTTAAGATATGTATTTAATATACTGTTTTGCAGGCAAATGTTGCAGTTCTCCAATGAGCGAAAAAAAAGTTCTCATTGGTCCTTTCTCAATCCGTGCCCACTTAAGGTAAATCAAAAAGCGAGAATGTCG
>CBDTUM010000018.1:0-45076 GCA_965363495.1 uncultured Desulfopila sp.
CACCTGGCCCTGTTTGTTCATCATTGAGCCAGTGTCGAATATCAATAACCCACATAAGTATCGCCGTAATAATTCTTTGTTCAAGCCTCAATGTGGCCAAAGGCATTCCATAGGAACATCCATCATATACTTCAAAGCCTTATCAAGTGACAGAACGATCCCACAAAAATCACCTATGTAATCCCATTTTTTCCTGTGGTCCTGCCACAGAACCTCCACCTGACTTTTCATCCCTGTTAAATTAAGCCTGGCTGGAAAGCATGGTTCTTTGCACTTCTCACAATTGTATTCTACTTGGTGCCCAATTGATCGAAATATGGCAACAATTGAGCGCGACGTGGAATGAACATCGGAACTTGTTTTTTGTAATCTAAGTATTCCTGGCCAAATTCGGCAGTGACCTTCTGTTCTTCTCGTTTGGCGAGCCGATAATAAATAAAGATAATAACCGGGAGCAAACCGATCGAAAATAGTGTCGGCCAATGGACTACACCTTCACCGAACAGAGCAATAAATAAACCGGTATATTGTGGGTGCCTTACCAGCCCATAGAGGCCGTCTGTGACGAGTTTCTTCTCACTAAGAGCTTTGTAGACCTGCCGCCAACCTTTAAAAAACAGGCTAATTCCGAAAAATGCTAGTAGGTAACCCAAAGTCATAGAAATCATCATTCCAGTTTCACCTACGCCAAGCAAAGTTGACCACAAGTTTGCGTTAAGATTCGTACGGTCGAGTCCTCCAAACCGCGCGAGCAGGTATATGGTTAACGGGAAACCATACATTTCGGCATAAAGAGCAATGATAAATGCTTGGACAACACCAGCTCCGGCCCATTCTCTCCAGGTTTTGGGAGCCAAATACCGATATAGAAACCATGAGACAATTACAACCATAATCAGAGTGAGCGCCCAGACGCCTGAGTGTGCAATTGGAGTATTCATTTTTAATCTCTCGTATTAATATAGTGAGTTGTTTGGTTCCCAAACAATACTATTGCCATCATCACAGAGAAAAATAAACAGTTGATTATCAGCAATTTACGCTATCTATTTTTCGTTATTACATTCTCCTGAAAGGTTTAATTGGTTTTATTTACTTTGTAATAACGCATAGGGCGTGCCATTTTACAGAATAAGCACTATCATTTTCTCCTCTGTCTCTCAACAGGTTCTTGTTCGCGCTATTCCGGCCGACTCTTGGCCTGGTAATCATATTGTCGAATAAGATCGTTTCTGCCGGAACGGGCCAGGGTTTCGGCCCTATCCATGGCCTTGATGAGTCTTTTGCGGGTTCGTTTCCCTTTCCAGGTGTTGTGGCGTAGTAAATGTGGCCGCGTGATGCTGTTTGGATTAGCACCCTCCTGAAGTTGGGCTATATATTCATTGGCATTTGAGACATTTTGAATGGTCCTGTAATTTGAGCCCGCGTATGTTCGCGCAGGGAATAGTTGGAGCACCAGTCCCAATATTATCAGTAAGCCTAGTATGGTTTTCATAATATTTGCTCCTGTGAAATTGAGCTTTGGCTTGTTATTGCGAATGCTTCTCTCTCCTTTTATTTTCGATTATCCGCTTCCTAAATTTAGTCGCATAAATCAGGCCAATATGTAAAAAAAAGATGATCCTTCATAACAGGCTGATAGACCATAAAGGATGTCCGTTTCTTTATGATTTGAGGGGTCTGACATGCACACTTCCCTGTATGAAATTTAGGCACTATTGAGAGTAAAAAGACAGTATATTGCCTAATTTTTATACGGATAGTTAACCGCTTAAATGGTTTCTTGGGCTTTTGCTGCCGGAGCCTGCCCTCTTAGAAAGAGTAGACTAAACGGCTTCGTAAATCAGTTGCGTCCTTTTGATCGTTTTCATAATCCAGGAGTGAAAAGTCAACGGCAACACTAAATTTTTCAAACATCCCGCCAAACTTATATGCAAGATTCAAGGTGTATTCGTCGAGATCTGCATTGTCGATTGGGTTATCAAAACGGGAGAAACGCAATTTAGAAGAAAATGCTTTCTTATATTTATAGCCCACACCGATCTGATAAGAATCCGTCCCGGCTTCGAATGCTGCCACACCCGCAGTTTTGGTGGTATCCGTATACTGGTAATAGGCCGCTTGTCCCAGGCCTCTGTATACCCTGGCATCGCCTGCCGAACCGCCAACTGTTGTGTAGCCTGCAAAGAGATCGACATCGTATAGATTCAAGCCTGTGCTGAAGCCGAGCAGGTAGTTGTCGTCTTTGGTGGAATCGTCATAGTTTGTGTAATAATATTGGGCGGCCAGGTATGGCTTGGTGGGCACGGTAGCAAAGGAGTATTTTGCATCGGCATAGAAGCCAATAAGCTCATCGAGCACATCTGTATAATGGGCCTGAATGGCAAGATTTTCCAGGGATTCATTTTTCGCGTACAGTGAAACAATGCCGTTATCTCCGATATCATAAAAATCACCTGGGCGACCTGAACCATTCTGTTCGTAGTCAACAAACGCCCCGTCGCCATAACTGGTTTCGTCTGTACGTGTCTGGTATTTATTCACCCAGCCGGCACTGAGGGTTGTCCCAGGAATATCGGTGTTAACTTAAAAAATATCCTTCAAAAGATTCCTTAATAAGCCTTGACCCTGAATTGGCGATGAGAGGCAGATTAATGTGTTGCCTGCCTCCTTTAAAGCGGGTGTTGTATAAGTCGTATTGCAGGTATGCCTCTGATAAAACGACGCCGCTTGCATCCATGCTCCCGACCGTCACACCACTATCGTCATCGCGTGCACCAATAAATGAGGCTTGGAATTCACCACCCAACCGCAGGCCGTAAAACTTCCCTGTCTCGTATTTAAGGTGACCTCCATTTGCCCAAATACTGCTGTCGCTCCTTGTGTCGCTTTCGAAGGTCTCAGCATAATAGTAGGACTTCAAACTGCCTTCGACTGTCCCTTTAGTAAAGGCCTCTTTTAAAGAAGCTGCATCGTCATCGGCAACACTATTTGTGGTTAAACCTAGCAAGGCAATACTTCCGACAACAACAATACTGTATAATTTGGCCATAACCCCTCCCTGTATTTTGTCCTTGGTTGATAAAAATTAAGACGATAACAATACGGACTTCATGATAACTTGACTGCTTTTACGAGAAAGACCTCGACTGTCAAAAATCAGCCAAAAACTGATACGACAACGTTATAGCAAAACCCATTGGCCATAGTTGTCACGGCATGCCGTTGCCAATGTTGTTTCGTTTCTCCCATCGATGACACTTGTTATCTCAGCGGTTCAGCAGATATCGGCACTCCTGATCACTGCAGCCTGTGGTGTCACTCTATACATGTGTCCGCTGTCAGGATTATTCCATGATACGGGGTGACCCGATTGACCCTGCTCGTATACCCTGCTGAGCTGCTGGTTGTTATATTTGTCCATCTCATTGCCTATGATATAACCAGCCATGGTTCCCACTGCAGCTCCCCCGGTTTTTTTCACTCTCCATCCGTAGTAGTTGCTCCCACCTCCTCATTAATTAGAGTTGAGAGCCGACGCCGAGAATGGGCACAAAAACTACTCCTTGGAAGTGCTCTATCTTAATCATTAAGTTCCTTTTAGAATTCATTCTTGAGCGAATGGCTTGCTCCACGGCACATCTAATTTGTTGATAGTGTTACAAAGGGAAGTATAATCCTAAATACCATACCTTTTTCACCCTTCCGCTCATATTGTAAAATTCCGCCATGTGCTTCGGCTATTTTTTTTACAATCGATAGCCCGAGACCAGTGCCCTCTTTTTTGCTGGAGAAAAATGGGTGAAAAATCTCATTGATATTGTCAGCAGAAATTCCTTCACCATAATCTTCTACTTCAATGGAAATATTTTCTGTATCCAGTTTACTACGAATAATCACCTCTCCACCTGCCTGAGATGCTTCTACGGCATTATTGATTAAATTGAGTAAAGCTTGTTGCAAACGGTGATAATCGAAAGAGCAACTCGATAGGCCATTGTGTAATTGCAAGGACAGCTTAACATCGTGTGTTCTGGTTTTTTCCTCAGTAATAAGCATTGTTTCTTGAAGGAGCTTATTGATATCATCATCCTGACAATTCAGATCAAAGGGTCTGGCAAAAATCAACATATCATTTACCATTAATTCGAGTCGTTCTGTCTGTTGTAAGACCATATCCAGTTTTTTGCTGGTCCTATCTTCATCCGGTATTTTACTACGGATCTGTCTAACCAAACCTCCAATTGCAATGAGTGGTGTTTTCATATCGTGAGCGACATATGCAACAGCCTGCCCGATAACAGTCAGCCCTTCCTCCTTCCTTCTCATATTTTGGTGTATTATCTCTCGTCCTTTTAGCCAACCGACTAGAATGCCTATGACATTAAACAGGAGAATTTCCAACAGATTCCCCAGATCGTGATCAAGTTGACCACTTGAATTTCCAACAACAACCGGCAGATACAGGGCTGTAATAACAAGAGATACAACCAGTCCACCGCGCAGGCCAAACCAAAAACCCGCGAGGATAATTGGTAGAAAGTAAAGCTCACGATAAATTACATGAGAAACTGTATCTGCCTGATTGGTCTTGTAGTGAAGCATGGTCACAAGAACAATAATGAAAAAAACAAAAATGACCTTGCAGACTGTTTTCACATTGACTTGCATCGTTTTCTCCAAGGTTCTGTCGCAGCATTGTTATTTGGTGCCCTTTCTTATCAATTCAAACCCAACTCGGTTGAAAAAACATCCAGAAGGACAGATCAAAATTAAACCCGGCAGCTTTTTCCATGAATTTTATGGCACCCCTTTTCCCCGATGCTTTCCTGTACGGTCGATCGGTTGTCAGGGCCTCCCCTTTGTGCCAGGTGGTGTCATCAAAGCCGATTTACCTATTTCGTGCAGACTGGCTGACAGCTTCTAGCCTCCCTCCTCAAGTGATTCAGCCAGCTGCAAAGCAGCTTGGTCGACCTTTCAGGTGTGACCACCAATATACGTGTCCCGGCTGTTAATTATCTCAACCAAAGCCTCTGTGGTATGAAGAAAGGCATCATAAAGTTCTGTATACAAATGAGCGTTTTCCAGTGCAGTCGCTGCCTGACTCCCCATCGAACAAAATATTTCCAATTCAAAAGTGGAGAATTCAGGGAAATCTCTGGAGATTCCCAGTAGACCACAGGCATATCCTTCTGTTTCAAGAGGCGTAAATACCATATCAGATAAAAACGGCATTCGTTGACGCTGTAGATGCAGATCTTCGTCTGTAAGAACGTCATCTATCGTGATGACTGTACCTTGATGGCCAAGACAGTGGTCAAAGGCATTGAGGTTATGAAATCTTTTTACCTGTACCTCTACCTCTGTTTCAAACCCATGGGATCTATGCAGGGTGAGAGTTGTTTTCGTCTCATCCAGCAAAAGAATGAGCACTTTTCTCGCATGCATGAGCCTTGCTGGTAACCCCAACATTCAAACAGCGAGAGACCATCTGTCTACCGAGAATAACGCCCTAAATCGATTTCCTAGGCATTTCGAAGGAAATGAGAGGTTCGATCATTAAAACTTCCCTCTCGTATTTCCAATAATTGATTTTAGCTGCAGAATTGTAAGCCATTGAATATTAATTGTAATATTTCCAAACGGCCCGTGGTTGTATGATTATTGGGTTTACTCCTATTTGAAGATTCTCTCTACCTCTTTATAAACAGCTTCTGGCAAGTCTTGACAATCTGGATCATATAATTTTTAAAACTTCAACGTATAGCCATCCCCCATTTCAACAATCTCAAATTCTTTTTCTTGTTTCTTTTTGGCTGATTTACGATCACTAACTGCTTGCGCTAGCAACTTTGCTTTTGCTTCACTGATTTCCTTTTCAGACATAGGAAAGTTTAAAGTGAGACCACTTTCCCCATATTCATAAGTATGTACCCATATTTTTTCTTTTTGTTTCTTAGGGGTTCTTTTCTTTTTAGCCGCCTCAGCCGTCTCGATCTTTTCAGCCGCCAGAATTTCTTTTTCAGACATCGGAAATGAAATTGTATAACCGCTTTCCCCCATCTCAAATGTAGTCATACGTTGTTCTGCTATCGAAAAAGTAGGAATCAACAATATGAGCAATATGATAAAAATAGGAGGAATAATACTTTCGATATTTTTCATTTGTAGCCTCCCTCCTTTTTTGAAAATTCAAAAGACACAATAGCTATTTCTAGTTGCTGTCTTTAAAATAAGAAAAGCATATTGCGTACCAGTGATACAACAATAAAACTAAGTTGCTAAATTCATTTATTATTTAAAATATTTACTGTTTTTCCCTACCTAATTAAGGTCGTTTATTACCTAAATAACATACACTACAATCCAGTTTTATAGCGTGACCTGTACACAATCTGTACAGGTATACCTTGATGTTCGGCAATAAATGTACTGATTAATACGATCCTTAATGCTATGAAAAAGGAGCCATTTATGAAGAAAATTATCGTATTTGCCAGCCTGCTGGGTTGTGCAAGCATGGCCTGGGCTGGTGGTTCACACGAGGGTGGGCACCACCATACGACAGACGAACATTAGACAGCGCCCATGTCCAACGCCAAAGAGAAAAACCCTGTATCTTCAGACAGCTATTCGAAAGCAGAAGGGATGAGATTAATTATGGAGTTATGCGCCCGATGTCATGGACACCAAGCTCTGGGGGATGGGCCTGACGTTGCAGGATTACCAATTAAGCCGACAAACTTACAAGCGATGGCCGGCAGACATCCTGACGGAGATTTTGCTTGGAAAATCAAAAAAGGCCGTGGGGAAATGAGCTAGAAGAGCAGGAAATATGGCATTTAGTCATCTATATCAAGTCTCTAAAGGGACATAAGCACGATTGAACAAAACACCGCTGTCTCTGTCTGTTAATGCAGCAGGAGAGATCGCAACCTTCGAACGGTTGCTGAAATTCACCTTGCAACCAGGGGTCAGCCCTCCAGGTTGTATTCTTTAATTTTATTAATAAGAGTTTGGCGAGCGATACCGAGATTTTTTGCAGCAAGACTCTTATTGTTTTCTGTGTCGTGAAGAGTTGCTCGGATCATTTCTCGTTCCATATCGCGCAAAGTCCACCCTCGCGAAGAGAAATCGCTGGCGGCCGGCCTTCCATTTTCCGGCAGAAAACGCGGGGGCAGATCCCGTGGAGTAATTTGTTCTCCAAGGCAGAGTACAACGGCCCTTTCGACAGTGTTCTCCAGTTCTCGTATGTTCCCCACCCAGTTGTATCGCATAAATATATTCAGTGTTTCCGGATGAAATCCTTTAATGTTTTTTTTGTTCTTTTTGTTCTTTTTATCGAGAAAATGATTTGCCAGGTCAGATATATCCTCTTGACGCTCTCGTAGTGGCGGAAGATCAATCGGTACAACAGCTAGGCGATAATAAAGATCCTGTCGAAAGGTTTCTACTTTGATCATCTCCTGAAGGTCTTTGTGTGTTGCAGCTACCACTCGAACATCAACATTGATCGTCTCATTGCCACCGACCCTTTCAAATTGGCCCTCCTGGAGTACCCGGAGAATCTTTGCCTGCGTTGGCAGGCTCATATCTCCAATCTCATCGAGGAAAAGTGTGCCACCGTGGGCTAGCTCAAACCTACCCTTTCTCCTTGAGCTTGCCCCGGTAAAGGCACCGGCCTCGTGGCCAAAAAGTTCACTCTCAAGAAGGTTTTCATGAAGTGCAGAACAGTTTACCTTAATAAAAGGACCCTTCTTGCGAGGGCCATTTTCGTGCAGAGCATTTGCCACGAGTTCCTTACCTGTCCCCGATTCTCCTTGGATCAACACTGTGGCGTCACTCTGGGCGACCAATTTGAGCGTAGAGAAAAGATCTCGCATGACCTCGCTTGAACCAATTATCTTGCCAAAAGAATAGTCCTCCGCCAATCTTTCTTTTAGATAGGCGTTTTCAGTCTTGAGAGTTGAATGGTCAAGCGCTCTTGTCAACACATGTGCCAGGTTATCAATATCAATAGGTTTAGTGATATAATCGTAGGCACCTTTTTTCATAGCTTTTACAACACTTTCTATGGAAGAAAATGCGGTTATCACTATGGTGGGGATATGGTTACCCACATCTTCGAGTGCCTCAAGGGTTTCTATACCGTCCATTCTTTTCATTTTTAGATCAAGGAGGATGAGGTCGAAGTGATCCTTTTGCAATGCGGCAAGAACTTCATCCCCATCACATGCCTCAGTTATTCTGTAACCAAGCCTTTCGAGGTTTAACTTGAGCATTGTTCTGTGTCCGACATCATCATCCACTAACAGCAATTGAGGTTGTTTTTGTTGTGTATCAATCATGTTCTCTCCTTAAGAGGGAGCACAATTGTGATAGTTGTGCCCGCATTAACAACAGAGTTTATCTCAAAATAACCATTGTGCCGCTCCACAATTCGGTGACTAACAGCAAGGCCCAACCCAGTACCGCTTTTTTTTGTTGTATAGAAAGGATCAAACATTCTACTCTTGGTTTCTTCAGACATCCCACTGCCTGTATCGGATACAGAGATTCGACACATCTCCTTATCACATCTAATATTTAGCGAAACTTCGCCACCGGGCAGTGTCGCCTGGATACTATTTTTCAGCAAATTCATAAGGGTTTGTATCAGGAGGTCAGTGTCGCCGTATAGTTCAGTGTTTTCATCATATTTATGAACAATGCTGATCCTCTTCTCCACAAAGTCTTGTTCAAGCAAAGTGACTGTTTTTCCTACCATAGCTTTTATATCTATCTTTTCGAAATTAAGTTCTCGGGGAGCGCCAAACTGGAGGAGTTCGGTCACCAGGTGGTTCAATCTATCAACCTCACTTATCATGAACTTTGAATATTCTCTGCAAGCATCTGACGCACCATCCTCAGAACCGAAAAAATGAGCCAAACCTCGCAAAGTTCCGAGAGGGTTACGCACTTCATGAGCAATACCTGCTGCCATGGCACCAAGGGCGGCAAGCCTCCTGGAGTGTTCTAATTGTTTTTCCATCGAGCGTATTTCACGCACATCTCTTATAACCAGAACCCTGCCAATCCTATTACCTTGATGATCCTTAAGTTGGGCACTACCCATCTTAATGGGTATTGATTCATTGTTAAGAACCTCAAGATCTGCATCCTTTTCTATCACATTGCTTTGTGTGGTGAGTGTTTCCTGTGGGCATGCCGGAAAAATATCCAAAACTTTTTTTCCGATAATATCATTGGGGCGACGCTCGAACAATTCTTCAGCATTTCTATTGCATGATACGATATACCCTGCCTGATCCAGAGTTATAAGTGAATCCGGAATGCTTTCCAGAATATTACTGGTGTAGAGTTGGGTGTTAAGCAGTGTCGCGTGGGTAACACCCATTCTTTGATAGAGGTAAAGAAAATATAATCCTGCAAAGAAAAGAAGAAGCAGCATAACCAGCATGAAAATGGTGTGATACATATCCTGCTGCCTGGTCTTCTCATACTCACTGGTATAAAAACCAACAGAAATATACATCTGTCCTTTCGGCTTGAAGGCAAGATTCCATTGTTCCCACCGGCTTTCCATCATCGACATACCATGCATAGATGTCGTAACAGGATTAAATTTCTGGGATATTTCAAAAATATTTTCGGGCCAACTTATTGAAAAAACTGGACTGTCCCCGACTTCTTTTAAATCAGAGAAATTTTTGAGAATGGCTTGTGAAATATTCCCCTGTGATACCACAACTGCGTTATCTTCATCAATAATTCTGATAAAGGCGATGCCCTTGTCCTTTAACACTTCAATCGCAAGATCTTCCAGAGGATTATGTCCTGCAGATTTACGAAACATCATCGATGTTCGAGTTCCAGCCTCAAAAGCGTGGATCATTGTCTTTCCCTGCCTCATAAAGGAAAGTTCCATGAGTTTTTGACTACGGTCCCTGTTTTTGATGGTTGCAATCACAAGAATGCCAATAAGCATGACACTGATTAGTAAAAGGATGACAGCCGGTTTGGAAATAGCAAATGTCTTTGGGGCATTGAGGATCAGGTTGTCTTGCATCAAATTCACCTTGAGTCGAAGGTTGTGTAAATAGAGAGTAGCAATTTTCCTGCCAAGACAACTGCTAACCTCACAACTCAGTATCTTCGAAATAGTGCCTCTCACAATGTGGTTAAGAAACTCTCGATTAGTTGAAGAGATTCTCATTTAAGGTATCTGTGGGCCCCAACCAACCCAATATCCACATATTAAGTGTACAATAATTATACAGCGGCACCCGGCGAGTGTCAATTAACTGGACAATGCGTATGGTCAACTATTTGGGTGCTGGCGTATTGCCTCATGAGTAAATCATCGCGTTTCGTTCACGTTGCCTGCACATGGACTCTGCTATCCTTTAACCAGACCTATTGGCATAACTGTTGCAATTGACAGGAGTATGAAGGGTGCTCCATCTCTTAGCTCACCTTTAACTATAATTACCTTTGATTACTATCATCACTGATCTTAATGTGAATGTAGCATTGAAGACAATAAGAGCACGGACTGTGGTCATAAATAAGCTTTCTCAACTGAACACAAAAAAACGCAAGGAGACCTCGATGAAAAGATTTTTGTTATTGTTTGCACTGGTCAGTTTAATTTTTGCTGGTAATTCCATGGCTATGGAAGGAATGGACCACGGTAACAGTACCGAGGATGGAAGTTTTACTTATATGGCTATGGCTGGGGACATTCATACCGAATTTAAAATAATGGATCTGGCCAGTATGAATATGAAAGATCCAGACGGCAAAACCCATCATGTCATGGTTACGTTTACGCGTGACGGTAACAAAATTAATAAGATAGTCGGGAAAGTGAAACTTATCTCTCCTAGCAAAAAGGAACAAATCGCCGATTTAAGGGATTATGGTGGAGGCATTTTTGCCGCCAATTTTATCGTTGACGAGCCTGGGAAATGGGGTGTCATCTGCCTCTTCAAGGCTGGAGCTGAAAAGCAAACGCTTAAATTCTGGTACCCTCACATGGCAATGTGATTGATTTCTGCAGCAGGAGCCGGTCATCGCCTTTGAGAACGATGACCGGTTACCCGACAACCAATACCTCGGCAGTGTTGCCCTTTGCCAGGTCTGTTTCCCTCAAAGAGGAGATCCCCGTGCTAAGCATAATCAGACAACTCACAACGGTTTACTCAGTGCGATTTGTTTTCATCCAACTCTTCTGCCTCCTCGGACTTGTATCAGCCTTTGTCGAAATAGCTCAGTCCCAGTCCGGAGACTTTACCCTCACTCTTGAAAAGGCGGTGCAGGCTGCACAGCTCAATGATCCCTGGTTGGCAGGCAACCGGCACTCTCAAGATGCAGTCGAAGCAATGAGCGTTTATGAGGGAACACTGCCGGATCCGCAAGTATCGTTAGGGTTCGCCAACGTACCGATCGATACCTTCGATTTTAGCCAGGAGGCCATGACGCAGTTTAAAGTAGGCGTGACACAAATGTTCCCGCGCGGAGACAGCCTGGCGATTAAGCGAAAGCAGCTGCAAACGGTGGGTAGTCAGTTTCCTTTTCAACGTCTGGATCGTAAAGCAAATATTGTCGTTACTGTGAGTCAGCTCTGGCTTGATGCATATAACGCCCAGGAGAGTATCGCGTTAATCCAAAAAGATCGCCCATTGTTTGAACAGCTGGCAGATATTGCTGAAGCCAGCTATTCAGCCGCTTATGGAAAAACCAGACAGCAGGATATTATTCGGGCTCAATTGGAGCTCACTCGACTGGATGATCGACTCACCATGCTCAAACAGAAGCAAGAAATGTTCATGGAAAAGCTTTCTGAGTGGGTGAGTGAATACTTTCGTGAGGAATATGGGGAAAAATTGAATTCCGGATCACCTCTCCCCTGGTCACAATTGGCGTTGGCCAAGAAGCTCCCCGACATAAAAATGCTGCGGGAGTCACTCTATTTATCGACTAAAGAAGCTGATGCTCAGCAATTTTATGAATCTGTATCTAAACACCCGTCGCTGCTTGCCCTCGACCGGGAGATAGAGACCAGTAAAATCGGTATTGATCTTGCCAGACAAAAATATAAACCGGCATGGGGGGTCAATGCCAGTTATGGCTATCGGGCTGAGGACCAGAACGGGAGAGACCGGGCTGATTTTGCCTCTGTAGGTATTAGTTTCGACCTGCCTTTGTTCACGAGTAACCGCCAGGATAAGGAAGTCCAATCTTCAGTTTCCCAGACCGAGGCAGTCAAAACGAAAAAGTGGTCACTTGTGCGTAAGATGATAGCCGGTTTTGAAAAGACCAGAACACAACTCAAAAGGCTGAATGAGCGTCAAGTACTCTATAAGTCTCAATTATTGCCACAAATGAGCGAACAGGCCGAGGCCTCTCTTACAGCATATACCAATGACGATAGTGATTTTGCCGAAGTCGTCCGATCCCGAATTGCTGAATTGAATGCGCAGATTGATGCCTTGGGCATAGATGTGGAGAGACAAAAAACCATTGTCGAGCTGAACTACTATTTTATGGAAAATGCCGATGATATCATTGCAAAAAAATAGCTCTGTGGGAGAGAGAAAATGAAGAGACTTATAAGTATACTGGCATTGCTTGTTGTTGGTGCTGCCATTGGCTCCTTCATCGCCATTACTTTCTACCCCAAGTTGAGAGGCTATTTCCCATCTCTTAATGTTGCACAGAACAGCGCTCCGCCAACGGCCGAAAAGAAGCCGTTGTACTGGGTAGCCCCGATGGACCCCAACTATAAAAGGGATAAACCCGGAAAATCACCAATGGGCATGGACCTCATACCCTTTTATGGAGAAAAAGAAAGTGGATCAGAGGCTGGCCCCGGTACGGTAAGAATTTCTCCCGATGTGGTTAACAATCTGGGAGTACGAACCGCTGCAGCACATCTTGGTTCACTCCATTCTGAAATTAATACAGTTGGTTATGTGAAGTACGATGAAGACCATTTAGAGCATATTCATCCAAGGGTTAATGGATGGATTGAAAAACTCTATGTCAAAGCATCTGGCGATCCGGTAAAGAAGGGGGAACCGCTGTACAATCTCTATTCCCCGGAGTTGGTTAATGCCCAGGAGGAGCTGGTGATGGCGCTTGAGCGCCAGAGACCTCGCCTCATTAGGGCTGCTGAGAATCGCTTAGCATCGTTGCGAGTACCGGCTACGGCAATCAAGCAGATAAAAAAGAGTGGAGATGCAAGGCAAACTGTCATCTTTTATGCACCACAAGACGGAGTAATTGCAAAATTAAACATTCGACAGGGTTTCTTTGTCCAACCTGGTTCTACAATAATGTCGATAGCTGCCCTTGACCCGATGTGGGTGGAGGCCGAGGTGTTCGAGAGGCAGGCTGCAGAAGTTGCTGTTGGACTTCCTGTCACAATGACCCTTGATTATCTGCCCGGTAAAGAGTGGACTGGCGTTGTTGATTATGTATACCCCGAACTCGATGCCAAAACACGAACCTTGAGAGTTCGTCTGCAATTTAAAAATAAAGAGGGATTACTTAAGCCGGATATGTTCGCCCAGGTTGTCATTCATCTAAAAAGTTCTCAAAAAATTCTGCTTGTACCAAGAGAAGCGGTAATTCGGTCCGGCCGTTCCAGTCGAGTAGTGCTGGCTCTCGGAGAAGGTCGCTTCAAGTCTATCACTGTCGAAGTCGGACGTTTCGATGAGCAGTCTGCCGAGATCCTGTCAGGACTTTCCGAGGGAGAAAAGGTTGTTACTTCCGCGCAGTTTTTAATCGATTCTGAGTCGAGTAAAACATCTGATTTCAAGCGTATGAATCACAGTGAGGCAGATGTCCAGAAGAGTGTCTGGGTTGAGGCCACTATCAATAGTTTGATGGCAGAACATCGGATGATCAACGTATCACATAAAGCGATAAGTGGATGGAATTGGCCGGAAATGACCATGGATTTCACAGTGGCAAAAGATGTTGATTTTGCCTCACTTAAAGCCGGCATGGCCTTGCATGTGGAGCTAACCAAAATCCAGGATGAGCAGTATCAGATTACCAAGATCCACATTCCCAGTGCAGGCGATGAAAACAAAAGCCTTGATGAGCTGAACACAGATGACATGAGTCTGGACGATATCGACCCGGATAAAGTGAAACATGACTCCCATAAGCAATAGGGGACACATACAATGATTGCATCTATTATACAATGGTCGGTTGGTAATCGTTTCTTCGTCTTGCTGGCTACCGCCATGCTAGTAGCTATTGGCCTGTATTCACTGAAAAATACCCCTGTTGATGCATTGCCGGATTTATCAGATGTCCAGGTGATCATAAAAACATCTTATCCTGGCCAAGCCCCACAGGTGGTTGAAGACCAGGTGACCTATCCTCTGACAACCGCCATGCTTTCCGTACCGGGTGCTGTGACGGTCCGAGGTTACTCATTTTTTGGTGATTCTTTCGTCTATATAATTTTCGACGAAAAAACAGACCTGTATTGGGCAAGAAGCAGGGTACTCGAGTATCTCAGCCAGGTTGCTCCCTCATTACCCGAAAACGCCAGGCCTCAGTTGGGCCCAGACGCCACCGGCGTGGGCTGGGTGTATCTCTATGCCCTGGTCGATAAAACCGGCAAACATGATATCAGTCAACTACGATCGCTGCAGGATTGGTTCTTAAAATATGAACTGCAAACCGTTGCCGGCGTCTCGGAGGTTGCTGCCGTGGGTGGTATGGTCAAGCAATATCAGGTAAAGGTTAACCCTGATAAGTTACGGGCCTTTGGTATTCCACTGTCGAAAATACAAATGGCAATTAAAGCCGGCAACCAGGAAATCGGTGCTTCGGTAGTTGAGATGGCTGAAGCTGAATACATGGTAAGAGCCACCGGTTATCTGCAGAGTGTAAAAAATCTGGGCAATATACCGCTCGGAGTAACAGACAACGGCGTCCCGCTGCTGTTAAAAGATGTGGCGGAAATAGGCACTGGTCCACAGATGCGACGCGGCGTTGCCGATTTAAACGGTGAGGGGGAAACGGTGGGTGGCATTATCGTCATGCGTTTTGGCGAAAATGCCCAAAAGACTATTGATGGCGTTAAGGCAAAACTGGAGGAACTTAAAGCAGGTCTTCCTGACGGGGTTGAAATCATACCGGTCTATGACCGAAGTGCCCTGATCGAACGTGCAATTACAAATCTCTGGCATAAGCTGCTGGAGGAATTTGGTGTGGTCGCTTTGGTTTGTGTTGTCTTTCTCTTCCATGTTCGTTCTTCCCTGGTGGCGATTGTCAGCTTACCAGTAGGTATCTTGACCGCTTTTATCGTCATGCACATGCAAGGTCTCAATGCAAACATAATGTCTCTGGGCGGGATAGCTATCGCCATCGGCGCAATGATCGATGGGGCCATAGTCATGATCGAAAATATGCACAAGCACATGGAGAGAACACCGATTACCAATGAAAACCGCTGGGAAATTGTTGTAGAGTCAGCAAGCGAAGTCGGTCCTGCTCTCTTTTTCAGTTTAATCATTATTACCGTCAGCTTTGTCCCTGTTTTTACCCTGGAAGCACAGGAAGGAAGAATGTTTTCTCCTCTGGCGTTTACCAAAACCTACGCAATGGCAGCCTCAGCAGCCCTCTCAATAACGCTGGTACCGGTGTTGATGGGATACTTTATCAGGGGTAAAATTTTACCGGAACACAAAAATCCCCTTAATCGTTTTTTGACAGCAGTCTACATGCCTGCCCTTAAAACTGTATTGAGGTTTCCTAAAACTGTCCTTCTCGGAGCCCTGCTTGTACTCGCCATCGGTATCTGGCCGCTCGATAGGATCGGCAGCGAATTTATACCTCCGCTTGATGAAGGAGACCTTATGTATATGCCCACCACCTACCCCGGCATCTCCATAGGCAAGGCAAGGGAGGTGTTACAACAAACTGACAAGCTGATTCGAACCGTCCCGGAAGTGCAAACTGTCTTTGGTAAGGTTGGCAGAGCGGAAACGGCAACCGATCCCGCCCCACTCACCATGATTGAGACATTTATTCAACTCAAGCCACGGGATGAGTGGCGTGAAGGGGTAACTACCGAGAGTCTGAAAAAGGAGCTCAACAACCTGGTTAAAGTGCCTGGCTTAACCAACGCCTGGGTAATGCCGATCAAGACGCGCATTGATATGCTGGCTACAGGTATAAAAACGCCAGTCGGTATAAAGGTTGCCGGACCCGATTTGAAGGTAATCCAGGAAATTGGCATGCAAATTGAGACGGTTTTAAAAGATGTACCGGGAACCGCGTCAGTTTATTCCGAAAGAGTTGCAGGTGGTCGCTATATCAAGGTTGATATTCAACGGGAAAAAGCTGCCAGGTACGGCCTGAACATCTCTGATGTCCAACAGGTTATCGCCTCTGCGATAGGGGGCATGAATGTTACCCAGACAGTCGAAGGGTTGGAGCGATACCCGGTGAACCTGCGGTATCCCCAGGACTATCGCAACTCGCCGGAACAACTCGCCCTGCTGCCGATAGTTACGATGGCTGGACAACGGATCGCCCTTGCTGATGTTGCCAATATCTATGTTGAAGATGGGCCACCGGCAATAAAAAGTGAAAACGCCCGCTTGAACGGCTGGTCTTTTATCGATATTGAAGGTGTTGATATAGGCAGCTATGTGGTTGAAGCTCAGAAGGTCGTTGCGGAGAAAATCAATCTGCCGGCGGGGTATTCTCTGAACTGGTCGGGACAGTATGAATACATGTTGCGGGCAAAAGAAAAACTGACTTACGTGGTTCCTTTAACACTCACCATTATTATCATTCTACTCTACATGAATTTCCGCAATTTTGTAGAAGTTGCCATAATTATGGGGACCCTGCCCCTGGCAATGGTTGGCAGTCTCTGGTTGATGTACCTGGAGGGGTACAATTTTAGCGTGGCGGTCGGTGTCGGCTTTATAGCTCTTGCCGGAGTCACGGTTGAAATCGGAGTAATAATGCTGGTTTATCTCAACCATGCTTATGAAAAGATGCTAGCCGATGCAAAGAATGAAGGCGTTACACCTGGGCAAGATGAGCTGTCTGAAGCCGTTCTGCATGGTGCCGGAATGCGAGTTCGGCCAATTATGATGACAGCTGCGGCGATCATTGCTGGATTGCTGCCCATATTGTTAGGCACTGGTACAGGTTCAGAGGTGATGAGTCGAATAGCTGCGCCAATGGTCGGTGGTATGGTTAGTGCCGTTGTGCTGACCTTACTGGTTCTTCCTGCAGTTTTCTTTTTGTGGCGAAAACGTTCGCTATGACTCATTACCTTGCGCTATTTCTGGCGTGATCAATGCTCAGGAATTTCGCTATTGAGATTTGGGAAGTGCTGAATTGACATAATCCTGGATGTTTTCCTCAGTTGTCTCCCGAGGTATTTTTAACTTGAAAATAGCCCCATCGTTGTTGTTTTTTGCATAAACTAAATCGCCTCCCAAATCACGCAGGGCTTTTCTCCCAGAGGAAAGAGACAGGCCGTAGCCATCAGGTTTGGTGGTAAAAAAAACGCTGAACAATTTAGATTCATGCTCTTTCGCAACTCCAGGACCAGAATCGACAACTTCAAATATGCAAAAATTTCCTCTTCGTTCCGATCGCAAAACTACCGACTGGCCTTTTGCCGAAAAATCAACAGCATTATCAACCAGAGAGTCAATGACCCGGGGAATAGAGTCAGCAGTCACCATTGATGGACAGCCACCTTTATCGAGATCAAGAACAATTTTTACTCCTTTGGCTACAGCACGTTGGTTATGCACTGGAAGTCGCTGAAGAACTAACTCGTTCAAGTCATGGGACAAAGTCAGATCACCCAGAGGTGTTCTGAATTGCCCCAGGGCATCAAGAAGCCTCTGCAGACGATTGATTTCATAGCGCATATCATCGTCTTCTGCACTTTTGTCATTTTTTCTCGATTTTTGATGAATGCCCTCTATTTGCCTCACAATATCCTGCACTTCAAAACTGAGGGCCGATGCTGCTCTGCCAAGTGCAGTAACTCTTTCGTTTTCAAAGAGCTTCACTTGCTGTTTTCGTTCTCTGTCCGACAACCAACCTATGAGCATTGCAACTATAAAATAGAGACCGATCTGCGTTATAACAATTAAAGGCCCTTCAGTGTGATGACGGCTAACCACCATGGGAATTCCAAAGAGCAGACTGATAAGTGTGGCGGTTGCGGCACCCTTGTATAAACCGAACCAAAAACTGGCGAGAATGAGCGGGATGAAATACAATTGTTGATGCAGTACATGAAATCCCGGGTCGGTACCATGGTATAAAATATGTACTGTCGAAATATAGATAATAAGTGCCGCGAGCGTACCTATTTTAAAAATCATGTCGTCCCCCTTCTGGTTGATTTATCTCTTATCCTTAATGCCCACCTTGCACTCTGCATACCAGTTCCAAATCAAGTAGATATTCTCCTGAAAACACAAGAAATTCAACAGGGAAGCACAACGTGCCTACTAGTTTTGAAAAAACAAAGTGTCAAATAATTAGACGGGAGATTTTTATAAGTAATCCAACGTAACATCATAGCGGCTTTGTCCCAGGTTTAGGTGTCCAAATATTGGACAATGGATCAATATTATTCAATCTCACCCACAAGATACCTCTAATTTTATCAATACAATTAGTAAATTATAAAAATTAATTAGCCTTTAAGACATTGGTTCGATATCTGCAAGTAGATAGTAAAGCTATCAGATAAATAACTTTGATGCAGATATCGGCCGTTAGATTTTTCAATAAAAAACAAAGGAGTATTAAGCAATGAACATATCAACAGACAAAACAATACAAAATCAACATATTGCCAGCGCCAACAACACGGTAGATTACGATCATTTCCATGTAAAAGAGAAGAGAATGGGTGCACGCTGTAGGACTGTTGCCCTGATGGCGGTTGTCTCCGACGGCAAATTCAAATATCATTTCTGCCTCGTTGATGAATTGTCCCTCGATGGGATACGGCTGAGCAAAATCCCTGCAGATTTTGATGAAAAGAATGGAAAAAACAGAGCCGTTGTCCTTGCACCTTCCAGTGAAATACAGATATCCATCCGTCCATGTTGGGTGCAGACAACAACCAGAGGACTTTACAAAACAGTCGGCTATCAGATTTATACTCCTTCAACAGACTGGCAAAAATTTGTCAAAGAACTGGAAGAAGATAAACAATTTTCCTTCCTGCTCTCTAGTTGTAGATTTGGTGGGACCACGTGATCAATGCCTTCACAATAAGAAAATTGGTGGCTATTGTGTGCTCACGGTAAGTAAAGAACTTCAGAGACAATGGATCAATGTTCGATTGTTAAGCACCTCATTTGCCGGAAGCATCTTTGGCTACGCGAAAACTGGTGTCTGTATAATATTTAGAGGGATCTTTCATGACAACAACTGCATTACCGATCATGCTGGATACCGCCTGCCCCAGAATCGTGAAATCGCCGTCTTTAGATTTCCCCCACTCAGCTACCTGATTGATCCCCCGTATACCGAAATTTTCCGGAGGATAATTAATGACCGGAGTAGGCAGGGTTAATCGTTCCTTCACCTCGCTCTTATTCGACGCCATAAGAGCAAACCATTCTCGGGCTTTAAGCAGTCGGAATCCATAATAACGCGCATAAGCTTCTGCCCCATAACCGGACACCATCAACACGGCACATGAGGCATGCATCGGATGTTGAACGAAAAAACGTTTTCCATCAAAGATGATTGGCTTATAGCCTCTTATTTTCTCGCTTAATTTAACAATTAAATGACCGTCCAGCAGGACATCGTTGTCATCATGGGTAATTTTTCCGATATTAACGTTCAAAAAATCAACAAACTGCTCGTTGGTTACCGGGCTTTCCGAGAGATAAAAAGCCTCGAGAGCTATTTTTTTCTCACCAAAAGGGTTCTCAGGCCCCAGTTTCAGATCCATTGACGGCACCAGTCGCAGCATCGAATTATCATCAGCATGAATTAACTGCTCCAAGCCTTTGGGCAACACACCATATTGGGTTTGATTACCGGCACTTCGCTGTATCTCTATTTTTTGCTGTGGTTCGGGCACAGCACTAGACTTTGAATCGATATAAAATTTGTATGTCAATACACCAAGCGACAGAATCACACTCACCAAAAGTACCCATAGAGCTTGGGCGGGCCATTGAGGCCCTTTGTTTTCATTGACCTCTGGTGAAGTATTGTAAGGACATTCATCTATATCTATAAGCCGCTCTCTCAATTCTCGAACGGTGCCTATACGTTCCAACGGATTCTCTGCGGTGGATGCCATAATGACATTATTGAGAGATTTGTAATATTCTGAAGATTCGGTATTGCTTAATTGTACTTGTTTAAACGGAGTGATCTTTTCGGTGATTTTTCCTTCAACGGCCTCAAAAAGAATCCTGCCAATGGCAAAAATATCGGCAGACTCACGGGCCAGGCTGAAATTGTTGTACTGTTCTGGAGCCATATACGCCAGGGTGCCGAATATTTCAACTATCGATCCGGTAACCGACGGAAAATCAAATCCCATAGAAAGACCAAAATCTGCTAACTTAGCAGAATTTTCTTTCATGAAAATATTCTCCGGTTTGATATCCCTGTGCACGATGCCGCTTTTGTGAACCTTTTCCAATCCTTCCAGAATAGGGATCATGTATTTCGTGATCCACGATTTAATTTCCTCTTCAAATTCAAAGCCGCTCTCATCCATGGTATCGCGCAGGGTCCGCTCGGCCATAAGTTCCATGACCAGATAATCGACTGTGCAGTTTTGTCCCTCATATTCGAAGGTGTCCTGTTTGAATCCATAGATGCGGATGACGTTGGGATGATCAATCTGGGCAACAATTCTGGCCTCTGCCTGGAAACGTTTGAGTGCTAACTCATAGTCAGAAGTTTCCATATTTTCAGCAACCCCTGAAGAGATAACCTTTATCGCCACCTTGAGATCAAGCGATGTGTCATATGCCAGGTAAACAGCGCCCATTCCACCTTTTCCGATAAAACGTATGATCTGATAATTTCCGCCCAGAACAATACCGGGTGACAGCAGCATGTGTGTTGTTATCTCATTCATGTTTTCATTCCTCGCGCCGGCAATTCTCCCGGTACGCGCATCTTTTGGAGAGAAGACCTCCGAATTATTTCAAGTCGTATGAACAATAATGCACGTAATGTCGTCGTGTCCGCCATGAGCGATTGCGCTGGCTAGCAATCGTTCAGCCGTTTCTTCGCAATCAGCCTCTGTTTGCATCATCTGCTCAATATCGTGAAACGAGACCGAATCATGCAACCCATCAGAAGAAAGGAGAAATCGATCGCCGGGGATTATATCCAGCGTCCGGCTGAAGACAACGTCCAGCGGCTCATCTGTACCCACCACATGCGTCAGCACATTCCGATGGGGGGCGGTTTCTCCCATTTCTGCTGTCAAGGCCCCTCTCTCCACCATCTCCTGAATAAAAGTATGATCAGTTGTCAGCAATTGAAGTTTTTCATCTCGCAAGCAATAAATCCGTGTATCACCGACATGGGCGACGACAGCCTGGTCACCACATATGACCATCACTGATAGTGTGGTTCCCATATGCAGACAGCCCGGGTTTTTCCGCATATTGCGTCTAATTTGCTCATCGATATCAAAAAAGATCTCTTTTAAAACTCTTTGCAGCCCCATCCTCGGATTCTCTGGTAGCTTATCAAGGAACCCCGCCAGGGCCGCACAGGCAATCATACTGGCAACTTCGCCGCAGGGATGTCCTCCCATCCCGTCAGCGACAGCAAAGAGCTTACAACTAATACCCCGGGACAAGGTTTGATCATCACCCATGTCTATTCTATAACAATCTTCATTATTGCCACGTCTTGAACCGATTGCACTTCGAACAGCGTATTGAATATGCATGGATTACTGCCTTTTTTCAGATGATGGCTTCTTAATAAAATTCCAATTGATTTTTTCAACCTGCCACATTGCCATTCGATTGATCATCTGGCCTTGCTGGAGTGACAACCACGGCCGGTAAATCTTATCCTGTAAATTAAGAAGTTAAAATATTTGAGGAACTGCGTAACGACCTTCCCTCAAGGGACACGAAGACTCTGCGACAAGGGATCATTTGCCACCAGTCCGTTGCCAATGCCGTCGTTCAAAACATGATGCTCAATATTTTAGATAGGCAAATGACCTGCTGAAGAGAACCGAGAATCCGCTGTTAATACAATTATTTTTGGCTGTTGCGCGGTTGAGCAGAATAGTCGAAGGATATTCCCAGGGCATCGGGTGGTACAGTAAACGATGTCCGAAATGCTCGATCATTTATCCGCGACCTGGAAACACGATATCCTGAATAATATATTATCTTCTGTTGTATTATCCTTCCACTACCATCCAGGAACAAAAGACGAACAGTCAGTGAGTCGGCGCTGTAGTCATAATTGACAACTCCGGACAGCTTCATATTATCGCCAACCAGGTTATAGCTATAATCCAGAGACAGTTTTCCCGATGTGAAATTGCCCCGGCTATCCCCCTTCACCTGAAATAGTATTTGTTTGTCAAGAGATACAACTCGTCCCATATCAGCACAGCCCGAGAAACCAAGAGATATCAGGATAAGCACCGATAGAATAAGTGTTTTCGTATCTGACAGGATGCCAATTTTCATTCGTGACTCCTCCGAGCAGTGGTTTAATTTCTATGGCTACGTCCTCTATAGCATGTAATTGCATATTGTATGCCAAGAATGCCGTCATACGGTTGCGTGTGAAAATGTCATAACTTAAATGAGTTACAGTTTTAACAGCTTGAACAAGGTTTTTTTTACTATCTAAAGAATAGACACTATTATCTTGTACCGCCCTTTAGCTATACAGAATCTGTACAACCCGATACATCTTCCGGTTGTACAGATTCCACGATGCCGAAGATGTTCTTTTATGCAGGAAAACTAACTTAAGCAGACTGAGCGGAGAACCGGAGGTGATGGAACGTATCTGATGTAACCGACCAAAATGGTGCAGTTACTTTTCAGAAAAGGTCCTCAGTCGCAACGCATTGACCAGGACCGAAACAGAGCTTAAACTCATCGGCTGCAGCAATCATCGGGCTGAGCATAATGCCTAAAGATGGATACAAAACGCCTGCCAGCACAGGAACTCCCAGAGGATTGTAAATAAAAGCGAAGAAGAGATTCTGTTTGATGTTTGCCATAGTGGCCCTCGACAATTTTCTGGTCCGTACGATACCGTTCAGATCACCTTTGACCAGGGTGACACCAGCGCTTTCCATTGCCACATCGGTACCGGTACCCATGGCAATACCGGCCTGGTCCTGGGCAAGAGCCGGCGCATCGTTAATGCCGTCGCCCGCCATCGCCACCATTTCCCCTTCATTCTGGTATCGCTTAATGACTGCAGCCTTTTCATCGAGAAGCACATCGGCGACAACTTCGTCAATACCAAGTTTGGCCGCCACTGCCTCTGCTGTCGCCCGGTTATCACCCGTCAGCATCACTATCCTCAATCCCTCCTCATGCAGGTTTTTGACTGCCTGCGGGCTGTATTCTTTAATGGGATCAGACACGGCCAGAATGCCGGGCAGTTTTTCATTGGCAGAGACAAACATGACGGTTTGCCCTTCTTTTCGCATTTCTTCGGCGCGGTCGGCCAGTTCGTCGGTCTATATACCTGCGTCATCCATCAGTTTTAGGTTTCCCAAAAACACGCGCTCACCGTCTACTGTTCCGGCAACACCTTTGCCGGTAATAGAGTCGAAGTCTTCCGGCGCTAGGGTCGTTATTCCCCTCTCCGCCGCCCCTGCCACTATTGCTGCCGCCAGGGCATAGCCATCAAGCTAAGCATTTAAATATTTGACATTATTGTCAACATTTCGCTCTCCTCAAATGTTAACGAAGATACAAACACCTCTGGCGAATAGGCCTGACCCTTTTTCTGGTTCATCCGGTTTAAGCGTAATTAATACTTCCAATAACCAGTATTATTCGGATACGTCTTTGCCATTGCTCCCCTCTCGTTTTCCTAACCAGCGAGCCAACGGGGTTGCGGAAATTCCATGCAGCACCAGGCTAAGAAATACAGTAAGGGTTACAATCATTGCTATAGAACGACCTCCGGGCACTCCCCTATTCAGCACAATGACAGAAAAAACAATCGAGGCAAGGCCACGGGGGCCAAACCAACCAAGAAACAATTTCGAACGTATACTCTCTCCAGTACCTATAAGTGAGAGAAAGATCGGGACCATTCGAATAACCGTAAGGCTTAATACTGCATATAATATCATCGACCATGTAAAATAAGGGATGCAATGACTAACAACAATAGCCCCAAAGAGCATCCAGGTAACCAAGGCTAAGGTCTCACCTATTCCTTCCGCTGCAAAAATCATTTTGTGCGTGGCTTCTTTTGCTTTGTATCCAAAATACAGGCCTCCGGAAAATGAAGCAATATACCCACTGCCATGAACACTCTGGGCGACAGAAAAGCAGGCAATGGCGAGTCCGACAACAGTAATTTGCAACCATACTTTATTTACCCAACCCCTTGCCAAACACCATTTTACACCCCAAATAGCCAGGGATGAGAGACTAAGGCCAACAAGCAGCCCAAACCCAAGTTCTCTAAAAACTAATTTGAGAGCAGAGATTGCGCTACCGCCTGCAGCACCACTCCCATTTGCCAAGGCGATAAAAACGAATAGAATAGGAACACAAAGGCCATCATTGAGCCCACTCTCCACATTCAATCCTTCACGAATTCGAATGGGCACAGTTTTATTGCTGATAATTGCTTTACCAAGCGCTGCATCAGTTGCGGCAAGCATTGTGCCCAGAATAGCAGCTTCAAAAATACTCAAAACATCAAAGATTATTGAAGCAAAAAGAGTACCAAGAAGAATAACACCAGGGAGGCCAAGCAACAACATTCGCACCGGAATGCGGAACTGAGATCGTAACACTGAAAAATCAGTATTTGCTGCATCAATAAAGAGAACTAATGCGAGGGTCAGGTCGGCAAATACCCTGAAATTGATACTTGAAACATCTCCATACAACCAGCCTAGACCAAGAGGCCCCATCAACAAACCAGTAGCCACAAAAACGATCGTTCCGGATACAAAAGTACGTTCCAGGCGACCAGCCACCATGCTGTAAAAGAATACAAACAGTGCGAGTATAGCCAGTTCATCATACATATCGAATTCATCCAAGATAATGTATAGAAAAGACAATCACAAAATTGAATCGACCTGCGCAGTAGTTATCTATCAAAAACTACACGATAATCAGAAAATGTATTGCTTGCACGTTTCAAGAAGCATCAAAAGTTGGATGCAAGAAGTGGTCTTTAAAACTCCATTGGGAACCAACCACGGATTTAACGGCTGGGCTGACCAGTTCCTGACAGCACCGCCGGCAGGATTGCGTGATGTGTATGGGATCCTCAGCGGAACTGTTGCAGGAGTCAAGGTAGATCTGGTTTTTCATGATTTCCAGGCTGATACAGGCGGAGACGATTATGGAACTAAGTTTAACGCCATGCTGACAAAAAAAATGCCGCCAACTTGCTGGCGGTAACCTGACAGGATGTTGAATTTCACAGCAAGGCATCACCCACGGACCTCCGGCAGGAGAATGTTTGCTCAGCAACTTGGCAAGCTTAACCCAGAACCTTTTAGGAACAAGAGATCGTATGTTCCGGATTGGCGGTGCAGAATTCCTGGGCAAACCAGGGACCAAGCCATAACCATCAGCGCCGGCTATGCTGCCTTTCCTGAAAGCCCCGCACCTTTTTCATCATTTTCGCCAGCGTGGATGCGTAGCATTACGCATCCATTAATCTCCATGGTATTGATGCTCTTCGCTGTAACGATACCCTTTCGGATTAACGCGTTGATTGTAAGTTCCTTTGTTATTATACTCGATTCTCCTATCATGTTCCTGGCTGTCTCTACGATAACTGCCATTGTCGTCATTCATATTGGAATCATGGTCATTGCCATTATGAAAATTCCCGTAATTCTCCCTGTAATGGCCGCTATTGTCAGCATTCATATGGTCCGCACCAGAACCATATATTTGGCTATGATTGTTGTTCCCATTACTACCACTCATCATGGCGAAAGCGTTTGTACTAAAAACGATCGCCACAACCCCGATTACGCTTAACCACAATTTTTTCTTCATCATTGTCTTGCCTCCTTTGTTTTGTATATTGAACCTCTGCTGTAAATTGTCCTATGGTTTTAATCAGGTAGAGCAATTGCTGTGCCATTTTTTATTTGGTTATTTTTTTGTTGTGATTACCCTTCTGTGGATAAGGTTCGTTTTTTCAGGGCTCCAGGGGCGGGCAAAGTATTGTCTAAGATTGATACAGGTAATGGGGCAGCTTAGGAGGCGGTCTGTCGAAAAAATTGACAACGTACACGCCAGAAAGGAGAAAACACCGACAGAAAAAAAAGATAGGCGAGGACGATTCTGTCGATTAAAGCGAGTAATAGTAATATGTTAGATCTTTACGCAAGTATCCATAGGCAGTTACTGAAGAATCTGGCCGTTGCGGGAATCGTAGTTTGTCTATTAACCGGCATAACTGTTGCCTTTGTTGAATTTCAACGGGTTGATAGTTTTGTGGCCGGCATCGCGATAAAGGAATCACAAAAGTTAGCAGATCATTATGTTGCATATCATAACGATCGGACTCCGTCATCTCTTGCCAAATTGAAACAGGCAATTCACGAATCCCTTGACCACGATCTTTTTGTCGCGATCGAATTTCTCGATGAAAAAATTGAAGAAGTTACCAGCGAAACCCTGCAGTTCCCTGTTCATCAATCCTCAAACTTACCAAACAAATTCAAGCCATTTAAGATGACAGGTGAAGTCGAGCATCAAACCATAGTGCACGAAGGCCAGATATATATTCGGATTATGGTACCTATGGTCGACAAAATCAATCAGACTACTGTCGGTCATTTCCAGGGGGTCTACCATTTGCACGATGATCAGATGACAAGAATAAAACAGCAAAGCTATTACGCCATTTTGATGTCCTTGCTTGTGGCGATTTTTACGACCTTGTTTATCTACCCTGTCGTTTATAAGCTTTATAAAAAACTTATTAAACGTTCCAGTGAGGTCGTTATAGCAAATACCGATATTTTAAAATCATTGGGTAGTGCTATTGCGCAACGGGACAGCGACACGAATGCACATAACTACAGAGTGACGTATAATTCAGTAAAACTTGCAGAAAAATTGAAGCTTCATAATTCACTTATCAGATCCTTAATTAAAGGTGCCTTTCTTCATGATGTCGGCAAGATAGGGATAAGTGATGCTATCCTGCTCAAACCTGATAAGCTCACAGCCAAAGAGTTTGAGATAATGAAAACACATGTTCTTATCGGGGCAGAGATTATACACAACATCAACTGGCTCCACGATGCGTTAGATGTAATAGCCTTCCATCATGAACGATACGACGGCACAGGATATCTCTCCGGTTTACAAGAAAAGGACATCCCGCAAGTTGCAAGAATATTTGCTATTGCAGATGTTTTTGACGCTCTTCTGTCATCACGACCTTATAAAGAACCATTCACGTTTACCGAAACAATGAGCATTCTGCGAGAAGGTTCCGGCACGCATTTTGATCCGGATTTTTTAGAAGTTTTTGAACAATTAGCGCCGAGCCTTTATGCAGATATATATGCCGAGGAAAATGAAAAGCGACAGAGTGATCAGGTAGATCAGTTATTGAAAAAATATTTTACTCTTGATTTGTAAGCATACCTCCTTTCAGGCAATCGAAGAGATAAAATCTTGTGTTAATACCTTGGGAATAGATGTAGGTTTGGAGTTTTAAAAATCTTTTTCCTCCAAATTTCGATTTCCCAGGTTTGATAACCCGCTCGACAACGCCGACCTCGATGAATATACCCTCAGCCTTGCCTACAATTTCTCTGGAATTCTCGCGAACTGGAGCGTTGCTGTTGATTACTCCATCCTTGATTATGAAAATGATCTTAGGGATGCTAACAGATCTACTTACCCGATTGATTTACTCATTTTAAATAACTTCTGGCTTCCCGCCAGAAGCTTGCCTCTGCTCTGTTGATGAACACTTCAATATGCAAGCACATCTATGTCACGGCGTCTCATTTGGGTTGCCACCAGGAGTTTCCTTGCAAGGCTGAAACAGCTTTCCCCCTAGCCAAAATAATCCAAGAAAATCAGTTTCCTCGACAAGCGGTACCTGTCCATTAATAAGACGTTATGGCCTGTGCCTCTCCTTTGTAACTGTCTAATTATTCTACATGCCATCTGAATACCCTCAAAGCCGATAAATATTATATCAATAATTCAGCAAGATACGTTGAGTCTTCTCGTTCAGTCCATTTTGGTCCGTTTTATGCAAAACAACATATGACATTCAATACTATATCTCGATTTTTTACATTTAAGAGGGAGGGTAACATAATGTGGAAGAGTCTGGTCATTTTCATCTTCCTGACGAACATCATCTCCGGTTGTGGTATGGCTGACCTAAGTAACACGATCAAGGGCAGTTATTATATGAAGACCGGAGAATACAGTCAGGCCGAGGTGGACTTTGAGGAGGCAGTCAAAAAGCATCCGGACAGTGAAAGCGCGCAGTATTACCTGGGACGGTCATTACTTGCCCAGAATAAAGCAGCCGAGGCCTTATCCCATTTCGAGAAAGCAGTGGTTCTTGATCCTGGAGATGCGGACTACCATTTCTGGTTGGGGATCACCTACGGCGAACTGGGAGATGTAAAAGCCGAAGAGATGAGCTATGAACGCGCCCTACGACACAACAGGCACCATCTACAGGCACGACTCTACCTTGGCCATGTCAGATTGAAGAACGGGAACCTTAGGCAGGCAATAGAGGCATATGATGCAGTCCTGACTGAGCAGCCAACCAATCCAGCGGCGCTCTATAACAGAGCATTGATTTTGGACATCCAGAGAAAATATTCGGCGGCTAAAACGGCATGGTTGAAATATCTCCATTCGTACCCTGCCGGACGATTTGCGCTCCAGGCGACAGACCACCTCAATGCTCTCGGCGATTTTTCCTATGAAAATCAATTTCTCGGTGACCGGGCCATAACCCTTGCCGAGATCAAGTTCCAGCAGTCGGGGAGTCGTGTCAGCCCGTCTTCATACCCATCATTGCGGTTGGTCGGGGCCGTCGTCTCCAACCTCCCAAAAGGTACCCTGCAGGTTGTTGTCTATGTCTATAACAACAATCAGCTCGCAAAAGAAAGAGCAAAAGAAATCGCCAATACCTTGCACACGCTTTTTCCAACAATAGGACCTGCCCGCATCCGGATTAGCTGGTTTGACACGTCGGAAAAAATCACCCAAGGAAATAAGACTTACATCAAGAAAGAATCCGTGCGGATTTTCTTAACCGACTGGAAATGAACCTGAATTGTGAGAGGTTCAGCAGTCAACTTTAAGTAAAATAAAAGGAGTAAACATGAAAACGAAACGATATTTCAAAACTATGCTTTTAACGATGGCTGTCTCGGGGTTGTGCCTGCAGACTCTAGCTGGGGCACAGGACACCTCACAAACCCAGCCCTCCTATTCAAGTGCAGTCAAGGCGGGACAGGCAGCACAAGTTGCAAAACAAGAGGCAATGACTACGAACTCATCTCTGCAGGCGGCCCTTACTCATGTGGAAAAAGCCGAAGATCAAATGGGCCAGCTGCAGATGTCCGACGATCAACATCAGAAGATGTCGGCCGAAATGACTCTTAATGATGCCGAAGATAAATATGTTGGCATGCTTTCGAAAATGTCGGGGGTCTCGGAAAAGGATATCAGCGATATGCACACAGCAGGTGTAGGTTGGGCGGATGTTCCCAGTGAATTAGGTATGCACGGTATGATCGAGCACAAGACGAACCGTAGTGGTAAGGGAAGCATGGGGAAGAACGGCCAGGAAAGTATGAACACCGGCTCCATGATGGGCTCCAGGAAATCGGAAGTCATGGAGGCTACAACCAGAAACACCAAGTCGGGAATGGCGGAAGGCCATGGAGCAGGCATGCAGACTGATGTGCATGGGAGTGGGGGCATGGCATCTGGTGCTGGTGGTTTAGGCAATGGCAATGGTATGGGCAGTGGCGAGATGGGAGATCATGACAACGGGATGTCTGGCAGTATGGGCGGTGGAATGGGCGGCGGCAGTGGATCCGGAGGTGGCCATGGTTCCGGTGGTGGCAGCGGTTCCGGAGGTGGTAGCGGTTCCGGTGGCGGCGGTGGTATGCATTAATAATGTACATTTTTCACGATTATCCGAAAATTAACAAACGATAGTAACCAAGACTTCCTGGCTTCCCCTTCGGGAGGCCAGGAAGGTCAGAAAGGCGACAGGAAGTGCAGAAGATGATCCAACCCAGGAGTTTACAGCAACGGACCTTATTTTTTATTCTGGTGCCGATATTTTTACTTTTAGTGTGTATGTCCGTTGCCGGATATATCTTCGTTCGAACAATACTGCTCAATCAATGGGGTGAGACGGCAATTGCCAAACTGCAACGTACGTCTCATCAGATTGATATGCGATTGCGTAAACCCAAAGATCTGCTCCTTCTGTTGCACAACAGGAATGGGTCTGAAATTAACAGGGATGTTTTTTCCTATATTATTAATGAGATAAAAAATCTCGACGGGGTGGTCAGCGTCAATGTCGAGTGGCCGAAAAATACGCCCGAGAATGATTACCAACGTCCTAATAATGTACAAATGATGGGCGATATGCACTTTTATCATCTGGAACAGCTAACTGTCAGTTCGCCTAAATATAATAGTCAGGATAAAAACCGGACCATTTCATTAGAATCAAAGGTGAATAATAAATTCGATAAGACTTCGGGAAGGGTTGAAGTGGTCGTTTCATTTGATAATCTTATCAATGACATAATCAAAGCTTCCTGGTGGAAGACCAACAAGGCATATCTGATCGATGATTCCGGCAATGTTTTAGCGAATACATCGGTCGAACCAAATGTGAAAACGGATTCTTCCCAGCAACCATTCGGTTCCACAAACGAACTTGAACGAGACACTTTGAAGGCAATGGGAAAAGCTCATTTTGGTACGGTCTTTGGTCCCGGTTCTCCACCAAATGAAATCAGCGGCTTTTACCGTCTCGCAGAAGCACCATGGACGATGGTGGTTATCGCACCTGGTAATAAAATCCTACACCCTGTTATACGATTCAAACTGTTGTATATCCTGTCGCTTACCATCGGTATTGTATTTATTCTTCTGATTATTCGAGGCACAACAAGCAGACTGACGAAAAGAATAAAAGAGCTTTCGGCGGCAGCCGATACTCTGGCAAACGGCTCCTTTGGTCCTCCTCTCGCTGTTACCACCCACGATGAGGTCGGCGAGCTCACCAATAGCTTCAACAAAATGACCCAACAGCTCAAACAGAGACTCCTGCTGAAAGAGGCAATGAACGTTGCCCGAGAAGTACAACAGAACCTGTTACCGCATGATATTGTCTCCCTGAAGAATATTATTGCCGGCGGTCTCATCCTTTACTGCGATGAGACGGGGGGAGACTACTTTGATATTCTAAGGTTTCCCGGAAACGAAGAAAAGGTCGGGGTCGTTGTTGGAGATGTAGTAGGACATGGAATCGGTGCAGCCCTGCTGATGACCACTGTACGGGCACTTCTTCGCGGCCGCGTGGTTCAGCCAGGTAATCTGGGTGAGGTAATGGGTGATGTCAATAGCCTTCTGTGCCAAGACACCATGAAATCAGGTAATTTTGTGACCCTTTTTTACCTGGAAGTAGACCGAGGGCAGAACACTCTCAGCTGGGTTCGTGCCGGTCATGATCCAGCAATTGTCTATTGCCCGGCAAGCGGAATTTTTTCGGAACTCAAAGGTCAGGGGGTAGCCCTGGGGGTCGATGAAACTTGCACCTATGACTACAATGAGTTGCCAATCAGGCAGGAGATCCAGCTTATTCTCATCGGCAGTGATGGCGCCTGGGAGGTCGAAAACAAGGCGGGAGAGCAGTTCGGCAGGGAGCGTATGAAAAAGGTATTGGCCGACAACTGCACCCTGCATCCAAATGAAATTCTTCAGGCAATTATTCGAGATATAACTGTATTCCGCGGGGAAAATCCACAAAATGACGACATAACCCTGGCCTTGGTCAAGATGAGTTGATGATAACCTGCGATGATGTAACCGCTATTGTTCGAGGCACAGATGGTTGTTTCACCTCTGCTATCGATTTGTTTGCTCTGCAATATGCCAGCACCTTCTTTTTAAGTGTAAAAAGTATAAAAACGGAAATTGAAATGTTGTTAGGATGTCTTGACCTACCCACGCTTGCCATGGCCTTTGGTGAACATGTGCCAACCATAATTTTATATTATAACTGATATTTGACATCGTCCGAATTGGTGACCAATTTATAAACTATAAAATCTCTAAGGAGAACAAATATAACTGTCTTTTTCCCAAGCTTACTTCCCGTTTACGGAGGTTTGTTATTTATGTTTTTTATGAAGATAGAATTATATCTATCTTCCCCCTCAAAACAATTCAATAAGGTGATCGATCATGAAAGTCTTTCAAGCTGCACTGATATCGCTGTTCCTCTTCACCGCAATGCCAATCTACGCTGCCCAGGAAAACCAGAAAGCCACCGGGGATGCAGCTCCCGTCAAAATGGACCAGGAGATTGCGGCCGCAACGATGCAAGAAAACCCTGATACTATGGACTCTGCCACGATGCAGATGCAGGAAACGCGAATGAAGATGCAGGCAGCAACAGACCCTGCCGAACAAAAGAACCTTATGCATATGCATATGCAACAGATGCACGAAGGTATGAAAATGATGGATATGATGGGTGGTCAAAATGCAGAAAAAATGTCTATGGGCGACCATGAAATGCATAACAAACCAATGACCGGTCAAGCAATGAAAATGGCGCCCAAGGACGGACACGACATGAGTAAAATGGGCGCAGATGGCTGCATGAAAATGAACGAAGAAAAGATGGCCATGATGAAAAAAATGATGGAATCTTGCAGCATGATGGGCGATATGGCCATGATGAAAAAAAAGATGTCGATGATGACGGAAATGATGAATGGCATAATAGCACAGCAGGAAATGATGATGAAATAACACTGCTTTTCTGCCATAAATCGACTGGTAGGTTTATGGCAGAATCGTCTAATCTCCTCTCCAGACTGAGCTAAACCGTTGTCTAAAATAACATGGCTAAGGTAACGCTCATAAGGGCAGAAGGAGCCGTAACGAATAGGGCATTTTTACCCCAAAGATTATGACGATGCTGGATTTCAATCTCTGGAGTTGGAACAGCCGTATCTTCCCGGGTATTGATTCTCTCAACGTTGGGCTGAACGACAAAGTCCGCATACGCATAGGCAATCTGACGATGACCAATCATCCAATGCATCTGCACGGATACGAATTCCTGATAACAGGCAGTGATGGGGGGCCAACACCTCTTACCTCACGATTTCACGAAGTGACCGCCGATATCGCCGTCGGCAAGATGCGGCAAATCGAGTTTCTTGCCGACGAGGAAGGCGATTGGGCGTTCCATTGTCACAAGAGTCATCATACCATGAACGCCATGGGCCACGACGTGGCTACCCTTATCGGTGTCGACCAAAGAGAACTGACTCGAAAGATCACCAACCTCATTCCCGACTATATGGCCATGGGTGAACGTGGAATGGCTGATACGGCTGCAATGGAGATGCCTATCCCGGACAACACCGCGCCGATGATGACGAAGGAGAGACCTTTTGGTTCAGTTGAGATGGGTGGCATGTTCAGTGTGGTGACAGTTCGACGCAATCAACAACCAGGAAATTACTCTGATCCGGGCTGGTACCAACATCCACCCGGTAGCTCGGCTTATGAATTTACAGGCACTCCGAGCGAACCTGCTCGTATGCAATCCGATATGCGGCCAGCCATCCCGCGACTGCATAAACCTCCTACCGAGGTTGAGGTAACGGTTCGCAAATCAAACAACACGCAACACTAACACTTGCCTTAGGAGGGGAAGATTATGAAAACAAAAACCATTCAGTTCCTTTTTTATCTGGTGTATCTGATGGCCGTTACCGGAGTAGCATTTGCGGCAGGTAACCATTCGGGAGGACACGAGGACGGCCATGATGCTGCTGCGATCGGCGAACCCGGGATGCCTGCTATGGTCGGTCGAACCGTGCACATCGATATGAACGATGAGATGCGCTATGTCCCGGATCATCTCACCGTCAACCAGGGTGAAACCATCAAGTTTGTGTTGAAAAACAGCGGTGAGATTGACCATGAATTTGTTCTGGGAACAGAAGAAGAATTATTAGAGCATTATGAGCAGATGCAGGAGTCCCCTGAAATGGAACATGAAGATCCCAATCAGGTCAGGGTCGCTCCCGGTCAGGTTGGTGAAGTCATCTGGCATTTCACTAGGTCCGGAAAAATAGACTTTGGCTGCCTCATGCCGGGACATTATGATGCCGGGATGAAGGGAACCGTTGAGGTAGGTTCGGCTGCTTTGGGGGCGGATGGGAAAAAAGCACCAAGCGATAGCCATAATGAACATCAACACGGATCTCCAAAGATTTAGGACAGGCGATTTCCCGTATCACCTCTTCCTGTTGATGTTATGGGAAATTGTTTTCACGGACTGGGTGTCGAGGAAATAACAGCTCACCTACTATACAACCATTAGTGAGGTAGATGATGAAAGTAAGAATATTGATCGTGAGCATGGCCGCTTTGATATGCTTTTCCGCAGGCTCCGCAGCTGTATTGGCAGTAGCTGCACAGTAAGATGGGTTAGTTACTGATATGACCGAAGGTGGGGTGCGGAAAATTGACAAAGATGCGGGTAAAATTACACTCGAACACGGCGAGAGAAAGAACCTCAATATGCCTCCGATGACAATGCTTTACACAGTTCACGATAAGTCTTTGCTGGACGCGGTTCAAACCGGCGAGAAGGTAAAATTCAAAGTAATCAACGAAGGCGGGAAGTTTGTGATAACGGATATTCACCCTGCTGCAGCACCGCCGGAATGATCTTTGGCCTAGCGGTAGCGGCCTAAACAAAATAAAAATCACAAAATCTTACAACAACCATTGACCTTGGACCATTGTCTAATGTTTACACTACAGTTATCTGAAACAGAAATGTATGTATTGGAGAAATTTTCATGAATGGCTTGACTATAGGAAAATTGTCAAAAATGGCTGGCGTAACAAATGATACTGTTCGTTTCTACGAACGATACGGTCTGATAGACTCAGTAAGTCGGAGTGAATCGAACTATCGCCTGTATCGCGAAGAAGATGCATCGCGTTTGCGCTTTATCAAAAGAGCTAAGGCATTGGGGTTTACATTGAATGAAATCAAGGATCTTCTAACACTCAGTCAGGATCCAGATGCAACAAAGGCAGACATTAAAAAGCGTACACAGCAAAAAGCCGAGGATATACGACATAAAATACATGATCTCTCAAGAATACTGTCTGCTCTTGAGCATCTGGTTGAGATATGTGATGGGCATGGTTCTGCGAAAGAATGTCCTATTCTCAAATCTCTCACCAATGAGGTAGGTTTTAACGAAAAAAACTGGGAACATGGAGGTACGTCATGATGTTATTGAATACTTTATTTTTAGTGGTAATTGGCGTTGTCTTCTACATGATGAAAGGTGGTGGATGCTGTGGTGGCCATGATCATCACGGAGGACATAAGGGCCACGAAGGTAATGGAGACACCGCTAAAACCGAATAATACCTGACACGCAAACCGGCATATGAAGTCGGATTCACCTGGGGAAAGACAAAAGACAGAGGGTCTGGACTGCGGGAAAAAAGATTCAGATAACAGGAGGTGAGCAAAATGAAAGCAAGCCCAAACACAAATAGTCATGACCATCATAACAACCAGGTAAAATTATTTTCTGATCCTGTTTGTGGCATGTCCACTGAAGACCAACATGGCTTTACCTCGTACGAACATGAAGGCCAGACCTATTATTTCTGTAGCGATCACTGCTTGGCGAAATTCAAGAAGAATCCGGATGAGTATATGTCCGGCGGACCTGAAAAGCCTATGGAAGCAGAAGAGGCAAAACCAATTCCAGGCAAACAATATACTTGTCCCATGCATCCTGAAATAGTTCAGGATACACCGGGTTCGTGCCCTAAGTGCGGTATGGCGCTTGAGCCGGTCACAGCTTCATTGGAGGATGACGAAGAAAATCCTGAATACAACTTTATGCTCAAACGATTTTTATTCAGTGCCATTCTTATTGTGCCACTTGTTATTATCGCTATGCGGGAAATGTTGCCAGGCGGTCACTTCATTGAAGAAATTGCCTCACCCCGAACACTTGGCTGGCTGGAATTTATCCTGGCAACACCAGTTGTTCTCTGGGCTGGTTGGGTTTTTTATGTCAGAGCAGTGCAATCATTGGTCAACAAAAACCTGAACATGTTTACCCTGATCGGACTTGGTGTTTCGGTAGCCTATATATACAGTTTGATAGCTGTACTTTTCCCAGGAATCTTTCCGGCGGCAATGCGAGGACCGGATGGTTCTGTAGGTGTTTATTTTGAAGCAGCAGCGGTTATCGTCACTCTGATCCTGCTTGGTCAGGTCATGGAACTGAAAGCACGCAGCCAGACCGGTACCGCGATCAAAGCCTTACTGGGGCTTGCTCCCAAAACAGCCAGAAAAATTAATGAAGACGGTAGCGAAACCGACATTCCTCTGGAACACGTCCAAGTTGGCGATATTCTCCGAATACGGCCCGGTGAAAAAGTTCCTGTGGATGGTATTGTTACTGACGGTTCAAGCTCAATTGATGAATCCATGATTTCAGGTGAGCCGCTGCCTGTGAAGAAATATAAGGACGAAAAAGTCATCGGCGCCACGGTCAATACCACGGGAGCACTTACCATTCAGGCTGAAAAAGTCGGCAATGATACGGTTCTTGCCCAAATAGTCAAGATGGTGGCTGATGCCCAGCGTAGCCGTGCACCTATTCAGAAGTTGGCGGACCAGGTGGCCGGCTATTTTGTTCCGGCAGTAATTGGTATCGCTCTTCTTGCCTTTGTTATCTGGTATCTGGCCGGCCCAGCACCACAACTGGCATATGCATTAATAGTTGCAGTTTCAGTACTGATCATTGCCTGCCCCTGCGCCCTGGGACTCGCCACGCCCATGTCGATCATGGTTGCCACCGGCAAGGGTGCAACTATGGGCGTTCTATTTAAAAACGCCGAAGCAATAGAAACCATGCGTAAAATCGACACCATTGTGGTGGATAAAACCGGCACTCTTACGCTGGGAAAACCAAAGCTGACTAGTGTTATTGCTGCCGGGGACATGTCAGACGATAAACTTCTTCGTCTTGCTGCAACCCTTGAAAAATCAAGTGAACATCCCCTGGCTGCAGCCATAGTATCCGGTGCTCTTGAGCGTGATATTCAGCTAGCGGAGATCGCAGATTTTGACTCGATAACGGGAAAAGGTGTTTCGGGTGTTGTTGAAAATGCCAAGGTGCTGCTCGGTAACGCAAAACTCATGGGTGATGCAGGTGTTAATATCACCGAGCTTGAAGAGAAGGTGGAAGCAATGAGCAAAGAAGGACAGACCGTCATGTTCGTGGCGGCTGACGGAAAACTTGCTGGTATCCTCGCTGTATCAGACCCCATAAAAGATTCTACTCCTGATGCTATAAAACAATTGCATGATCAAGGCCTCCAGGTGGTCATGCTTACCGGTGACAACAGGGCTACTGCCGAAGCAGTGGCAGCAAAGCTCGATATCGACGCAGTTCTTGCCGAAGTGCTGCCGGATGAGAAGGCAGCAGAGGTAAAACGTTTACAGGATGAAGGAAAAATGGTCGCCATGGCCGGTGACGGTATCAATGATGCCCCCGCTCTTGCCCAGGCACATGTGGGTATTGCCATGGGCACTGGGACAGATGTTGCCATGGAAAGCGCTGGAGTTACTTTAGTAAAAGGGGACTTGACTGGTATTGTTCGGGCAAGGAAGCTTTCCAGGGCCACCATGGCGAACATCAAGCAGAATCTGTTCTTCGCCTTTATCTACAATTGTCTCGGTGTGCCGATCGCGGCCGGAGTGTTGTATCCGTTCTTCGGTATTCTGCTGAGCCCGATGATAGCAGCAGCTGCCATGAGCCTCAGTTCGGTATCGGTAGTAGGTAATGCATTAAGGTTGAAAATGGTGAAAATAAAATAGTTAGCGAGAGCTACCATGGACAATTTACTAGGAGGTGCATTGTGAAAGAAAAACTAAATTCATTTGCGTTTGGTACGGCAGCAGCAATTGTTGCTGCTATCAGTATGCTTGTGCTTTCGGTGGTGGGAAAATTTGGAATATATACTGGCGCCGTGGAGATGATGACTAAATGGCATATGTTTTACTCCCTGACCACCATAGGGATTATCACCGGTATGTTTGAAGCGGCAGCTATCAGCTTTGTTTTCTTTTACTTGTTTGCTTGGATCTATACGAAACTCACTAATAGCGCATAAGTATTCAATCTGTAATTGATATCTGTTGTGAGGAATTTTTCATTAACTCATTAAACCAAATTACGAAACCTGCTGAGTAGGTTGAAAAAACTGGATGCCAAACTAATGTACAAATCAACACATTGCGGAGATGTCCTATGAAGAAAATAAAATTTGTGGACACGCAATCCGGTGGAACCATCTTTGCATTTTCTATCGCGGAGAACCCACATCCGAAATATAATTCACCTGCAAAAATCACAAGAGGGGAATGCAATGGATGGATTTTTAGAACTCTACGGCGAATCAACAAAGACAGCTCTGGGCTTTTTCTGGAAATCGGGCTGGGCTTTTATCCTGGGATATTTTGTCTCAGGAATGATACAGGCATTTGTGCCCAAAGGCAAAATGATCAAATACATGGGAAAGGCAGATCTTAAAAGCATATCCCTCTCGACGCTCTTTGGTTCCGCTTCCTCATCGTGTTCTTTTGCTGCACTTGCCGCAGCACACTCACTGGTAAAAAAGGCGCTCATTTCGTAGCCGCAGTCGCCTTTATGTTTGCCTCCACCAATCTGGTGATCGAACTGGGTATTCTGATTATGATTTTTCTCGGCTGGGAGTTTCTGGCTGCTGAAATTATTGGTGGTCTTATCCTCATTGCCATCAGCAGCGCGCTGATCAAGCTCACATATCCGAAAAAATGGATTGAGGAAACACGTGAAATGATGGAGGAAGAAGAGGGCAAGGAAGATGACTTTGACTGGAAACAACGTATAACCAGTAAGATGGGCTGGCACCTTGTGGGACAGAAATTTGTAAGTGACTGGAAAATGGCATGGGAGGATATTCTCATCGGTTTTACCATCGCCGGATTTGTCGCGGTAATGGTTCCAGAAAAATTCTGGTCCGCGCTATTCCTGGCAAACGCAACCAATCTTCCAGTCTGGCTGGTTACCCTTGAGAATGCTGTTATTGCCCCTTTTGTTGCCGGTGCCACATTTATCGGCTCAATGGGGAACATCCCGCTGGCCACGGTTCTCAATGAGAATGGTGTAATGTTTGTGGGTATCATGGGTTTTATCTACTCCGACCTGATGGTTCCCCCTCTGGTGCACATCAATGCCAAATACTATGGCTGGAAGGTGGCTTTTTACATAGCCGGAATTATGTTTGTCAGCATTGTTGCCACGGCTTTGCTTCTCAATGGGGTGTTCTCATTTTTGGGGATTATTCCGGAGTCGGCAAGAGTTGTGCAGGAAGTAACCCAATTCAAGATTGATTACACCTTCTGGATGAAGATTGCCTTTCTTGCTGTCACCGCCTGGATGATATATCTCCATCGACAACACAAAAAACAGCACGATGGTGGTATGGATATGAAAATGGAGGGCGGCGGAGCAATCAAAAAAGGTGTTGTTGCCCTATTCATTGTTATGAATTTGGTAGGACTCGGGCTTTTCATCTACTCGCAACTCTTCTAATTTCCAAGAAGACACAGCACTACAGGGATTTTGCCGAAGCGGTGCCGAATGAGAAGGCAGGAGAGGTGAAACGTTTACGGGATGAAGGGAAAATGGTCGCCATGGCCGGTGACGGCATCAATGATATCCCTACTCTTGCTCAGGCACATGTGGGTATTGCCCATGGGTACGGGGACGAATGTGGCTATGGAAAGTGCTGGAGTCACTTTAGTGAAGGGATATCTGACAAGTATTGTTCGGGCAAGAAAGCTACTCCTGGTCCACCATGGCGAACATCAAGCAGAATCTGTTCTTCGCCTTTATCTACAATTGTCTCGTTTATCTACAATTGTCTCGGTGTGCCGATCGCGGCCGAAGTGTTGAGTCCGATTATTGCAGCTGCCGGTAGGTTGAAAAAACTGGATACCAGACTACTATGCAAATCAATAAATTGCAGAGATATCTTATGGAGAAAATACCGAATGTAAAATACACAAAAGAGTTCAGAAGAAGCCTTTAACCGTGCAGTCATCAAATAACATGCAAGGCATTAAATGTTTACGTTGAAGATCATGCTTAAATAGGAAAGTTCCTGCAACCGCTCAATTTCTTCGCCAATCGGAATCCCATATGACAAAAGGCCTCTATATCCTTTTTGCTTCTATGTTCATCGTAATGATCGGCTATGGGTTAACGCTCACAGTACTCCCTTTCTATATCGAACGGATGGCGTTAATAGATGGCTCAACTCCGGAGGAGTTATCCGTTCATGTCGGGATGATAACCGGCGTGTTTGCTTTGATGCAATTATTTTTTGCGCCACTTTGGGGTGCCTTGTCCGACAAAGTCGGCCGCCGACCTCTCTTTTTAATCGGCTTGGGCGGCAATGCCGTTTTTAATGTCCTTTTCGGCTTTGGTTCTAATCTGTTCACTCTTTACCTTGCGAGAATTCTTAGCGGCATTTTTTCGGCAGCGATTTTGCCTGCAGCTGCTGCTTACGTCACAGACGCGAGCCCTGAGTCGGAACGCGGCAAAAGTATGGCATACCTTGGGGCTGCAACCAGTTTGGGAGTTGTGGTAGGTCCGGCGCTGGGTGCATGGTTAAGCAGGCAGAATTGGCTTCCGTCCTTTCGGTTTGGGATTTTTTCTGTTGATGATTTTTCCGCACCATTTCTCGTTGCCGCCCTGCTCGCGACCTTCGCATTGGTGGCTGGAATATATATGTTGCCCGAGTCTTTAGGGACTGGGCGTGCCGGTGAACTCGAATGTCCATCTAAGCCGTTGAAGATTGAGCGGATCCAGAAATCTGAATTCAGCAGACTTGTGACAGATAGATCATTCTGGAAACTGTTATTACTCTCTTTCCTAACATACTTCAGTTTAGCGTTGTTCGAGGGTACTTTTGCGCTTCACGCCCAACAGGTAATGAAATTCGGTCCTGCTCAAATGGGTTTTGTCTTCATGGTTTGCGGCTTGGTCATGGCAATTGGGCAGGGCGCCATTGTCGGATGGATCATCGATTACAAAAGAGAAACGCTGTTGCTGGCAATCGGCCTTGGTATGGTGGGTGTTGCGTTAATCTTGTTAATGCTGACCAGAACTATGCCATTAATCCTCACTTATGTCGGTGTGCTGGCATTTGGTATGGCCCTGCTCATCCCAACCCTCGCCACGCTGACAAGTAGACAATCTGATACAGACATTGGGACGGCATTGGGTCTACAAAATGCTGCGAGCACTCTCGGGCAATTTGCGGGGCCGGCGACTGGAGGGCTGCTCTTCATTTGGTCAATCCACATTCCGTATTTAGTTGCTGCTGTTCCTTTACTGGGGTGTTCAATTTATCTGGCGGTAAAGGTTTTTCTGGATAGAAACAGGCACGGCGGCCCGCAGTTTGATTGAGAGATATCTCGCATCCGAAACTGTTTCTTGCCAAAACTTCCGACCACCTGTTCGCCAAAGAATCTGCTAAGATTTTATAGATTGATCGCAAATTCTCACCAGTAGATTTCAAGACAACAATAAGAAAATATACTGAGCGAGGTTTCCCAAAACACTGTGATAAACTATGAGAAAAGTTGGCAGATACCTGATACAGGAAAGACTTGGCCGCGGGGGCATGGGTGCGGTCTATAAAGCGCGAGCACCAATAACCAACCGGATTGTTGCTCTCAAAATTCTGTTACCCCGTGACGATATTTTCGTCGATCTCGTCGGGGAAGACAAGCTCCGAGAAATATTTATAGAAGAAGCACGCATAATGGGAGGAATCGACCATGAGCATGTTGCCAAAGTTATCGATTGCAGCGGGAGTGCTGATGTCCCGTTTATCGTGCTTGAATATTTTCCCCATTCCCTCGGTTCACTCATCGGAGACTCCACTAGAGTCAAAACCTCCAGAGTTATCAGTACTGGCATGACCTTTCATTACATCCGTCAGATTCTACGCGGCCTCGAAGTATTGCATTTCGCGGGTATCATCCATCGGGATATCAAACCCCACAATTTGATGATTACCAACGATGACCGAATCAAGATAATTGATTTCGGTCTCTGCAAGGTACGGGGAGGAGAGAAAATGGTCATACCTGGCATGCAGATAGGTTCACCATACTATACCGCTCCTGAACAGGAACGAAATCCCCAAGCGGCCGATGAACGTTCCGATCTTTTCAGTGTCGGTGTCATTGCATATCGTCTCCTTACTGGCCAGTTGGTAAACCACCGGGAAAAATCGATTCCACCTCCAAGCACGATTAATACCGGGCTAAATGGTGATTGGGACGAATTTTTGCTTAAAAGTACACAGACGAAGGAACAACACCGCTACAAGTCGGCATATGAAATGAGGTTGCACCTTGAAAAAATTTTTGACAGCTGGATGAGACAACCGGGAAAGAACAACATCTTTGCAGCCAATGGCAAGGCAGAGTACCAGCTGGGCAACAGGACACTGCGAACCAATCCCGAATCTCTGCGGCCCAAACAGGTCCAGGAACTTTGCAACCTTGACTCGATGATGCGCCCCAAGAGCTCCGCTCACCACCGTTTTGAACCTATTGGAAAAAGTGTGATAGATTGCCATGATGTTAGATTACTGTGGCAGCAGCAAGGTGCTGGCCTCTCGCTCAATTGGAACAATGCCCACAAATATATCAATTATCTCAATGAAAAAAAATGGCAGGGGTATCGTCGCTGGAGACTGCCGACTGTTGAAGAACTCAGCGCTCTCCTGTACTGCCCTCACCAGGTAAAGAACTTTTGCTTTGGCTCCTGTTCCTCAAAAGAAATCCACTGGATCTGGAGTTGTGATAGCTGCACCAAGAAAAAGGCCTGGGGTGTGGACATTTTGGAGAGCTATTTTCTGGAGTTGGACAAAGACGGAATGGCTGCCGTCTGTGCCGTTGTTACGAAGTGACTTTCCTCCGGTCCTTTCTTTGAGTGTCTTCTTAGAAGGCTGTTACCGCTTTTATCCGAGCCTTGGTTTTCTATTGCATGCTGCCTGGCATAGCCGAAACGCTCGCTACTGCAATTTCCTGCTTGCCTAAAGCCCAAGCCCGACCAATGGGAAAACATCGGTCTATTAAGTATAGGTACAGGTTCTTATACAAAGGCAACAATAACAGTCGCATCATCAGAGGAGACTGTCCGCGGAGAACTTATGAGTAATTGCTCAACACAATCTTTTACGTCCACAGTGGTAGCAAGAATGTCTTGGATTCTTGAACTTGATATTGACCGATAGATCCCATCTGTACATAAAAGCAATATGTCTCCGGGAATAAGAGAAAATGAGCCTCTATCCACTCCGGCGTCCATGCAACCGACACATTGGTCGAGTACATGGGCCATGGGATGAACTGCAGCTTCTGCCAGAGAGATATCACCTCCATCAATCAAATCCTGGAGAAATGAGTGATCCCTCGTTATCTGCTGCATTGTGCCTTTTCGCATCAGGTACATTCTGCTGTCACCTATGTGCACCTACCACACCATCTGGCTCGTAAGAATAGCTGCAGTGACGTTTGTCCCCATGCCCTCCAACTCCGGATGCCTTTCGACTCGCTTCCTGATAACAGCATCGGCCTGATTTACGGCGTTTCTGAGGAGCAGTGAGTTGTTTTCTTCATTTATTAGAGACGAAAAAGAGTTTATAACATCATCTGCGGCCTTGGCCCCTGCTGGACTCCCGCCCATTCCATCGGATATAGCTAGTAGCAGGCTCGTGTTATTGAGGGTTTTGACGAGGAAGCGATCCTCATTTTCTTGTCTTTGAGATCCTTTTCTCGAGTCGCCGAAAGCTGTGATCGCTCTATTGGAAATAATCATAATGTCTCTTGGGCGGTATCCTTCTCTTTTCGTATTATTGAAATTTTTGTCCTAAAACCGACATCCTCAAAACCTTCCCATGGTAATCGCTTCAGGGGCTCCCCATTCTTTTCAGCTCTTTCAGCATCCAAAATTCCTGATTCATATTCATCTTTGGCAGGATTAGACGTCCCCATAGTTCCCAGCTGAATGATTCGTACCCATTCCTTTACCTTATGCCCCATATCATCCAACACCACAGTCTTTTCCTCTGATGTCGGCGCTGGAGGAGCGCTGCTATGATGCATCATCCCGGAGGAGCTTGGTGCCGAAGGCCGTTCAACAAGTTCATTGTTTATTTCTGCTGCTTTTTTCCGATGAAAGTTATAGGCGAATTGCCACTCAGCATCTGAAAGAAGCTCCTTACCATAGGTTCCGGCAAACATGCGTGCCCCATGATAGGTGACCCGCACCACCGGTTTGTCGCCAATTGATTGGTTGTTGAGATGAAACTTGTTGTGTTTGTATGTAATGGCACCCCCATCTCCGTCGCCTTCAAGATAGAACACTATTGATTCGCCATGCCGGACAACGCCATTTTTCACCGTCAGC